>JALONO010000232.1 GCA_025454895.1 Bernardetiaceae bacterium
CATGCCGTTGATCACCTCGGTGGCAAACTCGGAGCATTTGAGCAGGGTGGCCCCGTCCATCAACCGGTGGAAGTCGTAAGTAACCCGCTTGGCGGCAATGGCGGTTTCCAGGCCCTGGTAAATCAGGTCGGCGGCCTCGGTCCAGCCCAGGTACTCGAGCATCATCGCCCCGGAGAGGATCACCGAGCCGGGGTTCACCTTGTCTTGCCCGGCGTACTTGGGGGCCGTGCCGTGGGTGGCTTCAAAAATGGCGTGACCGCTCACGTAGTTAATGTTGGCCCCCGGCGCAATGCCAATGCCCCCCACAATGGCGGCCAGGGCATCGGAAATGTAGTCGCCGTTGAGGTTGGGGGTGGCAATCACGGAGTACTCGGCCGGGCGCAGCAAAATTTGCTGCAAAAACGCATCGGCGATCGAGTCTTTGATCATCACCTTGGTTTTGGCCACGGCATCGGCGGCGGCTTGGCCCTCGGTTTTCAATAGTTTATCGTATTCCTCCCAGGTAATCACTTGGTCGCGGTACTCGCGGGTGGCCACGTCGTAGCCCCATTGCTTAAACCCGCCGGAGGTAAATTTCATGATGTTGCCCTTGTGCACCAGGGTTACCGAGGGCTTTTTATACTTAATGGCATAGTCAATGGCCGAGCGCATCAGGCGTTCGGTACCTTCAATTGAAATCGGCTTAATGCCGATGGACGAGGTTTTGGGGAACCGGATTTTGGTTACCTTCATCTCGTTCACCAAAAAATCGATCACCTTGTCGCAGTCGGGGGTGCCGGTCATCCACTCGATGCCCGCGTACACGTCTTCCGTATTTTCGCGGAAGATGGTCATGTTGGTCAGCTCGGGGCGTTTTACGGGCGAGGGCACGCCGGTGAACCAGCGCACCGGGCGCAGGCAGGCGTACAGGTCCAGCTCTTGCCGCAAGGCCACGTTGAGCGAGCGGATGCCGCCGCCCACCGGGGTAGTGAGAGGGCCTTTGATGCCCACCAAGTATTCCCGGAATACGGTGAGGGTTTCTTCGGGTAGCCAGTTATTGGTGAGTTTGAAGGCTTTTTCGCCCGCGAGCACTTCTTTCCAAACCAGTTGGCGCTTGCCAGCGTAGGCTTTGGCCACAGCGGCATCCAATACGCGCACAGAGGCGGCCCATATATCCGGCCCGGTGCCGTCGCCCTCGATAAAGGGGATGATGGGGAAATCGGGCACTTGTAATTTTCCGCCACCGTTGATGGTGATCTTCTGTCCGTTCATTCGTTCAGTTGGGTTAAAAATCAGCTTTTAAATAAATATTTTGGCAAAAATAGGGCGAACGGCGGAGAAACCGAGGAACTAGCCAAAACGGCCAGCACTGGGGCGGCCCAAACTCGATCACTCTGGCAAACCTCTGCAGCCAAGGCCCACCAGTATGGCTACAAAATTGCAGAAATTGGCCGGGACTATCTGCCTGACAGTTTACCTTTTTTGTAAAATAAATGTATTAAATTTATTTATAATCAATTTGGAGAATAGGTAGTTAATAAAACTCCTGCCATTGACTTTACCTAGATGATTGGATGGCTTTTGCCGTGGATAAACAACCCCTTACGATGAAAAAAATCAGCAATCCGCGTTCTATTTCAACATGAATGGGCATTGGCTGCTTCTTTAAACCGTCCACTATCACCCTATGGAAATACCACTACCCCCTGCCGCCCCGGCTTTGGCCGAGCGGCTCGAGCAAGAAATTGAAAAAGTATCTGCCCGTTACCACCAGATCGGGGCTTGGGTGGCGGTGGTCTTCGACCCGCTTTTTGGCCTCACCGACTACCTGAATTTGCCCGAAGCTTGGCTCCATGTGTTCCCCTTGCGTCTAGGCGTGGCGGCGGTTACGCTAGTGGCCATTTTCTTTTTCCGGCGGCTCAAATTTTCATCGGCCACCCTGGTCAGCATCCCTTTTTTACTGATTTCCCTCCAAAATGCCTACACCTTTGGGCTGATCAACCAAGCCCATTTTTTGGGGCACAGCCTCAATTACATGGCCCTGTTCATCGGGGCGGGCATGTTTATTTTGTGGCGCTGGTACTACACGGCGGTCATCGTGGCCCTTTCGGCCTTGGTTACGGTGGTGTTCATTGGGGCCAACCCGCAGTTGGTGCTCAAAGACGTGTTGGTGCAGGGCGGCCTGTTGCTGGCCGTAACGGCCTTGTTCACGGTTTTCCTCATCCAGGTGCGCTACCGGGCCAACGTGAAGATCATCCAAGGCCAACTGGCCCTCGAACAAGCCAACCAGGTGCTGGATGCGCAAAAACAGGTCATCGAGTCGCGCAACCGCAACATTACCGACAGCATCCGGTACGCCAGCCGCATCCAACAGGCCATTTTGCCCCTGCCCGAAAAACTGGCCAATAACCTGGGCCAGCAAGACTATTTTGTCTATTTCCAACCCAAAGACATTGTTTCGGGCGATTTCTATTACTTAGAAGAAGTGATGGCCCCGGATGGCGGCCGCACCGTGTACGTGGCCGCCGCCGACTGTACGGGCCACGGCGTGCCGGGGGCACTCATGAGCATCATTGGCTCGCAGTTGTTGCGGGAAACGATTTTGCAGCACCGGATTTTGGAGCCAGCCCAAGTGCTGGAGACCCTGCACACTGGCGTGCAGCAGGCACTCAAACAGCGCGAAACCCGGACCAACGACGGCATGGACTTGGCCCTGGTGGCCCTGCACCAAGCCCCCGGCCACGATCGTTTTACCTCGCTCACCTTTGCCGGGGCCAAGCACGACCTGATTTATTTTCAAGACCAGGCCTGCCACGAGCTACCGGGCAACCGGCGTTCCATCGGTGGGCAGGAGCATCGACAGCACGCCGACAAGCCCTTTCTCTCCCACACGTTGCCCTTGGGCGGGCCGCCTACCATGTGCTACCTGTTCTCCGACGGCTACCGCGACCAAATGGGCGGGCCGCAAGAGCGCAAACTCGGCTCCCGCCAGTTTCGGGAGATTTTGCAGCAAATGCACCTGCTCCCCCTGGCCGAACAACGGGCCACCCTGGCTCAACGGATCACCGATTGGCTCGGCAACCGTCCGCAGATCGACGACATCCTGGTGGTGGGCCTGCGGTTGTAGGCTCAAAAGGGCCATTGCGCCAGCACCCGCGCCCCAGCCCAAAGGAGCGTCATCAAAAGCCCCAGCCCGGTCATCCACTTGCCGTGCCGACGGTCGCGCGGGGAGTGCGCGGGCACGCGGCGGCCGTTGGGCAGGGTGCGGTGGTGCTGCCACAGGTACAGGCCGGTGAGCACCCCCAGCACCCCACCCGCAATGGCTAAGAAATAGCCCGCCGTTATCCAAAAATCCTGGTCTGGCGCGGGCTGGGCTAGCTCGCTGATCCGTCGCTGGCCCATGAGGGCCACCACCTCGGGGGCCACTTCTTTACCCCGCTCCCGGAGCAGGTGCTGGGCCAGCATAAAATCGAGTTGGCCCCACTCGTCCTTTTTGAGGATTACTTCCATCAGTTCCGCATCAGTGAAGGAAAAAAGGTAGTAATCGGCCGGGAGTTCGGCCATTTGGGCGGCAAAAATGGGCGCGAGCAGCTCTTCGGCCCGGGCAAAGTCTTCCGCGCGCAGCTTCACGCGGTAGTCGCGGCCGGAGGCACTGTCGGCCCGGGTGATCACGTTATCCACCGAGTTGTCCTCCAACTCGTAGGGCACTTGGTGGGCCTCCAGCAACTCGCCCAGGGCCTGGGCCTGGCCAGGGTCGTTGAACCGGCGGAAAGTAACAAATGGCTCCATAGAGAATGGCTGATCCTAAAATCCAATTAAGATTGCGGAGTTATTGCTTTGTGAATAATTTATTAATTAAGAAGAAAAAACATTCGCAAACACATTCATTAAATCATTAGGCTCAGGAGCAAGTTTACCCGAAATGGTGGGCAAATGCTACCCTTGCAAACCTTAGAGTTTTTGTGCGTTGATAATGAGCATATTAGCTAAATTAAGGGAAGCCCCTCCCCGACGGACGACCAAAACGAGAGTTTTGGGGCGAGGAAGTGCGGCTGCTTGGGGTGGGGCCAAGACGGGCGAATTTAATCGCTTTTTTATAATAAAATTCACATAAAAGTATACTTATAGAAACTTTATAATAAATTTCACCTTTTTTGGCCCCACCCTGGCCAACCGCACATACTCGCTCAAAAACTCCCGTTTTTGCCGTCCGTCGGACGACCAAAAGCGAATGAGCTTTTGGGGCGAGCCTGTGGGCTGAGACGCAATTTCGAGGCGCATGGAGGTGGCGGACAAGAGGCCAATTTAAATCAACTATCTGATTTTCAATATACAAAAACTCTCTTAGTGGGCCTGCGGGCCGTGAACTACCAGGGCGCAGCAAAAAACATCCCCCCAAAAACCTTGCGGTGCCGGGGGGATGAATATGAACAATCAAGTATTTGCCTAACGACTGAATAAAATGGAAAACTTGTTTAATCGGTAAAACCTCAATGCTGTTGCAACTGGCTGGCCTTGCAATAGGCTTTATCCCGGTACTTGGCCGGGATCGGCTTGCGCTTGATGTGCTCGCCCTCGAGGCGAATGGTGCCAAATGCTTTGTCTATCCCCTCCATCGCCTTGTCGGCCAGCAGGTGGATGTCGGCCGGGATGTAGTTAGAGTCCGAAACAATGGTGCCGTCGTTTTTGATGGTGAACTCGATCTCCACGCTTTCATCGGTTTCGCCCAGCATTTCGGAGTAGGCGACCATCCTAAAGCGCATCACCTCGGTACTGGTGGGGACAAACTGGTCGTCGGGGACCTGCTTAAAGCCCATCGGCTTAAATTTGTTCACAATCGTTTGCTCGGCATAAGCCACGTTCAGTTGGTAGAACTGATCTTCCAAGGCTTTGATAAGCTCGCGGCCGTTTTTTAGGTAATAACTGTTGTAGGTAACGATGTTGTCCACCACTTTGAGGGCAAACTCGCCATAAAGTTTGCTTTTTTGGTTAACATCATACACGTACAGCACTTGCTGGTTCTGCTCCGGCACGGTTCTAAAAGTCCAATTGAGCCGGGCACAGGCTTTTTTGAGAATTTCCTGGTCCATCACTCTGGGATCTTTCAGGAAGGTGGATGACTCGAAACACGACATGCTTTTTTAATTTAGGTAAGACAAAAAGGACATTCACCGAAGTAAATGATCGTCGAAGGAGGCAAATTCCCAGCCTACCTTCCCTAAAACCCCGCCATTGGCGGCAACAGGGCGATCGTGGCCATTGCCTTTAATAGCCCTAATTTCGGACTTTTTTTGGTTACGGCGAAAAAACCTAGCCTTTTTCTGAAAAAAACTTACGTGGCGAGCAAGCTCGCCCACTTTGGCCCCGCCAACAAACGCGGCCTGGCCTCCCTTCCGGGCTTGGTTAAGAGCGGGTTAGCCTGAAACAATTGACAAATACTACTCCGGCGCACCCCGGCGGACGAGCGGGAAGAAAACCGCCGCGCTCACGTTGAGGAAATGGAGCCGGGGCGCGAGCGACTGCCGCCATTGCGACATTTGGGTGCCCGCGTTGTTGGTGTAAGCCACGTCGAAATTCAGGTCGTTGCGCGGGGAAGCGCCCAGGGCCTGGTTGTAGCTGGCCGACAGCACGAACTTGTGCCCGCTGTCCCACTCAAAGTTGTAGCTGGCTCCGGCAATGGCCGTGTAATTGAGCGTGCGGTTGAACTCCGCCGGGCCGCTACGGGCCATACGCATCCCCGCTCCTCCGCCTGACCCTCCGGCCGACACGTACCCACTTTCCGAGTTAGCCGTTACGCGGTTGCAGCCCACGCCCGCGTGCGTGGCCAAATAACCAGCCGGGCCAAACCGCCAAACGGTGGCATCGAGCAGGGCGGCCGCTTGCACATTGCCGAACCCATAGCTTTTGTCCCAGGAGGCGTTGCCATACTGCTGGCCAAACTGGTAGCCTAGGCGGTAGTAAGCCACCTCGGCGCGCAGGCGGAGGGCGGCGGTCAGGTCGGTTTCGAAGGCGGCGGCCAGGCCCACCCGCTGGTCCAGGCCCCGCAAAGCCAGGTCGAAGCCTACCACCTCGGCCGAAGGCGGCACCTGGCCGGGGAACGTGGTGGTGCTCACCAACGCCAAACCAACGCGCTGGGCCAAAACGGGCTGCGCCGCCAGCCAAAGGCCACTGGCCATGGCCAGGGTAAATTTCCAGTGGGTTTTCATATAAAAGTTGATTGGACATCCAAGTTTAAGGAGATTTTTTAAGAACATGTTTTGGATTTTTAAATATTTGAATATCAGCAACTTAGCTGAAATTGCTCATTTTTTAAGCCCTTTAGACTTAAATGGTTGGGATTGAGC
>JALONO010000233.1 GCA_025454895.1 Bernardetiaceae bacterium
ATGATGCCGAACGTTTTGTCGCTCAGCGAAGTACGCAGCCCGTCGGCGATGGTGTGGCCCCCGGTGAGCGGCACTAACTTGCCCTGCCGCAACGACTGCCAAGCATCGTTTACTTCCAGCGGCTCGGCCCCCCACACCTGCGTGCCGGGGGCTAAATAATGGGCTGCAAGGGCCGTGCCACTTAACAGCCCGCCCCCGCCCACGGGCGCGATCAGGTAGTCCAGCGGTGGGGCATCAGCCAGTAACTCGTAGGCGCAGGTGGCCTGCCCGGCAATGATCCGGTAGTCGTCGTAAGGGGGCACAAAGTTGGCCCCGGTGCGGGCTACCACCTCGGCCAGGCCGGTTTCGCGGGCTTCCAGGGTAGGCTCGCACTCGATAATTTGCCCGCCGAAACCGCGCACCCCCCGCTTCTTGATCTCGGGGGCGTTGCGGGGCATTACCAAGTAGGCCGGGATGCCCCGGCTCTGGGCCGCCCGGGCCAGGGCCTGCGCATGGTTGCCCGACGAGTGGGTGGCCACGCCCCGCGCGGCTTCGTCGGCCCCCAGCATAAACACCGCGTTGGCCGCCCCGCGCATTTTAAACGAGCCGGTTTTCTGGAAATTCTCACATTTAAAATAGAGGTGGGCCCCCAGCATTTGGTCTAAATAAGTGCTGGTGAGCACCGGGGTGCGGTGCGTATGCGGGGCAATGCGGACGGCGGCGGCCTCGATGTCGCGCAGGGTGGGGGGGGCGGTGAGCATGGTAAATCAAGGTTAGGCGGCAAAGATAGGCCCCTGGGCGGGGCCAGCGCACCCCCGCTCCGCCCGATTTTTGCCAGGAAGTTTGGCCCGCAGCGGCTACATTTGCGCCTATTTTCTATCTAACAGGTTTTTGACCAATGGAATTATACTTGGATTCGGTCGATCTCAAGGAGATTGAACAAGCGTTTAAATTGGGTTTCCTGGCCGGGCTTACCACCACGCCCACCTTTATGCACCGCGAAGGGGTAACGGACATCGATGCCATGATCCTCAAGCTGGCCGGGATGGTGCCCGTGCTGCAGGTGGAAGCCTTAGGTGCCAACGCCGAAGAGATTTATGCCGAAGCCCAGCGGTTGCTTTCCTTGGGCCTGGATCCTGCCAAAACGGTGTTCAAAATCCCGGTTTCGTTAGAAGGCGTGGCGGCCTGCAACCGCCTCAGCAAGGCCGGGCTGCTCACCAACGTGCACCTGGTGTACACCTTGCAGCAAGCCTACATGGCCATGGCCGCCGGGGCCAGTTATGTGTGCCCGCTGGTGGGCCGTCTGCAAGACCAAGGCCATGATGCGCTGGCCCTGGTGCAACAGTGCGTGGAAGCCGTCAATTATTATGAGTACGATACCAAGATCATGTTCTCGTCGGTGCGGCACACCGAGCACGTGCGCAACGCCATCAACATTGGCGTGCATACCGTAACCGTGCCTTGGAAAGTGATGAAGGCCCTTACCGAGAATAACTTTACCACCCTGGGCACCCAACAGTTTTTCGAGCACACCCGCCTCATGACCACCCGCGTGCGCGAGGCCATCAGTGGCAAAAACCCCGTGGTGGGCCTGAACAAAACCGTGCTGGATGCCATTGTGGAAATGACCAAGTCCGGCTTTGGGGCCGTTACCGTGGTGGACGTGGCCGGGGCCGTGGCGGGCATCTTCACCGATGGCGACCTACGCCGCCACCTGGAGCACGAAGGGGAGGGTTTCCTGCAAAAACGCCTGGCTGACTTGGGCCTCAAAAAGCCGATCACGGTCGAGGCCGAAGCCCTGCTGCACGTGGCCTCCGACCTGTTTAAAAAGCATCAAGTCGACACCCTTATCGCCGAGCACAACGGCAAGCCGGTGGGCATGTTGGACGTGCAGGATTTGCTTTAATTCCTAAATGATTGCATGATTGCATGATTGCATGATTGCATGATTGCATGATTGCATGATTGCATGATTGCATGATTTTATCGCTTAGTTGATCAATCATTTTGCCATTCGGAATCGGTAAAATTCCTGTTTGATTTTAGGCTGACCTTCTATTATAAAACATTAAAAGCCAAGCATTTGCTTGGCTTTTTTGTTAGGGGGATTTCTTGAGAATTACGCTTTCGTTTTCGTGTCAGCACCAATAGCTTTTCATGGCTGCCCGTAGTGCGGCGTCTTCTACGGCGGCTACTTACGAGGCCCCGGCAAACGGCTGGTCAATGGCCGGGCTGGGCTGGCTAAAATACCTCGGGCCTTGCTCGGTAAGGTAGAAGCAGTCCTCGATCCGCACGCCGAACTCGCCCGTGATGTAAATGCCCGGTTCGTTGCTGAAACACATGCCGGGCTGCAACGGGGTTTGGTTACCGCGCACCAGGTTGGTCCACTCGTGGCCGTCCAGCCCGATGCCGTGGCCGGTTCGGTGGCTAAAGTACTTGTAATCAGGGCCAAAGCCCCCCTCCGCGATCACCTTGCGGGCGGCGGCATCCACGGCCTGGCAGGGCGTGCCCAGCTGGGCGGCGGCAAACGCGGCGTTCTGGGCGGCCTTTTCCAGGTTCCACACTTGCAAGTGGCGGGCCGTGGGCTTGCCAAACACGATGGTGCGGCTAATGTCGGAGCGGTAGCCCTCCACCGTGCAGCCGCCGTCGGCCAGCAGTACTTCGCCCTCTTTGAGCTTTTGGGGCTGGCTGCTGCCGTGGGGCAGGGCCGAGGCCGGGCCAAAGTTGGCCCCGATGGAGCTGGTAACGCCCAGGGCTTTGTGGGCGGCGGCGGCCAACCGCCTAAAGTCGTCTTGCGACATGCCTTCGTACAGCGAGGCGAACACGGCCTTGTAGGCGGCAATGGTGATGTCGTTGGCGCGCTGCATCAGGGCCAGCTCGGCCGGCGATTTGAACATGCGGCAACCAGCCGTTACCACGTCGGCGAGGCCCAGTTGCAGGCGGCCGCCTTCGCGCTGGAGCCCCTCCACCAAAAAGTAACGGGTTCGTTCCTCAATGGCCAGGCGGTTGTTGGGCAGGCCCCGGTCCTTGAGCAGGGCGATCACCGCGCGGTAAGGGCTTTCGTGCTCCTCCCAGGTGCGCACTTCGTTCCCGAACTTGATCAGTTCGCGCACCTTGTCTTCCTCGAACTTGGGGCAAATGTAGGCAGGCTCGCCCCGGGCGGGGATCACCGCTGCCACCAACCGCTCCGACTGGTAGAAGCTGAAATCGAGAAAATATTGGAGCGAGGTGCCAGGTTCCAAAAACAGGGCATCGATTTTATTGGCCTGCATCAGTTGCTGGGCCTTGGCCAGGCGGGCCTGCCGCTCGTCCTGGCTGATGGGCACAATGCCGGCGGTCATGGGTTTGAGGGCTTGGATGGCCGGGGGCAGCTCGTCGGCGGGTGGGGCCTGGGCCAATAGCGGGGCCGATACCAGGCCCAGCGCGGGTGTGAGGGCGGCGGCTTGGACAAAGGAACGTCGTTTCATGATGGGTGGATTTAGCGGATAAGCGAATATAGGTCTTTATTAACAGGTTGGGATAAAGGAGGCGGCCTCCTTGTAAACAGTAAATCAGGTCAATGGAAAGATCATTTTTCACTCAATTTAAAACGGTGGCCAAAAGCCTGGGATCAATCAATGTCATCCAACTGGCCCCAGGCGGCCTCCACGCTGGTGGTGGGCAGTTGGCAGGTGCGGTTTACGCACACGTAAATGTAGGTGGCCCCGTCGGGCTTGGGGTCGCGGCCCGCCAGCAGCGGCCAGGGGCTGGGCGTGCCGGCGGCGGCCATTACCTTGTTGGGCCAGTAACGTTGCTGTAAGCGGGCGGCCACCTGGGCAAACGCCGGGCCGCTCACCACCACCTCGGCGGTGGGGCCATATTGGGCCATCAGCAGGCTGCCCCAGTGGGCCAAATGGCTGGGGTCGCGGTTTAGCAGGGGGCTTATCACGGCCAACATGCGCTTGGCCTGGGCAATGTACGCATCGTGGCCCAGTAAGTGGCCTAGCCAGTATAAGTTATGGGCCATCAGCGAGTTAGAAGCCGGGATCACGTTATCGAAGATTTCTTTTTTACGGGCAATCAGGGCTTCGGCATAGTGGGCGGTAAAGAAGAAAAGGTGCTCGGCCGGGTCCCAAAAATGGGTTTGCACGTGCTGGGCCAGGTCGGCGGCCAGTTGTAGCCACTGGTCGTCGAAACCAGCTTGGTAGAGGCCCAGCAGGCCGTGGATGAGGCTGGCGTAGTCTTCCAGGTTGGCATCGAGGCTGGCTTGGCCGTTTTTGTAGTTGCGGGCCAGGCGCAGGCCGTCCTTGAGCAAGTTTTGGCGGATAAAGGTGGCGTTGCGTTGGGCCATTTGCAGGTAGCTAACTTGCCCAGTGGCCAGGTAGGCGTCGCACAAGCCCTTGATCATGAGGCCGTTCCAGCCCGTGAGGATTTTGTCGTCGAGGGCGGGGCGTACCCGCGTGGCGCGCGCCCGCAGGAGGGCCTGTTTCAAAGTGCCCAGCGTAGCCGAGGCCTGCTCCGGGTCGAGTTGGTGCTGGGCGGCCCAGGTTTCGTCGGTTTGGCGGCGGTGCAAAATGTTGTACTCGTGCTCCCAGTTGCCGTCAGGGTAGCAGTGGTAATAGTCCTGCACCAGGGCTAGGGCATTGGGCACGGGCACCTGGGCCAGGGCGGCGGCCAGTTCGGCGTGGGTCCACACGTAGTAGCGGCCTTCGGTGCCCTCGCTGTCGGCATCCAGGGCGCAGTAGAAGCCACCCTCGGGGCTGGTCAGCTCGCGGGCCACAAACTGCACCGTTTCCTCTATCACCTGGCGGTACAGCGGCTGGGGGGCCAGCAAGTGCGCTTCGGCGTACAGGCTGAGCAACTGGGCGTTGTCGTACAGCATTTTTTCAAAGTGCGGGGCAAACCATTCGCCATCCACCGAATAGCGGGCAAAGCCGCCGCCGAGTTGGTCGTACAAGCCGCCCCAGGCCATTTTTTGCAGAGTAAGCTCGGCCTGGGTCAGGGACTCGGCATGGTCAAAAGCGTGATGGAAGCGCAACAAAAACTGATAAATGCTGGGCATGGGGAATTTGGGGGCGCGGTTGAGGCCGCCCTGCTCCCAGTCGAACCGCTGGGCCAAAGCCGCGTACATTTCCACGGCTAAGGCGGGCGGAAACAATAGTTGGGTAGTATCAGCAGGTGCTTGCAGGCCGTAGTGGGCTGCCTCGCTGCGGTTGAGCACCGCCGCGAACTCCCCGGCCGACTGCTCAATTTTTTCGCGGTGGGTTTGGTACGCCTCGGCAATTTGGGGCAACAGTTGGCCCCACTGGGCGGGCCTAAAATAAGTGCCGCCGTAAAAAGGTCGGGCATCCGGGGTGAGGAACACGTTGAGCGGCCAGCCGCCGCCCAGGCCCATCGCCTGCACGGCCTCCATGTAAATCTGGTCCACGTCGGGGCGTTCTTCACGGTCCACTTTAATGCACACAAAGTGCTCGTTCATCAAGTGGGCCAGGTTGGGGTTTTCAAAGCTCTCGCGCTCCATCACGTGGCACCAGTGGCAGGCCGAGTACCCGATGCTGACGATGATGGGCCGGTCCAACTCGCGGGCGCGGGCGAGGGCTTCCGGCCCCCAAGGGTACCAATCTACCGGGTTGTGGGCGTGCTGGAGCAAGTAGGGGCTAGACGATTGGGCCAAGCGGTTCATGGGCGAAAGGGATTGTTTTGGCTTTTAGGAGGAAAGTAAATGGGATTGTTGTGATTTTTTAATGGCTGATTTGCCGTTCTGGGATTGGGGTTGCTATTTCGCACAAAGAGGGATTGAAACGGTTGGCAAAAAAACACCCAACCTGAAATGGCTTTGGTTGCCGCCCGTTTTCTCTAACATGATTGAGGCGAATAGGTTAACTTGTCAACCTAATTTTTTCCAACCAAAGCGAGGGTTTGGTAAGTCGGCGTAGTTTTACCAAGCTCTCCCATCCGCTTTTTTGTTCACCTCACTTCTTTTTTTGACGGCGAAGAGAACCGGGTCGTGCTAAATCATTTTGGCCTTTTTTGTATTTCCATTTTTTAGCTAAATTGGGCTTCTAACCAGCAAGAAGTGCGCGGGCATTGGCCTGCAATTGAGTATCCCAATAAGTTTAATCTACTTAAAACCAATCGCTTATCTATCTCTTTACCCGAATGAGAAATCATTATCTGAAAACCTGGTGCCAAGTGGCTTTGGTGTTTTGCCTGTTAGCTTGGGCATTACCGGCCTTGGCCCAGAAAAAAGTGAGCGGCAAGGTAACCGACTCAGAAAACAACGACGGCTTGCCTGGGGTGGCCGTACAAGTAAAAGGCTCTAGCAAAGGCACCATCACCGATGTGGAGGGGGGTAAGTACGAGATCCAAGCCGAGACCGGGGCCACCTTGGTGTTTAGCAGTGTAGGTTTCATCAGCCAGGAAGTGGTGGTGGGCAGTTCGGCTACCATCAACGTCGCCCTAGTGTCTGACGTGAAAACCTTGAACGAGATCGTGGTAACGGGCTACGGCAGCCAGGCCAAGCGCGACGTAACCGGGGCCGTGGCCACGGTGGACTCGAAGCAACTGCTGGCCGTGCCCGCCGCCAACGTGGGCCAGGCCATGCAAGGGCGCATCGCGGGCGTGAAC
>JALONO010000234.1 GCA_025454895.1 Bernardetiaceae bacterium
TCACTATTGGAAGAAATCCCCAGGCGGTTGCGGAAAGCAAGATTGGCCTTGAAAGGCAAGGTTTTTAGGTAGCGAAAATCATTGAAAACCGAAGTAAACGGACTGCGGTCGTTTACTTCGTAAGTATTGAACAAATTCAAGGTATTGGCCCAGCCATCTACATAAAAAGTATTGAAATTCAAATAGTTAAGATTGTGGATAACCTTAAACGAAACCCGGTTTTGCGAAAAAAGATTGGGGCTGTCCAGGTACTTATCGGGCATGGTATGCACAAATTCCTCTTGCAAATAGCCCAGGCCGATCTCGAGGTCGTGGCGGTTGGCCACCAACGCATAATTGGCCGCAATCTCGGCGTTCCGGTTGGTGTAATAGTAAAACTCTTTTCTTCCTTTGGTAAAGAAAAAAGGTTCTAAAAAAGACCACTTTCGGAGCAAATAACTGATGCCCCAGCGGTTAAATACCAGGGGAAAAGATTGCTTCAAATAGAACGAATGTTGGTCGTTGTATTGGTAAAAAGCCACTGTGCGGATGCCCCGGCCCCGCCCGTTTTCGTCCAGCAGTCCCAGCCGGAACCATTGGTTGCCCTGGATGGCCCCCAGCTCGCAAATGGGCAGCAAGGTCCGCACCTCGCGGCACGAGAGCACCCAGGCCGTATCGGTTGGGCCAGCCACCACTTCGGCCTCTACTGTGCTGAAGAGGCGGGTGTTCCTTACGCGCTGCGCTATTTGTTGGGCGGCCAGCGAGTCGGGCAGCCCGGCCCCGGCCCGGCCAATGACCTTGAGCAAGTAGGCGGGCTTGGTCCGCTTAAGGCCCGCAAAACGAATGTTTTGGGCCAATAGTGGCGAAGCCACCAGCCACCACAAAATTACTGCGGTAAAAATCTTCATAAAAGGTCGATCGTTTTCGCCACCAAGCCTCATCGATGAGGAGAAGAACACTTGGCAACAGGCCGCAAGTTTAACGTTTCCCCCACGGCTATGGCCTATACAATCAGTGGCGGCATAACGTTGGGTGGGGCGGGTTGAATGGCTGGCGCACCGCCGCAGTTCCAAGCCCGTTATTGGGTAGGGCTGCTCACCATCGAGGAGAGCGGCTTGCTGGGCCAGTGGTTTTGCCGGTTTACACCGGCCGTACTGCCCCCCGGAACATCCGGGCCAGGTAGTTGTTGGCGATGGTTTCTTCCACCACCCCGCGCGAGGAGGAAGCGTGGACAACCTTCGGGGCTACGCCCACCCCGGCGGCCGTTACCAGGCCCACGTGGTTGATCCGCTGCGGGTCTTTTTCGTTAGTGGCAAAAAACACCAAGTCGCCGGGCTGCAACTGGGCAAAGTTGACGGTTTTGCCCGACTTCATTTGGTCCACGGAGCGGCGGGGCAGTTGCAAGCCAATGGTTTTGTAAGCCATAAAGGTGAGGCCGGAGCAGTCGACCCCAAACAGCGAGTCGCCGCCGGTTTGGTAGCGGGTGCCCAAAAACGAGCGGGCGGCCGTTACCACGGTATTGATCCGGTCGGCGCGGGCGGTGCTTAGGCTGGCGTTGGCCGCCACAGGCTTGTCGGCATTTTGGACGATGAGTTCGCTAAAGAATTGATCGAACACGTTTTGGTACACCCGCAGGTCCACCTGCACGCCCCAGATGTTGCCCTTCTGGTCGCGCAGGAAGGTGAGGCCCCGGGTGCCGCCGCCCAGCCGCCCCGAAACCACGAGGGAGCTAAAAAAGGCATCGAAGGTGTCCTGGTGGATGCGCAAATCGATTTGCGCCCCTACGATGTTTTTTTTGTCGTCGGTCAAAAATTGGATGCCGCGCATGGGTTGGTCGGTTTAACGGAGGATGCGGGCGGCCTTGGCCCGTGAGTAAAAGTAGTGCATCCGGCCCAAAAACCTTGCGAAGGCTAAAGAAAGGAGCCGGGTTCTCCATCGTTTAGTTGTACCACTAGCAAGTGGTCAAAAACAAAACCCCCCGGCCGCAAATGCCGCCGGGGGGTAAATACTCACTAACAATCAAATTTAACTATTTCAATACGTAGGTTTGCTCCACGGTGCGGTTGCCACACGTTACCATCATGGTGTAGGTACCAGCCCGGAGACGGCTTAGGTCATAACGGCGGGCAAAATTGGCCTCGTTCAGGTGCTCGGAGTAGTGGATGGCCCCGTTGTCGTCCACCAGGGTAACGTACACGTCGGTGGCGGCGTTTTGGAAGGCCACTTGCATTTTACCGTTTTTCAACTGGGCCGACAAGTAAGCACTGTAATTGCCGGTTAATTGGCGCACGCCCACGCTCAGGGGGTTAGAGGCCGTGAAATCGCCGCACTGGATGTCCATCCGGTACTGGCCTTTGCCCAGTTCGCTGAGGTCGTAGTTGCGCTTCAGGGCGGTTACCCGGCGGTTCAACTGGTCGCGGTACACCAGCCGTTCGTTTTCGTCGTAAATTTTTACCGACACGGCCTGGCCAGTTTGGTTCTCGAAGGCCAGCCGTAATTTCAACTGGTCTTTGATGGCGTAGGCCCCGTAGGCAAATTTTTCCAGGGCCACCACCCGGCTGGGTTCGGTACGGGTGGTAGATGGCGGTTCTTCGGTGGGGTTGGCGTAGGCTAAGTTTACACTCAACAAACCGAGGCCAAGCACAAGCGACTTATGGAAGTGGGTTTTCATGGGATTTCCGTGTTTAAGTTTTTAAATTAATTTGACGATGAATAAAAGCAGTTATTTGACGATGAATGTTTGCTTTTGCCCTTGACTGGACACCCAACCATTATCCCAAGCTTGTGCCAAAATTTTCAAACTGCTAAAAATCAGTTAATTACAAAAAAAAGGTTGTACCACTTAGCTTTTTTCTGTTCAATAATGAACAGGCAAATGCTGCAAAAAAGAACAAATGCTTATGATGCGCCTCGCCGTGATTGCCCTCCTTTTCTTGTCCAATTGCTTTATGACCTACGCCTGGTATGGTCATTTAAAAGACTTCAAACACCGCTCGTTGCTGTTCGTCATCTTTTTTTCGTGGGGGGTGGCCTTTTTTGAGTACGTGCTGCAAGTGCCCGCTAACCGCTGGGGCAGCACGTGGTTTACGCCCACCCAGCTCAAAACCATTCAAGAAGTGGTGAGCCTCACCGTTTTTGTGCTGTTCTCCTACTTTTACTTGCGCGAGCCGTTCCAATGGCAATACTTGCTGGGCTTTGCCCTCATTGGCCTGGGGGCGTTTTTTATCTTCTACAAGTTTTAAGCAAAACCGCCCCCGGCCAGGGCGGCCGGGGGCGGTTTGCCTTCTTCGGTAAAGAAAAACGACGGTTTTGGTTACATCTTTTTGGCATCGGCCAAAAACTTCTCCAGTCCCGAGTCGGTGAGCGGGTGCTTGAGCAGGCCCATGATTACGCTCAGGGGGCAGGTGGCCACGTCGGCCCCTAGTTCGGCGCACTTGATCAGGTGGGGCACGTGGCGGATGCTGGCCGCCAGCACTTCGGTGGCGTAGCCGTGGGTGCGGTAAATGTGGACGATCTGCTCGATGAGGGCCAGGCCGTCGCCGCCCACATCGTCGATACGGCCCAAAAACGGCGATACGTAAGTGGCCCCGGCCTTGGCGGCCAAAATGGCTTGCCCCGCCGAGAACACCAGCGTGCAATTGGTTTTAATGCCGTGGTCGGTAAAATAGCGGATGGCCTTCACGCCGTCTTTGATCATGGGCACTTTTACCACAATCTTGGGGTCGATCATCACCAGTTCCTCGCCTTCGCGCACCATGCCCGCAAAGTCGGTCGAGATTACTTCCGCACTCACGTCGCCATGCACAATGTCGCAAATGGCTTTATAGTGTTTAAACACGTTGTCCTTGCCTTTGATGCCCTCTTTGGCCATTAGCGAGGGGTTGGTGGTAACCCCGTCCAACACGCCCAGGGCTTCGGCCTCCCTGATCTCGTCAAGGTTGGCCGTATCGATAAAAAATTTCATACGCTTATGTTAAAGTAACAAAACGGCCTCGTTGCTAGCCGCTGCTACAAAGTTGCCGAAAATTTTTCCGAAAATTTTTGGCCGTCCGGCTTGTTTTTCTCCTACAAGTGTAGTTTGTTTGTCCTACAATTGTAGTAGAAAGTTGGATTGTCCAGTTAAACGGCCTAATGTAACCAAGTAATCTCTTCAAAATCAATCATATAAGAACTTTAACTCTCTACCATCGTTTTATGAAACTCGACGAACTGCAACTGGCCATTATGCGCGCGCTTTGGCGCCTGGGCACAGCCAGCGTAACCCAAGTGCGCGACGAATTGGCCACCCAAGACGGCCGAGACCTAGCCCCCACCACCGTGGGCACGGTGCTAGCCCGCCTGGAAAAAAAGGGGGTAGTGGCCCATGCCACCGAAGGCCGCCAATACATCTACCGCCCGCTCGTGAGCGAGAACGCCACGGGCCGCAGCCAGCTCACCGCCCTGATCAATAATTTTTTCGGGGGCAGCTCGGCCAGTTTGGTCAACCACCTGCTGAGCGAGCGGGAATTTGATGCCACCGAACTGGCCGACCTGAAGAGACTGCTGGACGAGGCGAAGAAATCGTGAAGGTGGCCGAGAGCGGTTAATTTTTTAGTATAATCAATTAAAAATGAAGCTATTAGCCCTAGTGCTTCTCTAAAGTAATTGTTCGTCATCCGTCTTACATAAAAACTTAAACTTTATGCTTATTACTGGTTTAATGGTGGTTTGCTGGCTGGTTACTTACCTGGCGCACAGCAGCGCGTTGTATTTGTTGGCCAAAATCCTGGCCCGCTCCGCCTGGTTTGCCGACCTGCGGGCCAAAGAAATGCTGTGGCGGTTTGCCTTAGTGGGCAGTTTGGTTACCGCCACTTTCCAAGTGGGCACGGGGGGCGGGCTGTTTACCCAGGCCTGGCTGCCGCCGCTCACCATTACGGGCACATTAGAGGGTTTGTCGGGCGATGATGCGGCCCAACTGGGCGGGTTAGCCGAGTTGTCAGAGGAAGAAGTGGCCCGATTGGGCATCGACCCGGCCGCCGCGCCGCCCGCCGACCTGCCGCCGTTCCCGGCCGAGGTGGACATGGAGGTTCCCCAGGCCGACTCGCCGGGGATAACCGCCTGGGCTGGCCGTTTGGCCTTGGGCTGGGGCCTGGTGGCGGGCGGGTGCCTGCTGTTTTGGTACGTGAACCGATGGCGGTTTTTCTACGGCCTGCGGGCCAGGCGGCGGGTGGCCGACCTAGACCTGCTGGCCCGCACCCATTTGCTGGCCGAGGCCGCCGGGCTAGGTACCGTAACGCTCACGGTGGCGGAGGGCCTGCGCAGCCCCGTGGCCCTGGGCCGCCGCGAAATTTGCCTGCCGCCCGCCGCCTTAGGCTTGCCCGCCGACGAGCAAACCGCCATGCTCGCCCACGAGATGGCCCACTTGCGCCGGGGAGACCCCGCTTGGCTCACTTTTTACGCTTTGTTGGAGAAAATTTTCTTCTTCCAGCCCATGCAGGCGGCCATGCGCCGCGAGTGGGCCGAAATTGCCGAGCAACGCTGCGATGCCTGGGCTGCCCAAGCCACGGGCCAGCCCAAAGCCCTGGCCGAGTGCTTGGTGAAAGTGGCTGAGTGGGTGCTGGCCGAACGGCAACCTGCTTTTGCACCCGGCATGGCTTTGCATAAAGGCTCGCTGCGGGCGCGCATCCTCAACCTGCTGCGTGGCCGCCACCTCAACGAGCGGGGCCAAGCCCTCTGGCGGCTGGGGGTGCTGGGCCTGGGCCTATTAGTAGGGTCGGCCTTGGTGCTGCCGGGGGTTACCTGGTTCAACAACCGGGGCATTATGCCCTGGGGCGGCCTTGGCCCCTCGCACCTGCATTTCAGCCTGTTTGGCAGAGAGTGGCACATGAGCTACGCGCCCGCCCCGCCCGATGCGGTGGAAGTCCCCGTGCCGGTGGAGGCCCCCGAATGGCCCGAAGCCTGGGCCGAGGTTGGCCTGGCCGACGAACCCTTGGCCGATACCAGTCGGTTTGGTACCGACTTTATGTTGGTGGTTCATCGCCAAGGCGGGCACCAGATTTTTAAAGCCGGGGTACTGATCGCCCCGGCCCACTACCCACAGTACCGGGCTGATTTTGAGGTAACTGACCGCCAAATTGTGCTCAAGGCGGGCACTACCCGGCCCGTGGTGGTATCGCTGGGGCAACCTTTGAACTTAGTGCAAAAACAAGTGGAACTGCAAGCCCAACTGGCCGAACTCCAGGCGGAACGGGCCGAGAAAATGGCGGAACTGGAAGCTGGCCTGGCCGAGAAAGAGGCGGAACTGCACCAACGGCTTTTTGAGCTGCAAGATCGGCAGGGGCAAAT
>JALONO010000032.1 GCA_025454895.1 Bernardetiaceae bacterium
TCACTAGCTCACCTCGAGCAGATCGGACCAGCGGGTGGTGTAGTAGGGCGAGTGCAGCTCCGATTTCATGGCCCAGGGCTGGGCGATGCCCGCTTTGGCGTAGAATACCGTGCCCGGCCCGTGCTTTTGGTTGAGCTTGTCCACTAGTTGCATGAGCGGCCCGGTTTTGGCCGGGGGCGGCTCGGCCGGGCCGAAGAGCGGGGCCTGGGTGCTGCCGCGTTCGGTGATCTCGGACAAAATGACCCCGGCTTTTTTGTAGCGGAACCCCTCGCGGTAAATGGCGGCCAGGGCTTGCCCGGCGGCCCGGAGCAGGGCCGGGGTGCTGTCGCTGGCTTGGGCCAGCCCCACGCTGTACCCTGCCGAGTACTGGGCATCGGTTTTGATATGCGAGTTGGTTTTAACGAACACGTGCACCATTTGGGCCAGGCTTTGGCCGCGCCGCAGTTTGATGGCGCACTGGCTGGTGTAGTGGGCCACGGCTTCTTCCAGGTCGGTGCGGGTGGTAACCGGCCGCCCAAACGAGCGGGTAACCATCACGGTGTGTTTGCGCTCGGTTACGTCGTGCAGTTGCACGGCGGGGATGCCGCGCAGTTCGGTTTGGATGCGCCAGCCGGTAACGGTGAGGTGTTGCCGCACCCAGTTTTCGGGCAACCGCACAAACTCGTCGGCGTAGTACACCTGCCGCTGGTGCAGTTTCTCGGCCAGGCCGTGGCCGATGCCCCAAAGCTCGCCCACGGGCGTGCTCGCCAGCATTTGGGCAATGTGCGCGGGCTGGACGAGGGTAAGCACGCCGTCGGGCAGTTCGGCTTTGTGTTTTTTAACGTAGCGGTTGGCCATTTTGGCCAGGGTGCGGGTAGGCGCAATGCCCACCGATACGGGCAGGTCCAGCCATTGCAGCACGGTGCGCCGCATGTGGCGGCCCAGGTCCAGCAGGGCGGCCTCGCCGGCCAAGGTGGCGGGCAGGCCGCCGAGTTGCAGAAACGCCTCGTCGATGGAATAAACCTCCAGTTCGGGGGTGAACTGCCGCAAAATTTCCACCACCCGGTTCGACATGTCGGCGTAAAGGGTGTAGTTGGACGAAAACAGGCTGACCCCGTGCTGGGCGAACAAATGGCGGTACTTGAACGCCGGGGCGGCGCCGGGGATGCCCAGGGCCTTCACCTCGTCGGACCGGGAGACGAGGCAACCGTCGTTGTTGGACAGCACCGCCACGGGCCGCCCCTGCAGCTCGGGCCGGAACACCCGCTCGCACGAGGCGTAGAAATTGTTACAGTCGACCAGGGCCACCATGATGGATACAAACAGTTCAGCGGAGCTAAGTTATACTAAAATGACCAAATGGCTGCATGATTAAATGATTTTATCTTCTTACTGACAGTTGTTTGTAAAAATGTAATTTTTATTTGACTTGAGTATTGCCATCAATTTATGGATTTCGGGCAAAGGTTTTGGCGGGTAACGGCGCGGGGTGGTGCGGGTGTTGGCGACTGGGGTCAGTTGCCGCACGGTGGAGGCGGGCCTGGAGGTTGGGAAGGGGGAAGTTGATTTTTGCAATATTGGTAAAAATAACTAACCTTGTCCAACTTAACCTCTTGGTTGCGAGCTAATCAGTAGTAGGTTGGTGCAAAATTTTTGCGCCTGGTTTCATCATTCAAAAAAAGTATGACCCTAGATCAAGTTACCGCCAAAATAACTGAAGTGATTGGCCACTTCAAGGAAGATCCCGGCTATTATTTGAGCAATGAAATGTCGACCCGCGACCAGCTCATTAACCCGATTCTCAATGTACTAGGCTGGCAAACCAGCAGTCCCAAGTATGTACGCCCCAACCAAAAGAACGAACTTGGCGATATTCCTGATTATACGTTGTTTAAGCAGGGCGTGCAGGTGTTGGTGATCGAGGCCAAGAAAGCGTCGATCAAGGTACAGGACCCTAAGGTGATTGAGCAATTGGTGAAGTATTGCTACAAAATGGGGGTTAAGTTTGGGCTTATCGCCAATGGTTTGCAGTGGCTCCTGTTTAATACGTTTGAGCAAAACCCCGCCGAGCGGATCGTTTGGGTGGTTGATCTGGAGTCGACCAAAGATGGGTATTACACCGAAGCAAGACAGTTGAGCCAGTTTGCCTATGAAAGCATAGATGCTTTGGCAGATAAGATTAAGCAGATGAAGGTGTTAGAGCACTATTGGGCTGCAAATTTCGGTTCGCCCTCCGCGGTGGTCAAGTTCATTAGCCAGACCATTAAAGATAAGGCGAAACGCGAACAAGAGCTTGATCTTGACATGATTGAGGCGTTTGTGAGTCGAAGATTTTCCGCTTGGGACTTGGCATCAACGAGTCGGGCGGTTGCCCCAAGCCTACTCCTAGTTGAGGCCCAACAACCGCCCGCCCACCCCAAGGCCGATCGCGATGCAACCGAACGCGCCCCTAAAGCCAATATCAGGGTGCTATTTGCTGATGGCACGGTTATTTTTAACAAACGGGCTAGCGATACCCTTGCGCAGGTAATTGAGAAAATCGGCGGAGAAAAAGTGCGGGCACTCCAGTTGATAAGAAATGGAATTAATCTGGTAGAAACGGCCAAGAATAGCACTTACAGCCAGTACCCCATACAGGGTGGTTTTTTTGTATTAGTGCATAGTAGCACCGATGATAAAGTAAGAACCCTGACCGAAATCAGCAAACGCTTGGGCCTTAACTTGAAAATTGCGGTAGAATAACGCAAAAATCACCGGGATAAAAGATGCTTCTTTTTGATCATCAAGTTTTTTAGAAAGAAGATAAATGCACAATTCATATCTGGGCTTTCGGAAGACAGAGTCAACCCGCCGCTACTCCGCCTTCGGCGGAAACTCGACCTTGTTGTAAATATCGGCCAGGGCCAACTCGCAATCGCCGATGCGGACTTTTTGCGCCCGGTCAGCCCCGAGCTTGAGCAGCCAATCGCCCTCGGGGGTGCGCGTCAGGGTCTCTACCCGCACCTTTTGCGAGTCGACGAGCACGTACTGCCGCAGGCTGGCCAGGGTTTGGTAGCAGGCGAATTTCTCGGTGCGGTCGTACAGCTCGGTGCTGGCCGAGAGTACCTCCACCACAATGGCGGGGTTGAGTAACACGTCAAGCCCCTGCCTTCGTTGGCTGTCCAATTGAACCGACTCACACACTACTACCAAGTCGGCATACACGAATTTTTCGCACGCGGGCAAGCGGATCAGTATGTTACTGGTCAACACTCGATGGTTAGTATTCCACAAACAGGTATTTAAAAGGTGGATCAAATTGGCGGCAATCAAGTTGTGTGACGCACTGGCCCCGGCCATGGCCACCACTTGCCCAGCGTGATATTCGCTTTTGTATTCGGCCTTTGCCTCTTGCAGTAGATAATCCGCTTCTGAGATGAGCACAGTAGGTTTCATGGTCCTCTTTTTTGCTAAAGCAATTTACCGAAAAAAGCCCCAAAGGGCCAAAGTAGCCTTACTGGGGCGGCTCGCTTTGCCTAAATGTTTTGATGAACGTAACCAGGTCGGCCATGGCCGCCGGGCCGATGGTGCTGGCAAAACCGTTGGGCATTACCGAGGCGGTGGCGGCGGTGAGCTTGGCCACCTCCCGGCGGGGGATCACGGTGGTGCGCCCGGCCAGGTCTTTGAGGGTGAGGGCGGTGGCGGTTTCTTCGCTCAAAAGCCCGGCGGTTTTTTCGCCGTTGGTTTTCTCCACCGTCCAGTATTCGTACCCGTCGGCAATGGAGTTGCCGGGGGCCAGCACCTCCAGGGCAATGGAGAGCGGCTGGCGGTTTTTGAGCGTGCCCAAGTCCGGCCCGATGGCTTTGCCCAGTGTGCCGTTCATTTGGTGGCATTGAGTGCAGTAGGTTTGGTACACCTTGGCCCCGTTAACGGCATCGCCGGGGGTGGCCAGGGCCGTTTTGTACTTTGCCAATATTTCGGCCTTGTTCATTTCGGGGTTGGCCAGCACGACGCGCGCCCGTTGGCGCAGGGCCAAATCGTGGTGGTTGAGCAGGCGCACCTGGTCCGGCCAGTTGATGGCCTGGGGCGAAACTTGTTGCTTTTCCAGGGCGGCGAGCAACGCCCGGGTGCGGGCCGGGTTTTTGAAAAACAAACTAATGGCTTCATGCCGGATTTCGGCCGTAAAGTTGGTCCATTGCTGGAGCAAAAAACGACACGCCTGCGCACCCTCTGTACGATCCAACGCTTGCAGGGCCGCCTTCTGCACAGGTAGTGGCTCGTGAGGGGCCAGTGCGCGCTCAAAGTGGCTAACGTGCTGGTCGGGTTGGGCCAGGCCCAGCAACTGGAGGGCCTCGATCCGCAGGTCTTCCGGGGTGCCGGGGTTGGTGAGCCGCTGCAAAGCCTGAGCTACGGCGGGCTTCAACTCGGCACTAGGGGGCAAGCCCACCACCGCCAGCAATTGCAAGCTGGCCTGGCGCAAAATCGGTGGGTTTTCGTTGGCTAAGTAGTTGATTAATTGACTTTTCACTTGATATAAATCAGCGGAAGCCAGTTCGGGCGCGTGCGGGAGGGCCTGGGCCAACCCCGCCAGGCAAGCTGCTTGCCACCAGGCCTGGCTAGCGGGGCGGTTTTGGCCAATTTTGGTAAATAAAGCGTTGATTTTTTGGGCGTTACCACCCAGTCCGATCAGCCCGGCCACGTGGGCAAAAAACCGGCCCCGGCCCTCGGTGGGCTGGGTGGCCAGTTGCTGCACGGCAAAATCGAGCAGGGCCAGCTCTTGCCCTTGAGCCGCCGACAACGCCGCGTAATGCACCCAGGGGTCCTCGATATCGCGCACCAACAGCGCGCTGCGGGCGGCCAGCGAGGGCGCGTTGTCCAGGTAGCCCAAGGTACAGAGCAACTGAAACCGCACCTTGGCCGACGGGTCGTTTTGCAGGGCTAGCAGGCGGGCCAAAACCGCTGGGGGCAGGCGCGGTTGCTCCGCTTTTTCCGCCTCGGTTTTCCCCGCCAAACCATACGCATTTTCCAGGATTTTGATGGCGTTTTCGCGTACGCCGGGATGGGTATTTTGCAAGGCCAATAAGAAGATTTCTTCCTTGACTTGCGGTGATAAACCGTGCCACGTCCACAGGGCATGAACCACCGCTTCGGGCGAAGGATTGTCGCGGATCGTCTTTTCCAATAATGGTATTATGGTAAGATCGGCCCGGTGGAGCAGCAACCGCTGGGCCTGGCGACGAAACCATAAGTTGGGGCTGGCCAGGGCCTTCACCAGCCGCTCGCCGTCGGCTTTGCCCAGGGTGGCCAGTTGGGCAATGGTGGGTAGTGGCTGGCCCTTGGGCTTGAGGCGGTAAATCCGACCTTGGTCGGTGCCGTTGTACAACTTGCCCGACTTGCCCACATCTTCGGCCATCCACTCGGGGTGTTCCACAATTTGACGGTAATAGTCGATCACGTACAAGGCACCCTCCGGCCCGATGTAGAAGTTGACCGGGCGGAACCAGGGGTCTTTGGAAGCCAAAAATTCGCGGTTGGCCCATACACGGCTGGCCACAAAACTGGTTGCGCTGTCGCGCACAAAATCGGCGTGAACCAGGTTATGCACCGGCTCGGCCACTACGGTCAGGTTCTGGTACTTTTCCGGGAAAAGCCCGCCCGTGTACCAAGTAACCCCGCAGGCCGAGGTGATCACGCCTACATCGGTAAGCAGTTGATGTTCAGGGTTTTGGGTAATGGGGTAAACCTCGCAGGCATCGCCGTGGTCGGGCAGCGATTGGGTGGCATCGGCCACCAGCAGGTCCGGGTTGCGGCGCAGGTAGCGGTCGGCGATCACCTCATGAAACAGGTGGTGGCCGTTACTGTTAAGGATATGGCGGCCAAACGGATCGAACGTTTGGCCAAACTGGGTTTCGCCCGCGCACATTTCCAGTTCGTAACTAGCTGGTTTAAAGCGTACATTGCGCCCGTTGGCATTCTGGGGCAGCCGCACCTCGGGCCGGTCGGGGAAATGGACCTCGCGGCCTTTGTCCCCAAACTCTTCTTGATAAACGCTCGGCGTAATGGAGCTTTCGTGGGCCAGGTAAATCCAGTTATCCAGCCCAAAAAGGGGCGTGTTCACATTGTGCTGGGGATTGGACAGGGCAAAGCCCGTCAATAGTATTCTTTTAAGATCGGCCCGGTGGTCGCCGTTCTGGTCTTCCAAGTACCAAACATGGGGCGGGTCGGTTACGATCACCCCGTTTTTCCACCGCATAATGCCCGTGGGCAGCACCAAGCTATCGGCAAAAACCGTGGCCTGGTCGGGATAGCCGTCGGCATCGGTATCGGTCAAGATTTTGACCCGGCCCGTGCCGCTTTTGTCCAGCGGGTAGCCGTGCATTTCCACCACGTACACCAGGCCGTTTTCGTCCACTTCCATCGCGACGGGGTCGGCCACCAGCGGCTCGGCGGCGAACAGCTCGATCTCCAGGCCATCGGCCACCTCAAAATCGGCCAGGGCTTTTTGCAACGCCGGCGCGAGTGCCCGCGCGGGTTTACGTTCGGGCGCGCACGCAAGCAAACCGCCACAAAGGGCACAGATAATCAGCAGTTTATTCATGGCGACGAGTTTTAGTAGCTAACCCTTTGCCATAGCCAAAGGTTGGCGAAAGTTAGCTCAAAAACCGACGCGGTAAAACCTAGGCGGCGGGCAAAGCCACCGGCGGCGGTACGGGGCTTTCCGCCTTGAACGAAGGCTGGAATTTGACGATCACGGCGGGGATGAGGCCAATTTCTACCTCGATTTCCCGCAGTTTTAAATTGCCCACTTTGATGGTGTTTTGCAGGTCGTTGGCCTTGAACAGGGCCGAAAAAAGCAGTTCGCTCAACCGGCCCAGGGCCTTGGCTTTTTCCATGATGGCGGCTTTCTTCTCGGGGCTAACGTCCTCGATCAACTCAAAGTGGGCCTTGGCGTTGGGGGGTAGGCTTAGCTCCACCTCAAACTCGCTGAGCCGGTAGCCCGCCTCGGGAAACAAAGGCACCGATTCGTTGAACTCGTTCACGGTGTCGTTCACGGCCTTTTGGCCAATTTCTTGAAAGCCCGGCAAGTCGATTTTGGCCAACACTTCGCTGCCTTTTTTCTGAAGTTTGTCCGCCCCTTCTTTAAAGGCGTCGCCCAATTTTTTAAAGTCCATCGTAACAATTAAGGAATAGTGATCAAATGCGATTCGGATCGGCCAGCCAGTCCGCCACGGTGTCGATGAGGGCGGTTTCCACCGAGCGGGGCGCGATGACCACCTGGCCCGCAAAGTGGCTGGGCAGGGCTTGGCGGCTGGTGAGGCCCAGGCAAAACGCCACCGGGGGAGCGGGGTTAGCTGCTAAAAAAGCCCGCACAGCACTGGGGCTAAAAAACAGCACCCCCTGCGGCGGCGGCTCAATGGTTTGTGGCAATAAATGGGTTTGGTACACTACCCACTCGCGCACCTCCACGGCGCGGGCGCGCAGGCGGGTGGGCAACGTGGGCAGCCGCAAGTTACCGCCCACAAAATGCAGGTGGGGCACCTGCTGGGCGGTGAGCACCTGGGCCAGTTCTTCGGCGTTTTGGCCCACTCCCAGTACCTGCCAGCCTTGATTTTCCGCCAGTTCGGCGGTGGGGCCGTCCATGCAGTAGCATTGCTTGTGCGGCGGGGCAAACCCGTTGGCCGCCAGCCCCAGCAGCCCGTGCTGCGAGGTAAAAGCGAACGGCCAGCCGTTGTCCAGGCCGTCGGTTTGGGCCAGGGGCAGGTACTCGATGCCAATAAACGCCACTTGGCGCACCGTGGCCCCGGCGGCTTGCAAGCGGGCCAAGCTGTTGGCCCGGAGAATTTTGGTGCTGAGCAGTTGCATATCCAAGCCTGCAAGTTAGCCCACGGTGCGGTAATTTTGGCCCATGTACCGGGTTGTCCGCTATGCGCCGAGCTTGGCCCCCATTTGGAACGCCCACCTGGCGGCCAGCAAAAACGCGACGTTCATGTTCCACCGCGACTACCTGGCCTACCACCAGGCACGGTTTACCGACCACTCCGTGCTGGTGTACCACGGTGAGCAGTTGTTGGCCGTTTTACCCGCCAACGAGGTAGGCCCCACCATTTATTCGCACCAGGGGTTGAGTTATGGCGGCTTGGCTTTGGCCTCGTCGGTACCCTTGTCCCAGGCCTTAGGCTGTTTTTACCACCTGGCCAAGTATTACGCCCAATGCGGCTCGGAAACGCTGATTTACAAGGCCCTGCCCAGTTTTTACGCCCAAATTCCCGCCCAGGAGGAAACGTATGCCCTTTGGCGGCTGGGCGCGCAACTGCACAAGGTGGAACTCAACACCGTGGCCGATCTGGCCCAGCCCACCGCCTGGCAAACCCGCCGCCACCGGGGCCGCCATAAGGCTGAGGCAGCGGGTGTAACTATTTCGTCCTCATTTGATTACGCGGGCTTTTGGGAACAGGTGCTGGTGCCCAACCTGCAAACCCGGCACCAGGTGGCCCCCGCGCACACCGCTGCCGAAATGGCCCATTTGGCCCGCACTTTTCCGGCCCATATCCAACTTTTTCAGGCTGGCCGGGCGGGCGAGTGGCTGGCTGGGGCGGTCGTTTTTGAGGCCGGGGCGGTGGCCCACGCCCAGTACATTTCGGCCAACGAGGCGGGCAAGCAGACCGGGGCGTTGGATGCCCTGTTTGCCCAACTGCTGCGGCACACTTACGCCCATTGCCGCTACTTTAGCTTTGGGGTTTCCACTTACGCCCAGGGCACGCGCCTTAACCAGGGCTTGGCTGAATGGAAGGCCGGTTTCGGGGCCCACGCCCACGCGCACGTGGTGTACCAAGTGGCCTGTGCCCAGTACCCCGCCCTGGCCGAGTTTGCCTAGCGGCCGCAGTTTGAAGCCCAAGCCCCGCCGAAAACCCTGACGGGCCAGCAGTTTTTCCGGTTATTTTAGTTGCAGGTGGAGATGGTCGTCGTGCCTCACCGCTTGGCAACCATGAAATCTTACTTTGTCGGAAGTTAAATTCAGACGGGTCTTTAAATGGGGTTCAATAAATATTTTGCCAATGGCGGGATGCGTTGCCAAAAAAATGATTAATTCTTTGGTTCGGTGGTGGTCAAATGTAAACTTTTTTTTGTTGGTTTGAGGTATAATTTTTGGTAAGAAACCATACTGCCAATAACCTTTTTGGGCGCAGAAATTAGGCGCATTTTTTTCGGAGGGCCTTGGCTCCTCGCAAATCCCGTAACCAATCAAGGACGGGCATTCGTTGGTCGGTTGATTGGCCTGGCGGTCGTGATAGCAAAATGCCAAATCCAGCTTTTTGCCGTCGTTATGGCTCCGGTGAGGAATTAGGGGAAACTGGTTGATAAACGGGAAGTTAGCATCCAGATAGTTGATCGTTGTGCCCGGAAATTTTGTATTCATTCGTTGGGCAACTTCAAACATGGCCTGCTTTAACGCGGGCCTCACATAGTGGCGATTGAGCAGACAAGTCCAGACATTTAGTGGTTGTAAATGATTCTTCTCCATCAAAGGAAGGGGAACTCGGCCAAACGGCTTGGCAATGATTGGTACGATGGCAAAAGTTACCAGACAATAAGTAATAAAAGTGGAGACAAATCGGTAAACAAATTTTAGCAAGAATTTATTCGTTAACGGGTCGGTCAATCGGTAAGTCAACCGGGAAAATAGGTAAACAAGTCCACCCACTTGGGTTAAAACCGTTAACAGACAAAAAAGAAAAATGATCGAGCCAACTTTCAATAATTTCATGGTTTGACGGCTTTTACACTGTTATTTCCTGGTTGGGGGCCTGCCAGCGCACCACCCGCGTGCGGGAGGCCCAGTCGTGCAGGCCTTGGCGGTCGCGGCTGACCACGTGAGTAACGGCCTCGAGGGGCACCAGGCGGCAGAGGGTGCGCAGGGCCACCGCGCCCCAGGTAGGCCGGCCCCCGTCGGCGGCCACTACCACCGTGCGGGTCAGGAGCTTGCCCAGGGTGCGGCCCCATAAGCCTTCCAGCCCAAAATAGTAAACGAGCCAACTACCAATCAAGAAGGCCGGAGGGTGTAAACTGCCAGAGACCAGGGTAGGGGAGGCGTCGCCTTCCAGTGGGGCACTTGCCCAGAGCAATTGGCCCCACCCCCAGAGGACGTTGGACAGAAAGGCCAGCCCCAAGATCACGAGGCCATCGATTAACCCATTGACGAAACGCTGGTTCCGGCTGGCCGACACGTAGGATGGTTTAGGGTGGGAAAACGGGGGCAAAGCCATTGGGTAAAATTTGTAATTTATGTTAAAATATTAAAATGATTGCATGATTGCATGATTGCATGATTGCATGATTGCATGATTGCATGATTGCATGATTATTCCATCTGATTATCAATTATTTACAAAAAAGTAAATTCGCACTTCCCATTTGATTTTGGTATGAGGACGCGCATAATGCTCGTTTTCAGCAAAATTTGAAAGTTTCCCTGGTTAGTGCAACGAAAACCGGTGGTTTTTGGGCCAGTAGGGGGCTGGGTAAGTCTCGATCTCCTCCCACCAAAAAAATCGTGGACGAGTTGTAACTTCTGCCCAAGTTGGCAGTAGCCAATTTGGAGCCGTGCTTTGGCGGCTTGCCGACTACCGTAACCGCAGGTGATCGCCCATGAGCGACGAAGAACTGATGCACGCCCTGGCCCAAGGCGATTTGGACAAAGCCGCGCTGCTATTTGAGCGGTGGCACCAGCGGCTGTTTAACTTTCTGTACCGCCTGGGCCAAGACCCCGCCCTGGCCCAGGACTTGACCCAGAACCTGTTTGTGCGCCTGCTCCGCTACCGGGCCAGCTACCGGGCCGGGGCGGCATTTAAGCCCTGGGTGTACCAACTGGCCCGCCACGTGTTTTACGACCACTGCCAGCGGCAGGCCCGTGCCCCCGAGCGGCGGTTGCAGCCTGCGCACACGCACCTGGCCGAGCCAGGCACCGCCCCCGGCGACGACTGGCACCAAACCCCCGACGGCGGGTGGCACCAAGGACCGGCGGCCCAGCAAGAGGTCCGCGAAGCCCAACTCCGCGCCGCCCTGGAACGCCTCCCCCCCGACGACCGCGAGTTGTTGGTGATGAGCCGTTTCGAGGAACTCAAGTACGAGGAAATCGCCGAGGCCACCGGGTTGAGTTTGGCCAATGTGAAAGTGCGCATCCACCGGGCCATTAAAAAACTGCGTGAGGTTTATTTTCTGTTAGATGCCAAATTTTGAGTATTTTCTTATTTAAGTAGTTGATTATCAACAAATCTTCTTCACCTAATAGTTACAAACATGCAACCACCCACTGACGATGAGCTGACCAGTTTGCTCATCGATTATGCCGATGGCCAACTGGATGCCGAGGCCGCCGCTCAAGTAGCGCAGTGGCTGGCCGCCGACCCGGGCCTCCGCGCGCAATTGGCCCAACTGCAAACCGTGCTGGGCGAATTGCAGCCCCCGGCCCCGCTGGTGCCCGGCCCGGAACTGGGCCAACAGTTTTACGCGGCCCTGGCCCACGCCAAAGCGGCCCAAAACCCACCCGCGCGCGTGGTGCGCCTGCTGGCCCGGCCCTGGCAATGGGCCGCCGCTGCGGCGGTGTTCGTACTGGCGTTTGGCCTGGGGCGTTGGAGCACCCAGCCGCAGCAACAAACCACCGAGCACAAAGTGGCCCGGCTCGAGCAAGAAATGGCCGCCACCAAGCAAGCTGTGATGCTGGCCATGCTCAAACAGGAGTCGGCCAGCGGGCGCATCCAGGCCGTGAACTACGCCCGCGAACTGGACCAAGCCGACCAGGCCGTAACGGAGGCCCTGCTCAATACGCTTAATTACGATCCCAACGCCAACGTGCGCCTGGCCGCCGTGGAAGCCCTGGCCCGCTTTGGCGACAACGCGCCGCTGCGGCAGGCCGTGGCCCTGGCCCTGGCCCGCCAAACCGAGCCGTTGGTACAAATCGCCCTCATCGATGTCCTGATCGGCTGGCGGGAACAATCGGCCTTGTCGCCCCTGCAAAAACTGATGGTGCAACCCGACGCGCCCGAAGCGGTGCGGGCCAAAGCCGCCGAAGGAGTGGGGGCCATCTATCAACTTTAGGGCGGGCTTGCCTTCTGAAAAAGAGTAAGAAAATTGCTTCGTATTTTGTAACCTTTTGGTCGTTGGTTGATACCCCTATCAAAACCAGTCTTGGTTTTATTCGCGAAAGTGAATTTTGCCGATCGGGGCCATTCGCGATTTTCTTATTTTCAATTTCCAAAAACATTGACTATTATGTCTTCTTATCCTCGTTTTTTAATTGGTTTTGCTGCTTTGGCCATGGGTTGGTGGGCCAATGACATTTTGGCCCAAAACGTTGCGGTGGGCGGGGGAGCTAGTTGGGCCGCCCGCCAAGATGACCGCGAGCGCGGCCAGCCGGTGGTGTACCGGGCTAAGTTCAACGGCCCGGCCTCCGAGCGGCGACTCGAGGTGTACCTTACCCGCGCCAACCTGAAAATCGTGCCCCACAACAGCGACGAGCTAGTGGTGGAAGGCGACGGCCTGGGGCCTGCGCCCGAACGCGCCAAGGGCCTCCAGCCGCTCTCTGGCTGGGGTACCGATAACACCGGGGTGGGGCTTAACGCCGTAGTGGAAGGGGCCACCATCAAACTCATGAAGGTGAGTAAAAAAGAGGCCGACTATGTGATTAAAGTGCCTAAAAATGTGTCGCTTAAGCTGGAAGAGATGGCTTTTTGGAGCCATAGCCACTACGAGATCAGCGACATCGAGGGGGAGATTGAGGTGAAACTTAAATCGGGCCGGTTGACCATTAAGAACGCCACCGGGCCAGTGGTGGCCAGCAACACCAACGGCGAAATGGAAGTGCAGTTTACCCGGTTTGGCGGGCCTAAGCCCAGTGCCATCACCAGCGTAAACGGCGAGGTGGACGTAACCCTGCCCGCCGATGCCAAGGTGAACTTGAAAACCAAGTCGATCCAAGGCGACATTTACACCGATTTCGATGTAAAAATCAACAATGGCGAAAAAAGCGATGGCAAAAAAGACGACTGCAACTGCCCGCGCATTGGTGGTGGAGGCAGTACCAACACCGACGGCACCATCAACGGCGGCGGGGTGGAACTCCGGGCCGAAACCATCAATGGCAATGTGTACATCCGCAAATTAAAGTAAATATTTACTCGCGATCCAAATTGGAAAAACTACTTATTCATCGTCATGAGAAAACTACTTTTTTTTATTGCATTAGCTGGTTTATCGGTTCCATTGGCCCTTGCCCAAACCCACTTGCCCGATAGCACTAAAATTCAGCTAAACTGGGGGGTAAACGACCCGGCTTTACAAGATTTTTACCGGGCTACCAATGTGTATTATTTCCGGCTTACGGCCACTGATAGCGCGCTAAGGGAACAACCTTTTCGCCTAGTGGTAAAAGAGTACAAGCACCGGCAATTGCAAAGCACCGACACCCTGTTCGCCGAGGTGCCCGCCGACTACCTCAGTTCGGCCACGGGCCAGGTGGAAATCCGCCTACTGTGCCGTTACCGCAACCTGGACACTGTGGAGTTCCATTTCTTCTACCCGCGCATGAGCACCCGCAAGATGTTCCGCACGCTCGCCCGCGACACGTACAGCCTGCGCGATGCCATCAATTCTGATGGGCAGCCGGTAAGTTTTCCGGTGGGCCAGGCCCGGCCGTTGTGGGTGTACTCGTTGCCTTACGAAGACCCGAAGCGGCCCGGCTACCTGTTTTACTGCGAACTGACCGCCCGGGGCGTACCGCCCGAGCGTTGGGGCGAGCACTATGGCGTGCCGCACTACATCATAGTGGAGTTGCTCATTGGCGCGCCCTCGGCCCCGCCGCGCCTTACCAAGGCCGGTAAATAACCCCAGTTGGCTTGCGGCGATTGACCGGGGCCAAACGCCCAGACCTGGTACCTTTCGCCTGAGTCTGGCAACGCTCAAAATCGCCCTGGGCGTAAGCATTTTTTCAGCCCCCAACTAACCTAAGCTGGCGGATTACTTTCACGTAAGCAATTGAATTTCATTATATTTTGTTACTTACAAATCTTTTTTACCATGAAGAAACTCCTTTTGTGGGTGCTCATCGGCCTGCGTACTTGTGTACTTTGGGGCCAGCAAACCCGCCAAGAAAACCTGCCCTTAGGCACCAACGAAAACTTGTTCCTCAACCTGCGCTTTGCCGATAGCATCCGGGTGAGCGCGTGGGACAAAAACGAGGTAAGCATCACCGTCGTTTACCAAGTGAACCAGGGCAAGCTCAACGAGGCGTTCCAGCTCGCCGTGAGCCGCAGCGAGGGCCAACTGCGCGTTACCACCGACTTTGACAAAGAGCTGATGAAGAACGGCCAGGCTACCGACTGCCCAGAGGGCCAGTCCACCTACCAATCGAACGTTTATGTGGACGCTCAGGGCAACAAAACCTACCGGGGCAGCACGGTGTGCGCCCAAATTTATTTTGACATCAAAGTGCCGCGCCTGGCCAGTTTCCGGGTCGAGACCATTTCGGGCAATTTGCTGCTGGTGGGCCTGGGCGGGGGGGTGGAAGCCAAGAGCATCAGCGGGTTTGTGGACCTGGCTTGGCCCGCCAACCAAGGGGCCGAGCTTCGCCTTAAAACCATCACCGGCCAGGCCTATTCCAACCTGCCCATCGATTTTGGGCCTGACCGCCAAGCCGTGGGCCACGATTTGCGCGGCACTTTGGCCGGGGGTGGCCCCCGCATCCGCCTGGAAACCATCAGCGGCGACATCTATTTGCGGCAGGCCCGCTAATGCAAAAGTCAAATAGGGGTTGTGGATGCTTGATGTTATAAATGATTGATAACCAAGCAAGAAAATCATTTGGTCAGACTAACATTAAGTCAATTTAATACAACATTGGGCCGGTTAGGTTAGCTTTGAGGGTTAGGAATTGAAAAAGACAAATGAAAAAAGCCCTCATCACTGGCATTACCGGCCAAGACGGCGCCTACCTCACCGACCTGCTGCTGAAAAAAGGCTACGAGGTACACGGCATCAAGCGGCGCAGCTCGTTGTTCAACACCCAGCGGATCGACCATCTGTACCAGGACCCGCACGACAACGCGGTGCGCCTGCACCTGCACTACGGCGACCTGAGCGACTCGACGAACATCATCCGCATCGTCCAGGAGGTGCAGCCCGACGAGATTTACAACCTGGGGGCCATGAGCCACGTGCGCGTGAGCTTCGATAGCCCCGAATACGTGGCCAACGTGGACGCGGTGGGTACCCTGCGCATTTTGGAGGCGGTGCGCATTTTGGGTTTGGTGGAAAAAACCCGGATTTACCAGGCTTCCACTTCCGAGCTTTACGGCCTGGTGCAAGAAGTGCCCCAGCGCGAAACCACTCCGTTTTACCCCCGCTCGCCCTATGGCGTGGCCAAATTATACGCCTACTGGATCACGGTAAACTACCGTGAAGCCTACGGCATTTTTGCCTCCAACGGCATTTTGTTCAACCACGAAAGCCCGCTGCGGGGCGAAACCTTCGTTACCCGCAAAATCACGCGCGGGGCGGCCCGGATTGCCCTAGGGTTGCAAGACAAAATCCACCTGGGCAACCTGGACGCGCAGCGCGACTGGGGCCACGCCAAGGACTACGTGGAGGCCATGTGGATGATGCTGCAACTGGACAAAGCCGACGATTTTGTGTTGGCCACCGGCGTTACCACCTGCATCCGCGACTTTGTGCGCCTGGCCTTTGCCGAGCTGGGCATCGATCTGGAGTTTAGCGGCCAAGGCCCCGCCGAGGTAGGCCGGGTGGCCGTTTGCCGCCACCCCGCGTACCAGTTGCCCCTGGGCAAGGAGGTGATCGCCATTGACCCGCGCTACTACCGCCCCACCGAGGTGGACCTGCTCATTGGCGACCCCAGCAAATTCATGGCCCGCACGGGCTGGCGGCCCCAGCACGACCTGGCCGCCCTGGTCAAAGACATGGTGAGTGCCGACTTGCGGTTGTTCGAGCGGGACAAGTACCTGCTCAAAGCGGGCCACGAGGTGCCCAATTACAACGAGTAGGGGTGGAATGTTTGGTAACTTGATTTGCCCAGGCGAGCGTCTGGGCTTTTTTGTGCGCCGTAGTTTGCTTGCAAACAATATGATGACTTAAAGATTTTTGCCAATAAGTTAAAGAACAGCATCAATTTTTCTACTACGGCAAAAGCGCAACCGGATAAAGATTAAACTTTACATCGTCGGTGATGAGGGTGAGTTGCTCGGAGCGCGCTTGGGCAATGAGCAACCGGTCAAAAGGATCGTTGTGGTGGAAGGGGAGGGAGAGAAGATCCAACAAGTGAGGGTTCGCGATTTGCAAAACCCCGACCCCGTCTTTTTCCATTTGCTGGAGAATTTCAGGAAGAGATTTTGATAACTTCAATTTGCCAATGCTCAGTTTGATGGTGATCTCCTACAGACTGGCAACACTCACCTCCACTTGATTGCGAGGGTTCGACAAGATATTTACAACTTTAGGGGAAAGGCTTGGATTGCCTTCCAGGAACCAGATCAGGATGTGGGTGTCGATCAAATACCTCATGGCATATATTCCTTGAACTCTTCCAAGGGTTCGTTAAAGTCATCGGCCATGTATAGCACCAGGCCCTTCATCGAGCCAAACTGCCGCAGCTTTTGCGGAGGCTCGGATTCGGGGGCGTTTTGCAAGGTCTGGGCCACTTGGGCCAACACTTGGGCATCGTTGAGGGCCACCACCCAGGCAATAATTTGGTATTTGAGGTGTTCTAGCTCGGTGTTCATGGCAAGCTTTTTTGTAAAGGTAAGGCTTTTTGCCGAAACGCGGTCAGTTGCCGCCGCGCACAGGCGGTTGGCAACGAGCGGGGGTGGCGGCCAACCGGAAAATATTTTTCGGCCCGGCCCGCTGACTATCAATATTTTAACGTAAAGTTTTGTACGTTTGTGCAAACTGTACTTGTTAAACCGTCATAATCCTTGCCATCAGGGCCTTTAGGGGAAACCTGGTGGAACAAGTTTCGCTAAACGACCCACGTGTATGAACGCAAACGACGACTCCGCGTTGCTACTTCGCTGGAACCAACAGAAGGACATCGATGCCCTAGCCAGGCTCATTGAGAAGCGGGGGCGCGACCGGAAATTTTTTGCCATCGCCCTCAAATGGACCAAAGGGTCTTGGGAAGATGCCCAAGACGTGCTGCAAGAGGCCACCATCCTCATGCTCAACAAAATCGCCCAAAAAGAATACGAACTGCGCAACGTGGACGGATTGTACTACCGCTTTCTGTCGCGGCTGGGCTACAAGTTTGCCATGCGCAAGTCGGCCCGGCAGTTTGTGCCCGTGAAAGAAGCCCACGGCATGGAAGATGCCCACGCCCTGTCGTCGTTAGAACTGAAGTTGCTGGACGAGCTGGAGCAGGAAGTGATCCACGACCAAACCCAGCAACAAGCCTGGGACCTGCACAAGCAAGGTTACAAACCCCAAGAAATCTCCGAGATTACCGGGCAAAAGCCCAATACCGTGGCCCAGATCATTTCCCGCATCCGGAAGAAACTCCGGGCCAAATTTGACACCACCGCCGTGCTCGGTTTGGTACTGATGCTCGGCCACGATTGGTTTAACCGCCTTTGAGCCTATTGCCGTCGGCCGCTTTTAACTTTACGCTATATGCCCCCACTGGACTTCGACTCGTTACTCCAACTGGCCAAGGCCAGGGTGCGGTTAGAGCAACTGCTCGCCGACCCGCTGGCCAATGCCGAGTTGATTACCCAGTTGCAAACCGGGGAGTTTCAGGTGTTGAACGCCCGCCTGGCCAGCCACCGGGAAGACGAGGAAGCCGTGGAAGGTCTGGCCGCCTTGTTCCGCCAGCACCCGGCGGCCAACCCGGTGGAAACCTTTTTTGGGGCCAGGTTTGAGCAGTTTGAGGCCCGCCTCAGCCAGCGGATCCACCAACGGGCCGGGTGGCTCAAGTTCCGGGCCTTTTGGCGGCACCTGTTCCAGCCCACCCAGGCCGCCGAGCACCACGGGTTTTCGTGGCGGCTGGCCACGGCCACGGTGTGCTCGCTCCTGTTGCTGGCCGTGGTGCTGGTGTACTCGCGCAACTCCACCGCCGACCGCCTCTATGCCACCTACCTCAACGGGCTGCCCACCGGCGGCTACGCCGAAGGCAACGTAATGGGCGGGCCTAACGCCCCCGCTTCGCAAGGCCACCTCAGCAGCCTAAGCGAACAGTACCGGGCCGGTAACTTGGCCACCGTGCTGCAACTGTACCAAGCCCTGCCCCAGCCCACCCCCGAGGAGAGTTACTATGCAGGTTGTGCCTACCTAGACAAGGAACTGCTGCAACCCGCCCGCGCGGTGGCTTGCTTTAAGGCGGTGCTGGCCCACCCCGAACGGGCTACCTTTACCGACGAGGCCCGCTATTTTTTGGTGTTCGCGTATTTAAAGAACAACCAGCCCGACCAAGCCGATGCCCTGCTCACCCAGATCCGGGCCGATGAGGGGTTCGCCTTCCGCCGCGACGAGGTGAACGATTTTTGGTTTTTCCTCCAAGTAAAGCTGATGAGCTTGTTTAACTGACCAGGGCGGTTTCCGCCCTTCGTTTCGGGGTTTTTGAGAAGGGGCATTTGGCCCTGGCGCGCCTACGCTCACGCGCGTGTCCGTGCCCGCACGGGCCGTGGGCCCGCGCCCTGGCCCACGGAAGCCCGGCAATGCTGACCGAAAAGCCCGAAGTTGGCCTCCCAGTTTTAAGCTGGCTGCTGGGCTTTGTTTGGGTTGCCATCCCCCCGGTGGTGGCAAAAAAAGCCCCCTTGCCCAACTTATATCTTGTTTGGGCATGACAAAGGTCATTTTTAGGCCAAGGGGCACTCCCTAGCTTTGTCGCGCCAAACCGGATAGGCCCCGTTGACCGGCCGTTCCGCGCTGGCCCACCCCATTCATTAACCAATAAACCGAGCTGATTAGCGCATAGCTCACGCAATTGGGGCCCGGCCCAATATCCTATCTTATTACCAAAAATAAACGATGATTGCGGGTTTACAGTTTATGAATAATTACTAGCCAGACGAAAAGTCATTAAATTAGGCAATAGAGTTTTTGTGGCTTGATAATGAGCATCTTAACCAAATGAGGAGGAAGCCCCTCCCCAGCGGGGAGGGGTTGGGGTGGGGCCAAGGCGGGCGGCTTAGATTACGTTCATAAAATAAAATTCACTTAAAATATATTAATGAAAATTATATCAAGTATCCACCCTTTTTGGCCCCACCCTGGCCCTCCCCAATGGGGAGGGGACGCAATTTCGGAACGAGTGGGGGGGTATGTACAAAGTGGCATCTTGAACTAACTATCTGACTTTCAAGCTGTAGAAACTCTAATTATTAAGTCATCAGTTTTACTTCACTAAGCAGGAGATCAATATGAAAAACCAAAGCATGGCACCTCCCACCACCCATCAAGAACTACTGGCGTTTGTCAAAGAAACGGCGGCCATTTGCCAGCCCGACCAGATCCACTGGTGCGACGGCTCGGAGGCCGAGTACCAGGCCCTGTGCCAGGCCCTGGTGGACAAAGGCACGTTTATCAAACTTAACCCCGAAAAACGGCCCGGCTCGTACGCCTGTTTCTCGGACCCCAGCGACGTGGCCCGGGTGGAGGACCGCACCTATATCTGTAGCCTCCGCAAAGAGGACGCAGGCCCCACCAACAACTGGATGGCCCCCAAAGAAATGAAGGCCACCCTGCGCCCGCTCATGACGGGCAGCATGAAGGGCCGCACCATGTACGTGATCCCCTTCTGCATGGGCCCGATCGGCTCGCCGCTGGCCAAAATGGGGGTGGAGCTAACCGACTCGGAGTACGTGGTGATCAACATGAAGATCATGACCCGCATGGGCTCGCCGGTGCTGGCCGCCCTGGGGGCCGACGGTGATTTTGTGAAGTGCATCCACACGGTGGGCGCGCCGCTGGCCCCCGGCCAAGCCGACGTGCGCTGGCCTTGTAACCCCACGGTGAAGTACATTGTGCACTACCCCGAAGAGCGGGCCATCGTAAGTTATGGCTCCGGTTACGGCGGCAACGCCTTGTTGGGTAAGAAATGTTTCGCCCTGCGCATTGCCAGCAGCCTGGCCCGCGAAGAAGGCTGGCTGGCCGAGCACATGCTCATTTTAGGGGCCGAAAGCCCCGCCGGGGAAAAAACCTACATCGCGGCGGCCTTCCCCAGTGCCTGCGGCAAAACCAACTTTGCCATGCTCATCCCGCCCAAGGCGTTTGAAGGGTGGAAAATTACCACCGTGGGCGACGATATTGCCTGGGTCAAGCCCGGGGCCGACGGGCGGCTGTACGCCATCAACCCCGAGGCGGGCTACTTTGGCGTGGCCCCTGGTACCAATTACCAGAGCAACCCCAACGCCATGTACACCATTGCCAAAAACACCATTTTTACCAACGTGGCCATTACGCCCGACCTGGACGTGTGGTGGGAGGGCCTGACCAAGGAAGCCCCGGCGGGCCTCACCGCCTGGACCGGCCAACCCTACGACCCCACCAGTGGCAAACCGGCCGCCCACGCCAATGCCCGGTTTACCACCCCGGCCAGCCAGTGCCCCAGCATTGACCCCGACTGGGAAAAACCCGAGGGCGTGCCCATTAGCGCGTTCATTTTCGGGGGCCGCCGCAGCACTACCGTGCCGTTGGTGTACCAGGCCGTCAACTGGTCTTACGGGGTGTACTTGGCCGCCACCATGGGTTCCGAAATGACCGCCGCCGCCTTTGGCGAGGTGGGCAAGGTGCGCCGCGACCCGTTTGCGATGCTGCCCTTCTGCGGCTACCACATGGCCGACTACTTTAACCACTGGCTCCAGTTTGGCCGCACGCTGAGCAACCCGCCCCGGATTTTTGGGGTCAACTGGTTCCGCAAAAACGCCGACGGTAAGTTTAGCTGGCCCGGCTTTGGGGAAAACATGCGCGTGCTCAAGTGGGTGATCGAGCGGGTGCGCGGGCGCGTGTCGGCCGTGGAAAGCCCCATTGGCTGGATGCCCCGGTTCCGCGACCTGGACTGGGCCGGTTCCGACTTTAGCCGGGCCGACTTTGACCAGATCATGACGGTGGACCGGGAAGCCTGGAAAAAAGAGCTGATGGGCCACGAGGAACTGTTTGAACAGATGTTCGACAAGCTGCCCAAGGAGTTTTTCTACATGCGGGAGCTGCTGCTGTCCAGCCTGTGGCGCTCGCCGGAGCGGTGGAACCTAGCGGCGGAAACGGCATAAATAATACTAAAATGATGTAATGATTGCATGATTAAATGATTGTGATCTTTGATTATCAATCATTTAAATGACAGAAAACGCGCAATCTCTATTTGATTTTGGTATAATTGACGATTAGGTTTTTACAACCGGGTGGTTTGCCAATGGCGGGCCGCCCGGTTTTTGTTTTTCTTTGGGATTTCCCGGCCCGTATTCCGCGTTATTTTAAGGTTGATACTAAAATGACTAACTGAGTGCATGATTAAATGACTGTCCATTTGATAGTCAATCACTTACAAGATAGGAAATACGCAATCTAGATTTGGTTTTGATATGATTTGCCGAGGGTTGACGG
>JALONO010000235.1 GCA_025454895.1 Bernardetiaceae bacterium
CTGGCCGGGCGCGAACCGGAGGCCCATTTCCAGTACCAGCAATTGCAGGCCATTACCCACTATTTTTACGAAGACGGCACCCGGCTCACCGCTTATGCCGACCTGGAGCGCTATGCCCAGGAAATCACCGCCAAACTGGGAGTGGAGGCGGCCCCGCTGCGCCGGTTTTTGCACCGCAGTGCCGAAAAATATGCCCTCACCGAGCAGATTTTCCTCCAAAGCTCGCTGCACAGGTGGCAATCGTACCTGAACTGGCCCACGCTGCGGGCTATTTTCAACCTACCCAAGCTGGACCTGTTTAGCACCATGAACACGGTGAACGAGCGCTCGTTGCCCCACCCTAAACTGGTGCAGCTGTTCAATCGCTACGCCACCTATAATGGCTCGGACCCTTACCAAACCCCGGCCACGCTCAACATCATTCCTCACCTGGAGCATGGCATCGGGGCCTTTTTCCCGCGCGGGGGGATGCACGCCATCACGCGCAGCCTGTTTAGCCTGGCTCAGGAACTGGGGGCCACTTTCCATCTGGGCCAGCGGGTGGACCAGATCGAGGTGGCCACCAACGGCCGCGCCCGGGTGGCCGGGGTGCGGGTCGATGGCCAATTTTGCCCCGCCCAGTTGGTGGTGAGCAATATGGACGTGGTGAATACCTACCGCCATTTGCTGCCCCAGGCCCAACAGCCCGCCAAAATCTTGGACCAGCCCAAGTCCAGTTCGGCCTTGATCTTTTACTGGGGCGTGGCCCGCACTTTTCCCGAACTGGACTTGCACAACATCTTTTTTAGCCAAAATTACCGGGAAGAGTTCGCCACTATTTTCCAAAAGCGCGGCATTTACCACGATCCCACGGTTTACGTCAACATCACCAGCAAATACGAGCCGGGCGATGCCCCGCCGGGGGCCGAAAACTGGTTTGTGATGATCAACGTGCCCAACAACCAAGGCCAAAACTGGGACGAACTAATCGCGCAAGCCCGGCAGGCCATTGTGGCCAAGTTGAGCCGCCTGCTGCAAACCGATCTGGCCCCGCTCATCGCGGCGGAGGCGGTGCTGGACCCGCGCAGCATCGAGGCCAAAACCTCCTCGAGCCAGGGGGCACTTTACGGCAACAGCAGCAACAACCGCTACGCAGCTTTTTTGCGGCACGCCAACTTTTCTACCCAAATCAAAAACCTGTATTTCTGCGGGGGGAGCGTGCATCCCGGCGGGGGCATTCCGCTGTCGCTGCTCTCGGCCAAAATCGTGGGCGATGAAGTAGGGTTGCGATGGCACCGAAAGTAAAATGCGGATTACGTGCCTTTTTTCTCAAGTAATTGATTTTCAAAGAAAAAAGCGGTTCACTTCAGATTACTCAATAAGATACAGCACCGAGGCGTGCCGCCGCTTAAAAGTGCGGCCCTCGATGCAGCCCGTGTACTCGATAATGACTTGGTAGGCTCCGCCGGGGCATTTTTGGCCGTTCAGTTGGCCGTCCCAGCCGGTTTCGGGGTCTTCGGCGGCAAACACCAGGTTGCCCCAGCGGTTGTAAATCTCCATTTTGAACGCGCTTAGCCCCTGGTGGCCCACCCGGAACAAGTTGTTGTCGGGGCTGGTGTGGGGCGTGAAGGCGTTGGGTACCCGTAGCTCGGCCGCGCAGCAGTCGCGCACCTGGGCACTGGCCTGGGCCGTGCACCCGCCCGCTACGGTGATGGTTAGGTGGTAAGTGCCCGGCCGGCTCACCTGTAAACTTGGGCCGTTACCCAGCGGGCGGCCCGGTTCGTCGCGCCATTGGTAGGTGGCAAAGCCGGGCGGGGCCGTTAAGGTTACACCTTGTGGGTTGGTGGCCGGGCACAAGTTCAATTCACCCTCGATGCTGAGGCGCAGGCTGGCCACCTTAAAGTCAATGGTGTTGGTGCGGCCGCAGGCATCTTCGGCTTTTACCGAGTACGCCCCCTGGTCTTCGGCGTTGACGGTAATGGTGCGGGTGGTGGCCCCGGTATTCCACAAATAAGCACTAAAACCTTCGCCTGCGTCCAGCACTAGGCTGCCAGTGCCGCACACGGCACGCTCCACTCGGGTAGGCCCCGAGGCGTTTTCGGCCTTAACGGTTACGCTGGCCGTGGCGTGCAAAGGGGCCAGTTTGCCCTCGGTAACCGCATAAGCCCGGTAATAATACGTGGCTCCTAGCTGTAAACCAGTATCGGTATAGGTGTTGCCCTGGGGCTTGTTCACTTGGGCCAAAAAGGTGAAATCGGTGCCGTTGGTGGAGCGGTACAGCACCGTGCCCACGGCGTTGTCCACGTTGTTGGTCCAGCTTAGCTCGGCCCGGTCGCCGGTGTTGCAATTGGCCCGCAGTTGGGTAACCTGCCCGTTGGGGGCGGGCGGGTTAAAGGCGATGAACCGGCGCGCCCCCTCGGTGGGGCTGTTCAGGGTAGGAATGGGGCCTTGGCGGATCGGATTGTTGATTTCCCGGGTGGTAGTGGTTGCGTTATTGCCTGCAATGTTAACCCCCAGAAAAGTACCGGGTTGGTCGCTACTGCCAATGCCGGTGCGCACCTCGAGCGGCAGGTCTACATTGGACCGCATTTCGCCATAGCGGAACTCGATCCGCCCGGCGTTACCGCTGGTCGAGAGCGGATTGGTTTCGTGGAGCAAGATTTGGAAACTGGCATCGGCGGTCATGCTCCGGGAATTAACCGAGAGGCCCCGGCAGTCGATCGCCATCACTCGTTCCGGGGCAGTACCGACCACTTGGTATTGGATGCCTCCCGAGTTGGACACCCGCCAGTTACCCTCGCCCACGCCGTTAATTTCGGTGCCGGAGGCAAAGGCCACAATCCGGGCCTGGTTGGGGATGGTGTAGGCATTGCCTCCGCCCACGATTTGGATCGGCCCCAGCCGCACCACCCCGTTGGAGTTGACGCTAAAATCGGTATAACGTTGGCCCATGAACCAAAATTCAAAGCCCAGGGGGCGTACATCGGACGGTTGCATGAGGGCCAACCGCCCAATTAGCCCGCGCGCATTGGGCAGGGCCAGCAACGAAGCGTTAGTGCCCGTGGAAAAAGCGTAGTTCTGAATCTGTTGGGCTTGGGCCAATGGACCGTTTAAGCAGGCAATGAGTAAACCCAGCCACTGACACTTAACAACCAACAATCGGCAAAATTTCATAACAAGGTAAAAATGGCACTTTGTTAATATTCAATTAATACTTTTTTATTAATCAATTGGTTGTCAGTGTTAATACCTTACTGGCTGACAAATTTTTTTTGATTAAACCAATAAAGTGAAAACTAATTTATAAATTTGCTGGGTCAAGCCGATCAAACGCTATCCCTTCCTTTTCAATATCTGATTTACGGTTCCTAACCTGGTTAGGCGTGGCTTTTTTTAGATCTTTTTTTGTAGTCTTCGGCCTATTGTTTTTAGCAGGTAGGCCAGCCTTTGGGCAAGAATACAAGGTAAACGGCCAATTGGTTGACCGGCAACATCGGCCGGTGGGCCTAGGGCAAGTGCTAATTTACGAAAACGCGCCCAACCGCCAAGCGACTCGTAACGGTAAATTCGCGGTTTCGGTTGCGGGCTTCGGCTCGGCCGAAGAGCTGAAGAACGCCATTGAGCAGCAATTACAAGTACGCCACCCTCGGCTAACCCGGCAAGAAGTGGCGGTCGAGATCGTGGGCACCCATCAGCTTGATTTATTGGTAACCCTAGCCGAGAAAACCCCGGAAATTGCCGGTTTTGTGGTGGACGACCAAGGCATGGCCCTGGCCGGGGCCAAAGTGCAGGTGGTCAATAGCCCCAAGCTAGCCCATACCAGCGGCCGTGGTTATTTTGCGCTGACTCTGCCACAGGAAGTGGCCAACCGGTCGCCGCAGTTTTTGGTGAATGGCAGCCCGGTACCTACTGATAAAGTATCGCTCGACCAGGCCAGTGGACAGTATAGGCTGTTAGTAGCCCCGGCCGCCTTTGTGTTGGCCAGTCAGGCTCCGCCCGCCGCCGAGGCAAGCACCCAGCCCCCTGCCCCGGAAACTGGCCAAAAATCGACCAAGAAGTTGGCGCCCTTAGCTGAGTTTGATCAACTTGACCTCAAACTAAAAGACCTGCTCAAGCAAATCGAGAACGACCAGGGCCAGGTGGTGCGCAACCACCAATTGCTGCAAAACGAGATCAAGGTGGTGATGAAGCTGCTGGCCCAAAACCAAATTACCCCGGCCCAAAAAGACCGCCTCATGGGGTATTTGCAACGTTTTGGCGACTTGCTGGCCAAAAACGAACAGGTCTTTAACACCCTGCAACAACAAAACGCCCAACTCCTGACCGATATGCAGGAGATGATGGCCGCCACCAGCCGGGTGCGGGAGGAAAGTGCCGAGGCCATTGGCCAACGCGACACCCTGCAAATGTGGATATTATGGTTGTTGCTGGGCTTAGGGGTTTTTCTAGGGTTATCGGCCTTTATGTTTTTCCTGCTCCGAAAAATCCGGCACCAAAAGCAGGACTTGGCTTACAAAATAGCCCAGATTGAGGCCCAAAAGGCCCAACTTGCTACGCAGGCCCAAGAGCTAGCCCAGGCCAATGAAGAAATCATGAGCATTAACACGCACTTGGAGGAACTGAACAACCACCTAGAAACCTTGGTGGCCGACCGTACCACCTCGTTGCAACAAGTAAACAACGAATTAGACACTTTTTTATATAAGTCATCGCACAACATGCGCCGCCCGCTCATGAGCCTCATTGGCCTGACCAACGTAGCTGGCCTGGCCAACCACTCGCTCGAGGTGGCCGGCTACCTGGACCAGATCAAGCACACGGTTTACGACTTGGACGAGATGTTGCTCAAGCTAATTGCCGTGAGCGAAATTTCGCAGGGGAGGCTGGCTATTCAACCCATTGATTTACCAGAGCTTACCGCTGCTTTGGCTACTAAATTCGCCCCCGCCCTCGAAGCGGCCCAGGTCGAACTGGTGTTTAAACCCCGGCTGCACGCACCACCTGTTACCGATGCTAACTTGCTCAAACTCATTTTAGTGAATTTGATCGAGAATGGCATCCGGTTCCACAACCGGTACAGTTTAAAACCCCAGCAGGTAACGGTGCATTTGCACAGCCACGAGGATCACCTCGAACTCACCGTGCACGACAATGGCCGGGGCATCGAGCCCGCTTACCTAGACCAGATATTCAACATGTACTACGTAGCCACCAGCCAACCTATTGGCAGCGGCCTGGGGTTGTATGTAGTACATAAGGCCGTGGCTAAGTTAGGCGGCTCGGTGGCGGTATGTTCCGAGGTGGAACAGTTTACCGAGTTTAGAATCACGCTCCCCCAAGGCCACTTGGGCTAGGACGGGTGCTTGGCGACTGGTTACCAAGGGTTTAGCACTAATGGACCGCTACTTAAGCTCTTCATTGCCTAGGCGGGCACCCCAACTTTGCCTAATCGGGCACTTTATCCTGAGTTATTCAACTGGTATTTTCTTATTTTTTCTTTGTTAAAGACAAGACTGGCAAGCATTTTGACAAAAATTAAGAGAAGCAAGGCGTGAGGTCAAGAAACAAAGAATTAAATTTGTATTCTAACCCTGCGCAACATCCGTTTAATTTTCCCACCCTGCAGGCCTATGAAAGCCTTACCTCTGGTATTGTTGTTTACTTTACTCAACGTTACGGCTTGGGGCCAACCGAACAACCGCAAAGCCGCCGCCGCCGAACGACTGCGCAACCGCCAACTGGTAGCCGAAACAGACCGGGTGCTGGCCGAAACGCAAGCCACCCGCCTGGTGAGCTACACCAAATTGCGCGATTTGCGGCAGAACATCGCTCAGCGCAATGCCCTGGTGGTGGCCACTAACCAGGAAATCAACTTTTTAGAAACGGAGATTGCCGAAAACGAGCAGATTTTGGTGGCCCTCGAGGCCGACCGGGCCAAGCTCAAAAAGCACTATGCCGAAACGGTTTACGAAACCGCTAAAACCCGCAACAGCCTGGCCCGCTTGTCGTTTTTGTTTGCATCAGGATCGTTTAACCAAGCGGCCGCCCGCTTGCGTTACCTGAATCAAGCTGCCCAAACCCGCCGCAACCAGGTAGACCAGATAAACGAGGTGCTCCAAGCGCTGGAAAAACGCCGCTACCGGCTGGAGGCCGCCCGCCTCGAAAAAAAGCAGCTTTTACGCACCCAGCAGGCGGAGGCCGTTCAACTGGCTAGCCTACGCGAGCAGGAAAAAGCGGTGGTCGATAATCTCAAAAAGCGCCCCACTGAACTAAAATCGGAAATTGCCAACCGGCAAAAAGCCAACGGCCAAATTGTGCAGCAACTTACCGGCTTAAACCAAACTGCCACCACTGGCACGGGAGCCAAGGTGGATACCAAACGCCCCAGTAAGGCCCCCAGCCTCATGGCCAACCCCAAGGTGGCCCAGAACCAGCCAATCGGTCAGCCCGAAGCAATTGCCGACCCGCTGGCCGTGGGTGGCGATCTGAGCACCAGTCGCGAGCGCACCGGGGCCGTGGTGGACTTGCCCGTGATCCGCCCCAGCGGCCTGGGTGGCCGCATGGCCATTGGCTCCACCCCAGAGGGCAATTCGTTGGCTCCTAGCTTTGCCCAGGGCAAAGCCCAATTGCCCTGGCCAGTAAAAGAAGGCGTGATTACCGGCCATTTTGGCACCCACGAGCACCCGGTTTTTGCCAAAGTAATGGTGGATAACCTGGGTATCGACATCCGCACCCCTCGCGACGAAGCCGTGCGGCCCGTGTATGGCGGCAAAGTGGCGGCGGTGAGCCGGGTGTCGGGCATGGGCTACGTGATCATGGTGCAGCACGGCGAGTTTTTTACCGTGTATGGCCGCCTGGCCAGCACCAATGTGAAGCAGGGCCAAATGGTTACCCCTGCCGACGAACTGGGCACAGTAGGCCTCAACGACGACGGCTATGCCGAGTTACAGTTTCAAATTTGGCGCAATCAACACAAACTCAATCCCGAAGAGTGGCTGGCCCGCTAGGCCCAGGCAAGGCCGTTTGCCCATTTTCCATCTTCCCATAAAAATAACAGCAACCCAGCAGCCTGCTGTTGTTTTTTGCATCCGAGGTGTTGATTTAAGCCGTCTGGCCGTCTCTCCAAGACTCCGGCTTGGGTGGGTGAAGCCAATACCAGAATCAAATAGAGATTACGCATTTCTTGTCTTTTAAATGATCGATGACCAATTGGCACAATCATTTGATCATGCAATCATTAGAGTTTTTGTACTTTGAAAATCAGGTGGTTAATTCAAAACGCTCTTTGTTCACAACCTCCTATTCATTCCAAAATTGCGTCCCCTCCCCGCCGGGGAGGGCCAGGGTGGGGCCAAAAAGGTAGGACTTTTGAACTGAGTAGAAATGATTAGATAATATGGTGATTTTTATTGCAAAAACTCATTCTAGCC
>JALONO010000033.1 GCA_025454895.1 Bernardetiaceae bacterium
GCTCTGGTTCAGGGCCGACAACCTGCCCTACGTGGAGACCAAGCCGCTGCACCCCAGCCAGCAAGTGCTGGAGCGCCGGCCCGATGGCAGCGGGGTGGTCCAGATCCAGGTACAGCACAACTACGAGCTCGAGCGCGAAATCCTGGGCTTTGGCAATAGCGTGGAAGTGCTGGCGCCCGCCAGCCTGCGGCAGAATATCCAGCGGCGGCTGGCCCGGGCGGCAGCCCTCTACCAGCCCGCTGAGCCGCCCGCCCAATAGCCTGGCCTGGTTTCGGGCTATTATTTAAGGCTAACTAAACCTACTCCGGCCAGACACAGCCCAAACCCCACCAAGATGACCATTAAAGCCGCTAAAACAAAGTTTTTGGCGGGCTCTGACTTTTGGGCGATGGCCAGCACGATGCTAACTGTAAAGTTGATCCCGGATTGGATGATAATGGCAAAAGAACTGAGCAAAATGAACATCAGCCCTGGGTCGGCCCCGTCCCAAATGGCCCAGCCCACGGCCGCAATTTGCAAGGCCAACAAAATGCCAAAATTGATGAGGACGGGCTGGCTCAGCTTCATCTTGATGAGTAGGAGTGTTACTTCTTACCAAATTAACGGAACGCACCTAAACAAAATACAACTTCATTACTTATCAAAAAAACAATCAGCTAAAAATCAATTAGTTGAAAAACGATCAATAATTCAACTTATCAATCACAAACATTTCTCCCGAGCAAAGCCCAAAGCCCACCAGCAATACTAACAAGGCTGCGAAAAAATAATGCTTTACCTCAGCGGTCCGCTGGTTAACGGCCATGACGATGGCAATGATCGCGTTAACGGCCACTTGGGCCCCAATGGCGAACATTTGCAAAATCAGCGATACAATAGGCCCTTCTGCTTTGTCGTTGAGGCCCACCGCGAAGCCCAAGGCTAGGATCACCAGCAAAATGGCCAAGTTGATGAGGGCAATTTTTTTGAAGTTCATAAGAGGGGCAGGTTAAACGGCAGCGGCCGCTTGTTGCCGTAACTCGGCCAGGCGGGCCAGCTTAGCTTCGTCGCGGTAAAATAGGTTCATGGTCTCGAAGGGGATGATTTTGTAGTCTTTGCTCACAATGTGGACGCACGACTTTTTGATGGCCCGCACATCGAAGTTATAGGCATCGATAAACTGCATGATGATGACCCGGAACAGGTTTTGGTAGCCTAAATTGGCCGGGGCCTGCACAAACGGCAGGCAGCACATGAGTTCACGCAAGTCGGTGCCCGCCACCTGGTCCACCGAGTTGCCCGTGCTGAACATGCGCAACAGGTGCTGTTGCAGCCGCTGGTCCTGTTCGTACACGATGGTGTTGCGCGAGTTGTCGAGCAGTTCGTCGGGTTGGATAAACCGGGTCAGGGGCAGCACTTGCCCGTCGAGCTTGAGGGCATAGCCCATCACCAGGGCATCGGGGTTGCACGGCACGGGGATCAGGTCGTTGGGCTGGAACACCGGGCTTTGGGCCAAAATCTGCTGCCGCACCTCGGTGAGCGTGAGCCGGTCGGTGGCCGGGTTGAAGTTGGCGGTGCGGCCCGCCACCTGCGTGGGCTGGAAGGTAACCCCCCGCACGCAAGGCTGCTGGAGCGCAAAGTCGATGATCCGGCCAATTTCGTGGTCGTTGAGGCCCTTTTGCAAAGTAACCACCAGCGTGGTGGACAGTTGGTGGCGGTTCAGGTGCTCGAGCGCGCGCATGCGTACGCTGCGCAAGTCCACGCCGCGCAGGCTGCGCAGGGGGGCTGCTTCCAGCGAGTCGAACTGCAGGTAGATTTCAAAGTCGGGCTGGTAACTGGCCAGGCGGGCCACAAAGTCCTCGTCTTTGGCTAGGCGCACCCCGTTGGTGTTGAGCATTAGGTGGCGGATGGGCCGCCGCTTGGCCGCGTCCAAAATGGCGAAAAAATCGGGGTGCAGGGTCGGCTCGCCGCCGCTGAGCTGCACCACGTCGGGCTGGCCCTCGTTGGCCACCACGGTGTCGAGCATCCGTTCCACCTCGGCCAGGGTGCGGTGGCGGCCCTGGGCCGGGCCTGACTCGGCATAGCAAGTGGGGCAGGTGAGGTTGCAGCGGTCGGTAACCTCTACAATGGTGAGGCACGAATGCTGCTCGTGGTCCGGGCAGAGGCCGCAGTCGTAAGGGCAGCCGTAGTGCGTGGCGGTATTGAAGCGGCCTGGCATTTCGCTGCGTTTGGCGTAGTTGCGGGCGTTGCGGTAGTAGGCCGCATCGGTGGCGATGAGCACCTTTTCCAACCCATGCTCCGGGCAACGCTTGAGCATGTACACATAGTTGCCCTCGAACACGATTTTGGTGTCAACCCGGCGCAGGCACTGGCTGCAAAGGCTTAAGGTGAAGTCGAAATAAGTATACGGGCGTTCGGCGGCCATAGCAAAAAGTTTGTGGAAAGGTGAAGATAGCGGTTTTCCGCCTTTCCAGAATTTTTTAGGCCAATATTTTGCGGGCGGGGTGGTTTTGCCCGAAAGGAACACGTAGTTTAAACCCCAAGGGTTTCCAAAACGCTTGGGGTTTGGTGGCCAGGGCCTGGGCAAGATTACCTACCGGCCGCGGCCCAAGTAGAGCATCAGGCCCACTTGGAAATCGAGTTGGTTGCCGTCGCCAGAGAAATTGCGGTTGCTACCGTAGTTGAGGATGCCCTCGATGGCTACTTGCGGGGCGACAAAATAGGCCAGCCCCAGCCCCAAGCTATAGTTGACCTGGCTGTCGGCATCGAGGGCGCCGCCAAACGGAGGCCCGCTCATGTTTATCCTGCGCCGACTGTAGCCCAGCTCGCCTTGGGCAAAGGGTGCCCACTTGGCCGACTGGAAATAGTAACGAGCAAACGCATTGGCCGTGAGCGTACTAAAAGTGGTGATAGAGGCATCGAATTGGCTACGGCTGTAGCTAACCGGAGCCGACAAGCCCACCGCCAGGCGGTTGAAGGCAAAATAGCCCACCCGGGGGCTGAGCGAAAAGCCGAAGTTGCGGCTGGGGATAGAATTGCCGATGGTGGTGCGGTTGACCGACATGGACAGGCCGCCCCCGGCCAGCCATTGGCCTTTGGCGGTTTGGGCATGGGCCATTTGGCCAAGGCCAATGCAGATGACCAGGGCGAACAGGATTTTTTTCATGAGAATGGGTGGTTGGGTTGGTTTGAAAAAGAAAGTGGAGCAGGCGCATAACGCCCTTGCCCGGTTGTACGGCTGGGTGGGAAAAGGGTTGCCATTTATTCAAATGACTGCATGATTGTATGATGAAATGGTTGTTTAATTAGATTTTTATCTCTTATTTACTATTAAATTCTTAAAATTTCCTTAATTTTAGCAATAAAATGGAATAAAAATTGTCAAAATCGCTGGTTTTACTCCGTTCGGAGGTGGGCGGCTGGCCACACCCCGGCCCCGCACGTGAACCAGCTTGTACCGAAACGTCAGGCCGCCAGGAGGGTGCCGCACCGCTCTCCGTTACCCAACACGGCCGGGGCTGGTGCCAGAAAACAAATCACCCACTCGGCCCGCGTTTAGCGCGTGGCCAGGTGGGCGGAAGGGGGAAAGATGGCAGGCTACGCCGCAATTTAGCGTTGTAAGATGCTGTGCCCCAGCTTATCGCGCTTGGTGAGCAGGTATTGCAAGTTGTGGGGGTTGGGCTTGAACTCGAGGGGCACGTTCTCAACGATCTCGAGGCCGTAGCCGATGAGGCCCGCGCGTTTTTTGGGGTTGTTGCTCATGAGGCGGATTTTGCTCACGCCCAGGTCGCGGAGGATTTGGGCACCCACGCCGTAGTCGCGTGCGTCCATGGGCAGGCCCAGTTGCAGGTTGGCCTCTACGGTGTCGTAGCCTTGTTCTTGTAATTTATATGCCTTGAGCTTGTTGAGCAGGCCAATGCCGCGCCCTTCTTGGTTCATGTACACAATTACGCCCTGGCCTTCTTTCTCGACCCGGCGCATGGCGGCGTGCAGTTGTTCGCCGCAATCGCAACGGCACGAGCCGAAGATGTCGCCCGTAACGCAGGAGGAGTGCATGCGTACGAGCACGGCCTCGTCGGGCCGCCACTCGCCTTTGACCAGGGCCAGGTGGATGGCCCCGGTGGTGAGCTGCTTGTAGGCCACCAGGTCAAAATCGCCGTAGGCGGTGGGCATGAGCACCCGCTCTTCGCGCTCAATGAGGCTCTCGGTGCGCAGGCGGTAAGCGATAAGGTCCTTGATGGACACGAGTTTAAGCCCGTGGCGGTCGGCAAATTGGCGCAGTTCGGGCAGGCGGGCGGGTTCCCCGTGTTCGTTCAGTACCTCGATAATGACCCCGGCGGGGCTGTGCCCGGCCAGTTGGGCCAGGTCCACGCTGGCCTCGGTGTGGCCGGCCCGGCGCAGCACGCCGCCGTTCACCGCCTTGAGCGGCGAAATGTGGCCGGGGCGGCGTAGGTCCTCGGGCCGGGTTTGGCCGTTTACCAGGGCTTTGAGGGTTTTAGCGCGGTCGGTGGCCGAAATACCAGTAGTAACGCCCTGGCCCTTGAGGTCCACGGTAACGGTAAAGGCGGTTTGGTGCAGGTCGGTGTTGTTGCCCACCATCAGGTCCAGGCCCAGTTGCTCGCACCGCTGCTCGGTGAGCGAGCAGCACAACATGCCCCGGGCCGAGAGCATGAAATTGATCAGTTCCGGGGTTACGCAGTCGGCGGCGCACACCAGGTCGCCTTCGTTTTCGCGGTCTTCGTCGTCCACCACCACCACCACTTGCCCTTGGGCAATGGCGGCAATGGCTTCTTCTATGGTATCTAATTTGAGGTTTTCCATGTAGGTAGATAAGTGGGCCGGGGCGTAAAAAAGAATTGGGCACGCCCACCCGGCTTGCTAAAAATGAAAGGCAAATACTCAACCAAAACCTAGTGGCTGCCAGTTTGGCCGATTGGCAAAAAACCGGGGCCTCCGAAAATAAACCCCCACCCCTTGGCCGTTGTTAGAGTTGGCGTGTAACTGCGGCCCGTCAAACCCGGGTTTTCTGCCCCAAATTAGCCCAAAAACGGTAAACGCCCAAGGCAAACGGACAGGATATGAGTAAATCAGGAATTTATGAGAATTTTTGCGGTGATTTGCCGCCGTTTATGCGCCGATTGTTGAAAACCGTTTTTTGCTGCTTGGCCTGGTGCCTGTGCGCGCCTGCGTGGGGGCAAGTGCCCGTTCCCGCGCTCGCGCCGGTGGGCAAGTTTTTGGCCGACTCTGTCAAAATTGGGGAGGAGGTGCAGTACACGCTGGTGCTGCGGCACCCGAAAGACTTGGAGGTACGGTTCCCCGACTCGACGACCAACTATGCGCCCTTTGAGCTAAAAAACAAGCGGTATTTCCCCACCATTACCGACCTGCGCGGCAACAGCCTGGACAGCGCGGTGTACACCCTCACCACTTTTGAGGCCGATAGCCTGGTTACCTTTGGCCTGCCCGTTTATGTGCTGCGCGGCGGCGACACCACCGCCCTGGCCGCCTCGCCTGACCAGTTGCTGGTGCAGGCCACTGTGGCCGAACTGCCGGAAAAAGTGGCCCTGCTCGAGCATGTCAATTTTGCCCAGGTAAAGCAGGGGATTAACTGGCTGATAGTAGGGCTGGTAGCGGCGGCGGTAGTGGTAGTGGCCTTGGGCCTGTACCTGCTGTTTGGTGAGCGGATCCGCCGGGGGTACCGCCTGCGCCGCCTCAAACGCCGCTACCAACGGTTTGTGGCCGAGTTTGAGCAGTGCCTGGCCAAGCAAGACAGCCGCCACACCGAGCACGGCCTGGCTGTGTGGAAAAGCTACCTCGAGAACCTGCAACAGGTGCCCTTTGCTAGCTACACGTCCAAAGAAATTGCCCAGGTGCTGCCCAACGAAACCCATTTGCACCAATCGCTCAAAACCATTGACCGGGCCATTTATGCCAACCAGTTTGGCGATACCTTGCGCGAGGCGATGACTTTCTTGAAAAAATTCTCCGACAACGCTTACCATAAAAAAGTGGAGGAACTGCGCAATGCTTGATTGGTTTTCGCTCAAATGGTTTTTGCCCTCCACCTTTGCCGAGTTTGAGTGGGGAAGCAAAGCTTATAAAGAGTATTTCCTCTATGGCATTCTGCTGGTGCCGTTGCTGTACATCCTGCGCTATTTGCTGCACGTAAACCGGCGGCAAAAACTCGAGATCGCGGTGGTGGAGCGGCAAGCCGTGGCCAGTCCCTGGGCCGTACTGCGCCATTTGCCCAGTGTGCTCATGTGCCTGGTGTTGGCCCTGGTGTTGCTGGCCCTGGCCCGCCCCCAAATCACCAACGAAAAGGTGGAACGCTGGACCGAGGGCATCGACATCATCCTGTGCCTCGATATTTCCGAGTCGATGCAGATCGAGGATTTTAAGCCCAACCGCCTGGAGGCCGCCAAAAACGTGGCTACCCGCTTTATCGAGGGCCGTTTTCAGGACCGCATCGGCATCGTCGTCTTTTCCGGCGACGCCTACTCGCTCTCGCCCCTGTCCACCGACTACGCCCTGCTGAAAAAGTACGTGGCCGAAATCAGCTTCGACATGATCCAGAACCGGGGCACCGCCATTGGCAGCGCCCTGGGCGTGGCCACCAACCGGATGCGGGAGTCGGACTCGAAAACCAAGGTCATCATCCTGCTCAGCGACGGCGAAAACACCGCCGGTAGCCTGGACCCCACCAAAGCCGCTGAACTGGCTTTTGCCTTCGGTTGCAAAATTTACACCATCGGGGTGGGCCGCGAGGGCAAAGTGCCCATGGGCACCGACCTATTTGGCAACCCCCGTTACCTGGAAAATACGATGGACGAAACCACCCTGCGCCGCATTGCCGAAATTGGCGAGGGCCAGTATTTCCGAGCCACCGATAACCAAGCCCTCGACGATATTTTTAGCCGCATCAACCGCTATGAGAAAGCGGAGATCAAAGAAAACCGCTACCGGGACACCAAGGACTATTACCAGGTGTACCTCACTTGGGCCATTTTGCTGTTTCTGTTATGGCTGTTGCTCAAAAATACCTTTGTGGCCAATGCGTTGGAAGATTAGAGGCCTTCTCAATTAGACTGATGGCCTCATCCTAAAATCAAACAGCCATTGTGGATTATTGATGCAGTAAATGATTGATAAACAGATAGAACAATCATTTGATCAGGCAATCACTGAGTCATTTTAATTAAACCCACCTTACACTGCCTGTAACTGGCTCAACTTGGTGTAAAGCCCGCCTTGGGCCAGCAGTTGGGCGTGGGTGCCTTGCTCCACAATCTGCCCCTGCTGTAACACCACAATCAGGTCGGCGTTTTGGATGGTGCTGAGCCGGTGGGCGATCACCAACGAAGTGCGGCCCTGCATCAACTGCTCCAGGGCCGCCTGCACCAGCCGCTCCGACTCGGAGTCGAGGGCCGAGGTGGCCTCGTCCAAAATGAGCAGGGGTGGGTTTTTGAGCACCGCCCGGGCAATGCTCAGCCGCTGCCGCTGCCCGCCCGAGAGGCGGCTGCCCCGGTCGCCTACGTTGGTTTGGTAGCCGTTTTCCAAGGTCATAATGAACTCGTGCGCGTGGGCAATGCGCGCGGCCCGCTCCACTTCGGCCTGGCCCACATGCGGCAGGCCAAAGGCGATGTTGTTGAACACGGTGTCGTTAAACAGCACGGGGTCTTGGGTAACAATGCCCATCAGCCCGCGCAATTGGTCCAGGTCCAGGCTGGGCAAGGGCTGCCCGTCCAGCAGAATGCGGCCCTGGGTGGGGTCGTAAAAGCGGGGCACTAGGTCGGCGAGGGTGGTTTTACCCCCGCCCGACGGCCCCACCAGGGCAATGGTTTGCCCTTTGCGCACGGTTAGGTTTAGGTTGCGCAGCACGGGTTGGTCGCCGTAGCTAAAGCCCACTTGGTCAAACACCAGGTGCTCGTGGAACGCCGCCACCGGTTTGGCCCCCGGCAGGTTACGGATCACGGGCGGGGTAGCCAGCACTTCCAGCACCCGTTCCATGCTGGCCACGCCCCGGTTCAGGGTGCTGCTGGTTACCGTAAGGGCCTTGGCCGGGGTGAGGATCTGGGTAAAAACCGTAACGTAGGCGATAAAATCGGCGGCGGCCAACTGGCCCGAGCCGAGCACCAAACTGCCCCCGTACAGCAAAATGCCCGCTACCACCAGCACTCCCATTACCTGCGACACCGGCGAGGCCAGGTCGCGCTTGTTTTCCAGCCCCTTGGTGGTGTTGCGGTACTCAGTGTTGCGCTGTTGGAACCGCTCCTGAAAATAGGCCCGGGCATTGAACGCATTGATGATTTTGAGGCCGCCCAGGGTTTCTTCCACCAAATTGAGCAAGTTGCCGATCACGCTCTGCCGCTCGCGCCCCTCTTTGCGTAACTGCTTGGAAATGTAGGCGATCAGCCCGCCGGAAATGGGTAAAAACAGAATGGTGAACACCGTTAGCTCCACCGAGATATAGAACAACATCCCAAAAAACACCAAAATGGTGAGCGGCTCGCGGAACGCTGATTTGAGGACTGTGATGGCGGTGTACTCGATCTCCTGCACGTCGTTGGTTACGCGGGCCATCAGGTCGCCTTTGCGCTCGGTGGAAAAGTAGCCCAGGTGCATATACAGCAGGTGGTCGTACAGGCGCCCACGCAGGTTGCGCACCAGGTCCTGGCAGGTGCGGTTCATGATCCGCTGCGACCAGTAGGTGAACACGTTGGCCAGCAACACCGACCCCACCAACACCGCGCAAACAAACTGCAAGGCCGCAAACTTGCCGTGCTGGGCCACCACTTGGTTAAAATAATGGGAAAACACCTGTTTGCCGTAATCAACCGATAACGCAAACGGCGGCAACGTGGCCACCGGGGCGGGCGGGGCCGTATCGAACAACACATTTAACAGCGGGATCAGCAGCGCGATGTTGACGGCCCCGAAAACCACCGCCAACGCGCCCGTGAGCAAGTAAAGTGGCCCATAGGACCAAAACGGCGGCGCAAAGGCCATGATCCGCCAAAAGGTTTTCATGGCGCAAAAGTACATCCCCCCGGCCAGCCCCTGGCATTGCTCGACTTTTTGCCCAAATTTGTCGCCGAAGCGGGCCGTTTTGCCCGTTGAGTTATGCTCAAACACCTGCCTAACGCCCTCACTTGCGGCAATTTGCTTTGCGGAAGCCTGGGTATCGTTTTGGTGCTCAACGGCCTGCCGTTGGAACTTGCCGCCTTGTTTATTTACGGGGCGGCCCTGTTCGACTTTTTGGACGGCGCGGCGGCTCGCTGGCTGCGGGTGGCCAGCCCCATCGGCAAGGAGCTCGACTCCCTGGCCGACGTGATCAGCTTTGGCCTTTTGCCCGGCACCATCATGTACCGGCTGATGCTGGCCAGCCAGGCCCCCGGCAACTGGGCACTCACCAGCCAGCTACCCGGCCTGCCCCCCCATTTTGCGCTTTACCCAGCCGCTTGGTTGGCTTTGTTGGTGCCGGTGTTTTCGGCGTTGCGGCTAGCCAAGTTCAACGTGGATACGCGCCAGAGCGAGTCGTTCATTGGTGTGCCCACTCCGGCAAATGCTCTGTTTATCAGTGGGCTGATTTTTTTGTTTGCCTACCCGCCGCTCAATACCTGGCTGCAAAATTACTGGGTGCTGGCCACCCTGACGGTAGTTACCTCGGGCTGGCTGGTGGCCGAACTGCCGTTGCTGGCCCTCAAATTCAAGAGGATGGACTGGGCCAAGTACAAATTTCAGTACATCTTGCTGGCCCTGGCCGTAATTCTGCTGGGGATATTTAAATTTGCTGCGTTTCCGCTCATTATCCTGTTGTATATTGGGCTGTCGGTGCTGGCTTGGCGAACTAAGTAGCCGTCGCCAAATGGCCCTTCGTCCTCGTGAGTTGGTTTGGCTGGCTTTTCCACATAAAAATTGATTCTGTTCAAATCAAATAGAGATTACCTATTTTACAAGTGATTGACAATCAAATGAAAAAATCATTTAATCAGGCAATCATTTAGTCATTAAAGTGTCAATGGCAGATTGCGATCCTATCATTGCTTTTCAACAACCTAGTTTATCTCCATGAAATTTATTGCCGAAATTGACGTGATGCCCCAAAAGGAAATTTTGGACCCGCAGGGCAAGGCCGTGATGTTGGGCCTGAAAAACCTGGGCATCCGCAACGTGGCCGATGTGCGCATTGGCCGCCACATTACCCTGGAAATGGAGGTGGACAACCAGGCCGCTGCCGAGGAGGAAGCCGCCTTTGCCTGCCAAAAACTGCTGGCCAACCTTATCATGGAAGATTACACCTTTACCGTTCGGCCTGCCTAACCCTTCCGCCCATGCTCCTGGATGGCGATTTGAACCAAGACTTGAGTGTAACGCCAGGCTGCCTGCTCGTGTCGGAGCCATTTTTGGCCGACCCCAATTTTGACCGCACCGTGGTGCTCGTTTGCCAACACCAAAACGACCAAGGTACTTTTGGCCTGGTGCTCAACCGGCCCGCCAATTTGAACGTACACGAGGCCACCCAGTTCGAGTACATCCAACACCCACTTTACGTGGGCGGGCCGGTGGAAGAGGACACCCTGCACGTGATCCACCGGCTGCCCGACCTGGAGGGGGCCATCGCCCTCAAAGACGGCCTGTACTGGGGCGGCAAGTTCGAGCACCTGGAATGGCTGGGGCAGCAACAAAAACTCAGCGCGGCCAATTGCCGGTTTTTTGCCGGTTACAGCGGTTGGGGCCCGCGCCAACTGCTGGGCGAGCTTAAACAGAACGCTTGGGTGATCGCTCGGGTGGACGTGGGCGACCTGCTGCGCGTGGAGCCTAGCCAACTCTGGGCCCATACGCTGCGCCTGCTAGGCGGCAAATTCCGGGCATTCGCAAATTTTCCCCAAGACCCCCGCATGAATTAATGCCATTTGCTTAGCTTTGTAAGCAAAATCCTAATCGCCTATCGTCTGTTCTTGCCCGGAAGTATTAAAACTTCCTGGGTAGGCCCAGGAAACCTGAGTAGCATGATTGACCCAACCGAACCGTACGAACCCGTTGTGCCACCCACTCCGGTGGAAACCGAGGTACCCCCCGCAACTACCGATGCCCCGGCCGAACCCCCGGTAATGGAAACCCCCAGCCCCGAGACGGTAACCCCTGAAACTGCCGATGCCCCGGTAATGGAAACCTCCAGCCCCGAGACGGTAATCCCCGAAACCCCAACCAGCGAAATTTCCGAGCCGGTAGTCATTGCTCCGGCCGCTCCCGAGGTTGTTATTGAACCTGTGGCCAGCATTGCGGTAGCGGAAGCCGAAGTATCGCCCGTGAGCCAAGACGAGAGCCATCCCGAAGAACCGGAGGAAGAATTGGACTATTCGCAACTTACTAAAATCCAGCTACTTACTATCAGCGAAACCCTCTTTGCCGAAAACAATTTCCGCAAAGTGGACAATGCCCTGCGCGCGCTCAAAGAGGAGATGGACAAGTTTAACAAGCAGGAGCGTGAAGATGCCAAGCTACTTTACTTGGCCAACGGCGGCGAGGAAGACGGGTTTGAGTTCCAACAAGATGAAATCTCGGCGAAATTTTTCGCCAACTATAAATCGCTAAAAGACCGCAAGGCCAAGTATTTTGCCGAGCTTGAAAAGAAAAAAGTAAAGCAGGCAGAAGAAAAACAGAATTTACTGGCCCAGTTAAAGGCCCTCGTGGACACGGACGACACTTCCCGCCCCACTTTTGATAAAGTAAAGGAAATCCAAAAACATTGGAAAGAACTCGGCCCCATCAACACCCCCGAAGGCGACGAGTTGTACCGTAACTACACCGCGCTGCTCGATCGTTTCTACGCCCATCGCAAAATGGAGAACGAGATGATTGAGCTGGATCGGCGTCGTAACCTGACCGCCAAAATCGAGCTTTGTGAAAAAGCCGAAGCCCTCGTGAACGCCGAAAATGTGAACGAGGCGATTACCACCCTTAACAAACTGCACGAGGAGTACAAAAACATTGGCCCGGTGCCCAAAGCCGAGCAAGAGGCCATTTGGCAGCGGTTCAAGGCCGCTTCTGATCAACTCTACGACAAGAAGCGCGCCGCCAACGAGGGCCAGCGCAAGGAGCAAGAGGCCAATATGCACCTCAAACAAGAGCTTTGCAAAAAGATTGAGCCGTTTGCCGAATACACCTCCGAGCGGATTGCCGACTGGAACACCCAGACCAAAACGGTGCTTGACATCCAAAAGGAATGGGAAAAAGTGGGTCCCGCCCCTCGCGAAGTGGCGAAAGACATCAACAAGCAGTTTTGGGCCAATTTCAAGGCGTTTTTTGCCAACAAAGGCAAGTTTTTTGACCAACTGGAAAAAAGCCGGGAAGAGAACCTGCAAAAGAAAGTGGCCCTTTGCGAACAAGCCGAGGCCGCCAAAGACAGCAACGATCTAGAAGCCACCACCGCCCTGCTCAAAAAGCTGCAAGAAGAATGGCGGCAGGTTGGCCCCGTACCCGAGGCGAAAAGCAACGCCATTTACGAGCGTTTTAAAGCCGCGTGCGATTATTTCTTTGACCGCAAGCGCAACCGGGCCACCGGCCAAACCGGCGACCAAGAGCAAAACCTGGCCCAGAAAAAGGCCATCTGCGAGCAAATTTTGGCCCTGGCCGAAGCCAAAGACCCCGATGTGGGCAAAGTAGAAACCTTGTACGCCGAGTTTCAGAAAATTGGGTTCGTACCCCGCAAGGCCATGACCAGCATCGCCGAGCAAATCGACAAGGCCCTGGAGCAGTACCTGGCCGCGGTGGCCCTGCCCGAAGAGGAACGCGAGATGTTCAAGCTCAAGCTGCAAGCCCAGGGCGGCTCCGACGGCGACGCCATGCGCGCGGCCATGCGCAACGTGGACGTGATGCGCAAGCGGATCGCCCACTTGGAAAATGAAATCGCGTTGTGGAAAAATAACCTGGAGTTTTTCGCCCATTCAAAAACGGCCGAAAAGCTGCGGACCGAGTTTAACGCTAAAATTGACCAAGCTCAGCAAGAAGTGGACAAACTGCGGGTGAAAGTAAAAACCTTGCAGAAGTTGCTGAACCCGCCCCGCGAAGAAAACGATGACAAAAAGAAAGGCGGCGGCCGCAGAGGCGGCGGCGGGCGGCGCTAACCGATAGTTTTTTGCCAAAACGGCCAGTCGGATACCCCGGCTGGCCGTTTTGACTTTCTGGGCTGATGCCCTGCCCGGCGGGCCGCCCAAAAAAAAGCCCCGCACGGGGCGGGGCCACTGTAATTACGTAATTCCTTGAAAACTCAACTAAAGAAAACTATATTTTCGATACGTTGACAGCATTCAAACCTTTTTTGCCCATCTTCTCCTCAAACGATACGCTATCGTTCTGGTTCAAAGGCTGGCCGCCTCTTACTTCGCTGATGTGGACAAATACTTCCGCGTTGGTACCGTCGGTAACAATGAAACCGTAGCCCTTCTCTTGATTGAAGAACTTTACTTTACCTGTTTTCATGAAATTGGATAAAATTGTTTTTAAAAACTGGCGTAAAAGACCGCAATTTCCCTCGGAAAGCCAAATTTTTGATTTAACATTTCTTAAAAACCCCTTAAAAATCACCTTTTTACCCCCTCCACCAGCCAGTTTGGGCCGGGTGATCAGCGATTGACCGGGGTCAACTGGCAACCCCGCCTGCCGCAGGACCCACCCAGGGGTTGACGATTACTTGGCCGCTAAATCAGAGCCGGGGCGTTAGCCTCTGGGGCAAATGCCTCATCTTTGCGGCTCAATAACTAAACGGGCGGGCCGCCAACCTGGCAACTGAGCTAGGTGCTACCACGGCCAGCCCATAAACAAACGCATGATCTACGTCGACTCCGAAGTGAGCACCCTCAAGCGGGTGATCGTCCACAGCCCCGATAGCGGGCTGGGCAAAGTAATCCCCTCCAAAGCCCAGGACTGGTTGTTTGAAGACATCGTACACCTCAAAACGGTACGCCGCCATGAATATGATTACTTTATCAAGATTTTATTGTATTTTTTAGATCCAGCCAAGGTGCGCGGCCAATTGGCCCGGCTTGACGATGAGCGGGAGCAGCGGGCGTTCTACAAACCCGACGATCCGGGGTTCCACGCCTCCCCGGCCGTGCTGGACATTGAGTACCTGCTAGGCGATATTTTAGCCGACCGCGACGTGAAGAAAGAAGTGGTGGCCTCGATCTGCGCTTTGGAAAGCTGCTCGTTTGCCACCCAAAAACTACTGCTGCAACTGCCCCCGCGCGACCTGGCCAAAACCCTCATTTCCGGGTCGTTGCCCAACCAGCACATGGTGTTTGCCCCGGTGCCCAACTTTATCTTCACCCGCGACATTGGCATTGTCATCAACGACCACCTGTTGCTCAACAAGCCCGCCAAGGAGGCCCGCCGTCGGGAGTCGTTTTTATCAAAATACGTGTTTTTCAAGCACGAAGCATTCAAAAATTATCAAGATAAGATCATCGAGATTCACGACGACGAGCTTTATTTTTTGCTAGACGGGGCCGAGCGGGAGCAACGTTCGGTAACGCTCGAGGGCGGCGACATTATGATGGTGGCACCCAACCATTTGCTGGTGGGGGTGAGCGAGCGCACCAGCCCCAACGCCGTGAGCAAAATCATGCAAGCCCTCTTCGACCGGGGTGTGGTGGACAAGGTGAGCGTGGTGCAAATCCCGGCCAAGCGCGATTTTATGCACATCGATACCGTGTTTACCCAAGTGCGCCGCGACTTGTGGGTGCTCTATGGCAAGTTTAGTCGCCGCAACCTGGAGGAGCAGAGCAGCCTCCATAAGTTCTTCGGCAAGCGGCCCGACGAGGCCCGCATCCGCATCTTGCAGTTCCACCGCAACGGGCAAAGCCCCACCGAGTTTGCCTTTTTGGAAGATTTGCTGGATGATGTGAGCCGAAACGATTTGCAATCGCCCCAGCCTACCCGGTTTGTGTACTCAGGCGGGCACGAGTTCCCATACAGCCAGCGCGAGCAGTGGACCGACTCGTGCAACCTGCTGGCCCTCAAAGAAGGCGTGGTGGTAGGTTACGACCGCAACGACAAAACCGCCGAAGCCTTTGCCCAGCAGGGCTTCCGTACCATCCGGGCCGCCGACTTGCTGGATGCCTTTGAGCAAGGCGAACTTGCCCCCGAAACCTTGACCGACACGCTCATTATGCTCCCCTCGGCCGAGCTGTCGCGGGCGCGCGGAGGCTCGCACTGCATGAGCCTACCCGTGCTGCGCGAGCGCGTGCGGGGGTAGCCAGTTCAGTTTTTCGCGATTTTTTTCTTTTTAGGATTAGGCGCGGCCGGGGGCGGCGGGTCGTTTCGTGGCGGGGCGGCCACCACGGGCGGCCTAAATTCGACTGGCACCCGGTCGGCCCACATCTCAAACTCCCACTGGCCCAGCAGTTCCACATCGGGGGTGAGGTACAGCCAGCCCGCCGTGTTGTAGGTTACTTCGCGCCGCTTAAGGTGCAACCACGAAGCCTGGTAGTCATCGTTCAGGGCCACCACGCCCGACATGTCGCGGGCAAACCGCCTGACTTCCAGCGTTTCTGCCTCCCCGTCGTAATTGACATGGATAAAATCGCAATCCTTAAAAACCAACTTGCGTTCAAACTCCAATTCGGTAGGCTGGTTCAGTTGGTCGGCCCGCAGTTGGTTGCTGGCGGGCGTGTGGGTGCGGTAAAACAGGGCGGTCTCGGCTTTGGCGGGGTAAATGTAGTAGCCCTCGCTAAACGCCTGATTAGCCACCAAAGCATGTAAAAAATGGGCCACCGAGCCGCGATAGGCCCAGTTACGGGCCATGCGCCACTGTTTGGCTTCGGTACTGTCTTTGGGCGCCAGGGGTGTAAAGCCCACGGTACCGTTAAATCGGGCGGTCTTGTCAACAATCTGAAATTCCTCGATAAAGCAGCGGAGCTGATAACCTAGGGCGCGGTTCTCGACTATCAGTACGTCGGTAGCGGTGGCGGAATAGAAAGCCTGCTTGCCTTGTTTCTCAAAAGTAAATTTAAGCACCCAAGGGTTCATGATCTGGCAAGCCTCGGCGTTTTGCGAGGTGCCGATGAAACGTTTGAAAAACGTGTTTAAGTGCCGGGCTTGTTTCTGGGTGGCCGCGTCGCGAGCCAGCACGTCGTTGAGGAGCTGGGGCGGGCCTTTTTTGAGCAAAATGGTATCTAATTGGTCGGCCGCTGTTTGGAGGTGCCGCCGCGAAACCCAAGTGGGACGGTAGCCGGGCATGGCGGCTACCACCTCCAAAGTGCCCAGTGGGGCCTGGGCAAAGGCAAATTGCCCCAGGCGGTTGGTGCGGGTGTTGAGCATGGTATGGCCCACCCAAACCTCGGCGTTGGGCAGTGGCTTACGGGTGGCACTGTCCAGCACAATGCCGTAGAGTGGGCCTGAGTGGACCTGAGCCTGTAACGGGGAGGTGATTAAACTAACCAGTAGGCCCAGCCAAAAAATCCGTTTCATTATCAAAACCAGGGAGATACGTTAACTGGGCAAAATTGCAGAAAATAATAGAAAAACGATAAGAGGGCAACCTGGAAAAGGAGTTTTTTGTTTTGATTTTCAGTTATTTAAGTAGAAAGAAAATCAGGGTTGGGCGACTTGAGCACGCCGCTTAGGCGGCCTTAGGGGCGCGGTTGCCGACCCATCAGGCGGCCAAGGCATCCAGCCTAACGGATTGAGCACTCACCGGCCCGGTGCCCCAATCCCCAAACGGCTTGTCAGCAACCAATCCAGTGCGCCAATTTGTCAGACTGGGCGGGGCTGGGCACGGCTTTTGGTCATCTTGCCCCAAATGCCTTTTCATGCCGCGCCGCGACTATTCCGACGTTGAACCTGGTAAACTAAACCGGGGCAGTTTCCGCAATTTGGTGGGTTTGTACCGCTTCATGCTGCCTTACCGGGGCTATTTTATTAGCGGGTTGTTCTTCCTGTTTTTTTCAAGCACGGTAGTACTGGCCTTTCCGTATTTCACGGGCAAGCTCATCGATGCCGCCTTGGGTAAAGGCGGTTTCTTTTTGCAGGGTATCAACCAAATCGCCCTGGCATTGGGGGGTATTTTGGTGGTGCAGGCCGTATTTTCATTTTTGCGGGTGTACTTTTTTACCCGCGTGAGTGAGCGCAGCATGGCCGACATCCGGTCTAGCCTGTACCAAAAGTTGATGGACCTGCCCATGAGCTTTTACGACAGCCGCCGCACCGGCGAACTCATGAGCCGGATCACCGCCGACGTGGCCTTGCTGCAAGATACCTTCTCGATCACCTTGGCCGAGTTTTTTCGCCAGGTGTGCGTTTTGGTGTTTGGCCTAGTTGTGTTGTTTTTTAACACGCCCCGGCTCACGTTTTTCATGTTGGGCATTGTGCCGGTGCTGGTGCTGGCGGGCCTGTTTTTTGGCCGCTACATCCGTAAACTGGCCAAGCAAACCCAAGACGAGCTGGCCAACGCTAACGTGGTGGTGGAAGAAACCCTCCAGTCGGTGAGTATGGTCAAAGCCTTTACTAATCAGGCTTTTGAGGTGGGCCGCTACCGCCAGGCCCTAGACCGGGTGATCGCTACCGCCCTGCACGGGGCCAGCTACCGGGGGGCGTTTATCTCCTTTATCGTGCTGGCCTTGTTTGGGGCCATTGTGGCCGTGCTGTGGTACGGGGCGGGGCTGGTGGCCCGGGGCGAAATTACCATTGGCGACCTCACCGCGTTTGTCATTTACACCATGTTCATTGCCGGGTCCATTGGGGGGCTGGGCGATATTTACAGTCAGTTGCAACGAGCCGTAGGGGCCTCGGAGCGGGTGCGCGAAATTTTGGAAATGCCCGGCGAGCCAACCACCGCCGGGGCGGCGTTCCAGGCCCGGGGGCAAATCGAGTACCGCCAGGTGCATTTTGCTTACCCCACCCGCGCCGACGTACCCGTGCTGCGCGGGCTAGACCTGGAAATCGCGCCTGGCCAAAAAGTGGCTTTGGTGGGGGCCAGCGGGGCGGGCAAATCGACCATTGCCCAGTTGTTGCTCCGCTTTTACCAACCCACTGGCGGCCAAATCTGGCTCGACGGCCGCCCGATTGACGAATACCCGCTAACCGCCTACCGCCAAAACGTGGGCATTGTGCCGCAGGAAATCCTACTATTTGGCGGCAGTATCCGCGAAAATATCGCGTATGGCCGCCCGGGCGCCACCGAGGCCCAAATTATTGAGGCGGCCAAACGGGCCAACGCTTGGGAATTTATCAGCGGTTTCCCGGAGGGACTGGACACCCGCGTGGGCGAACGCGGCGTGAAACTATCGGGCGGGCAGCGGCAGCGGATTGCCATTGCCCGGGCCATCCTCAAGGACCCGGCCATCCTCATCCTGGACGAGGCCACCAGTTCGCTGGATGCCGAGGCGGAGACGCTGGTGCAAGAAGCCTTGGAAGAACTCATGCAGGGCCGCACCACGCTCATCATCGCCCACCGGCTGGCCACCGTGCGCATGGTCGATTGCATTTACGTGCTAGACCAAGGCCGCGTGGCCGAGCGCGGTACGCACGAGCAGTTGTTACTCAACGACGGCGGCCTTTATGCTAACCTGGTGCGCTTGCAAACTTTGGAGGTAGGGTAGGGGGGAGGGGCTTTTTGTCTCCTAAAAAGTTGATAACCAGGCTAAAAAATATGTAGCCTTGTCGTCATCTAGTCATTTTAGGATGAGCCGGTACCTAAAAATCGGCTGTCGGGTCGTCCGTTTCCGGGTCAGCCTGGTAAAAGTTGGGGGTCGAGGTCTCCGGTCGCTCCTCGGGCTGGAACCAGCCGGAAGCGCGGCCCACTGCGGCCGTACCGTGCTTGAGTTTTAGCTTGTCCATTGCCTGGTAAAGGCGGCTTTGCTTGGCTGTATCTTCAAACAAATTGGCTTGGGCACTGCCTTGGGTGAGGTTGCCTAACCGCACCCCGATCAGGCGCAGGGGCTTGCCGTTGTGGGCCTGCTTAAACAAATGCAGGGCCAGTTTCATCAGCTTGCGGTCGTCGGTGGTGGGGGGCAGGGTGGCCTGCTTGGTGTGCGTCTCGAAGCCGGGGTAGCGCAGCTTCACCGCCACTCCGCCAGCTAAAAAACCGCTTTTGCGCAGTTTAAAGGCCAGTTTTTCGGTCATGTTGCGGATGAGCGTGGCCAAATAAACCCCATCGTTGATGTCCTGCTCAAAGGTGTGCTCCTTGGAAATCGACTTGCGCTCCGCGTAAGGCTCCACGGCCGAGGAGTCGATGCCGCAGGCCCGCTGTTGCAGGCCAGGGCCGTGCTTGCCAAACAGTTGTTCTAAATGGGCCGGGGGCGTGGTTTGCAGTTGCCCCAAGGTGTGGATACCTAGGCTGTGCAACTTTTCGCCCATTTTACCGCCCAAAAAGGGCATTTTGTGGACGGGCAGCGGGGCTAAAAACTGCCGCTCGGTGCCGGGGGGCACCCACAGTTCGCCGTTGGGCTTGGCCTGGCCGGTGGCAATTTTGCTCACTACTTTGCTAGTGCTCACGCCCATGCTCATGGGTAGCCCGGTGGCCTCCATCAGTTTGCGGCGGAGCTGGCGCGCCCATTCCCAGGCCCCGAAAAACTTGTCCAGCCCGGTCAGGTCGAGGTAAAACTCGTCGATGGAGGCCTGCTCGAACAAGGGGGCCTCCGCCGCGATCAGTTCGCGCACCAGGCCCGAATATTCGCCGTAGGCGGCCATGTCGCCCCGGAGGAAAATGCCCTGGGGGCACAACCGGCGGGCCTGCGCCCCCGGCATGGCCGAGTGTACGCCAAATTGGCGGGCTTCGTAGCTGCACGAGGCCACGACCCCGCGCCCGCGCGAGCCGCCGATAATGACTGGCCGGCCCACCAGTTCCGGGTTGCGCAGCCGCTCCACGGAGACAAAAAAACTGTCCAAATCAATATGGGCAATATAACGGTCGGTGGCCTGGTCCATCGGGGTAGCAACTGGTCAAATTTAACGCTTAGCAACCAGTTTGAGGCCATCATGGACGAGTTTTTGAAGTTTTGGCCCGGCCTTTTTTTGTCTCATGGGCTAAAATTTTAGCCGGTTTGGAACTAACCCACTTGGATGGTGGTTCAACAAACATAGCGTTTACCAAAAACGAGATTAGGAAAATGAAACTTTTGCCCACGATCACCTATGTAGCGGTCGGCAGCTTTTGCCCCGCACTTGGGCGTACTCACTGGCCACGGGCCTTGGCACTTCCTTAACGGGGAATTTATTCCCTATTAAGCAATTGTTCCGGGCCTGGCAGTAACTGTCGGGCTTTTTTATTGGCCAGCTATTTGAGAGATGATTTTCAACCAAGTAATTTATCTGATTTCCTACTTTTACTTCTATCTGTTTGTCCTTTACCAATGTTTGCCATGTTAAAGCAGCACTACTTGAATGCGCCGTTTGCCCTGGTGGGTTTACCAGTAAACACCAGCCCTGCCCAAGGCCAGGAGGAAGACCAAGGTAAGAAGGACACCCCTACTACTACCAGCCACCAAGTAAGCGACAACGAACCGGCCCCTTCGGGCACGGGCAGTGAATAACGGGCTTGCCCAATTATGTTGAACCCGGCTTTTTAACCAAAGGCCGGGTTTTTTTGTGGACTGACGGAGTGGGAGGAGGCTTATTGAAGGTTGACCGTCAACCATTTAGCTGGTGCTGAGTGAGTAGAAGAATTTGATGGTAGATTAACATCCGTAGCCAAATAGAGCAGATTGGGGCATTGGTTTTTCAAGTACAACTATTTGAAAATCAAATTATTGTTTGCTTTTTTGGCAGACCAAGCGATGATCGACTTGGTTTACCGCAGCCATTTTATATCAGGCGGGCGGTAATTGGTTTTTTGGCAACCGCGATTGGGTTTGTTTATCCCAAAATCAACAAGGAAATGCATATTCCTAATACTATAAGTAATTGATAGTAAAGCGAAAAAATATATTTGATATGATTAAAAAAATTATATTAATTTAATTATTAGTGATTAAATGAAGTAATCATTTAATCATGAAATCATTAAGTCATTTTAGTATTCATGTCAGTTGGCTACATGCAACAACTCAAAGCAACGTTTGCCCAAATCGCGCCCTTAACGGAGGCCACCTGGCAGGCCGTGGAGGCCCTTTTTCGGCTCAAGACCTTGCCGAAACACGATTTTTTTGCCCAGGCTGGCCGGTTGGAACGGCAAATTGGCTTTGTGGGGCAGGGTGTACTCCGGGCGTTTTACCGCAATGGCCAGGGTAAGGATTACAACAAAACGTTTTTCGTTCCCGGCGATTTTGTGGGGGCGTTTAGTGCCTTGGTGAGCGGCCGACCCAACCAGATTTACCTCCAAGCCCTCACCGATTGCACGATCTGGGTGGCCGACTATCCTAGGTTCACCGCTTTGTTCGACACCCGCCCCGATCTGGAACGGCTGGCCCGCCGCTACGCGGAGTGGTTATTTGTAGAGAAAGAACAACGGGAAATCGAACTGGTGTTGCTCAACGCGGAGCAACGGTACCATAAATTCAAGGCAACCTATCCGTCTTTAGAGCAGCAAATCGCCCAGCACCACATTGCCTCGTACTTGGGCGTTACCCCCACCCACGGGCTAAGCTATATCGCCAAGAAACATCAACCTAGGTAAACGTTTTAGGTTGCGTAGCTGGCCAATTTTGCCGCAAAAACCTGATTATGCGGTTACAAGGCAACAAAATCCTCATTACGGGAGCTACCTCCGGCATTGGCCGGGTGATGGCCATTCGTTTTTTATCGCTTGATAATCAAGTGATTGCCGTGGGGCGCAACGCAACCCAATTGGCAAGGCTGCAATTGGAACACCCTCAACTGGTTACTTATCGGTGCGACTTGGCTGTGTTGACCGAGCGGGAAAAATTGGCCGCTTTTGTCGACCAGCATCACCCCGACCTTAACGTGCTGGTCAACAACGCCGGGGTGCAATACAATTATGAGTTGACCGAGGCCGATGTGCTGCGGATTGCCGAAGAAATTGAGATCAATTTGACCGCTCCCTTGCAACTGGCGGCGTTGTTGCTGCCCCAGTTGCGACGGCAGCCCGCAGCGGCCATTGTGAACGTTAGCTCGGGGCTGGGGTTAGTGCCTAAGCGTTCGGCCCCGGTGTACTGTGCCACCAAGGCCGGGTTGCACCTGTTTAGCAAAGCCCTCGGCTATCAATTGGCCGCTACCCAGGTGCGGGTGATGGAGGTAATCCCCCCGTTGGTGGACACCCCTATGACCGCCGGCCGGGGCACGGGCAAAATCAGCCCCGAACGGGATAGATAGAGGCGGGACGCGAGCTAGCCAGTTTCTTACGAATTTTCATTTTGGTCAAGCAGGATGACCAGGCTGGCAGTGAAAACGCCGTTTTCTAAACGGTTTTGCAACTGGTGGCGGCCCGGGTAGCGCAGGGCCAGCCGTTGGCCCAAATTGCTGAGGCCCACCCCGCCCACGCCCGGTTGGCGTTGCGGGGGCGTGGGGGCGCAACTGTTGCGGGCCAGCAGGCTCAGTTGAGGCCCGGCCAGTTGCAAGTGCAGGTCGATAAACCCTCCGGGCGCATCTAAGTCGCAGTATTTGAAGCAGTTCTCGATCAAAGGGATGAACAGCATCGGTTCCACCGGGTGGTGGGGCCGGTCAATGTCCACCCGAAAACTCACCTGGGGGTTTTCGTGCTTAAGCTGGTACAGGTCCAGGTAGCTGCGCAAGAAAGCCACCTCTTTCTCCAGCGGCACCCAAGGCTGGCGGCCTTGGTACAGCAGGTAGCGCATCAGTTCGGCCAGTTGGCTGATCATGGGGGCCGTCCGCTCCGATTTAAGGTAAGCCAACGTGTACAAATTATTGAGCGTGTTGAACAGAAAATGCGGGTTGATTTGGGTACGAAGCAGGTCCAGCTCGGTGTTAAGCTGTTGATTGATCAATTGTTGCTGAACGGCTTGGTAGCGTTGCACCCCTTTGTTGAGCTGGTACATGGTGCTCATGACCAGGGTAGATACCGTGATCACGAAGTTATAAGCCGGAAACCCAGGTCGGATTTGTACAATGGCCAGCCCTTGGAAAGGGAAGCGGCGGTCGATGGCGATAAACAGCACCGTAACCACAATGGCCACTGCCATCACGGCTAGCCCGTAGAGGGTGTGCCGCTTTTTCTCGAACAAGCTGGGCAGCAGTCCGTGCATGTTGCCGTAAGCTACCCCCATGAGGGTACCTACGTTGACCGTCGTTTTGAGGAGGGCGTTCTGCCAGCCCAGCACCATCCAAAAGGAAGAGAAACTGAGGGTGGCGGCTACTAGCCAAACCAATCCGTGCGAGGCCCGGGGCGAGAGTAAAAAACTGCCGATCATGGGTCAAAATTAGCTCCCAGGCGGCTGGGGCGGTTTTTTTCTCTACCAAAACGGCCGTTTTGCCCATCAATAGCCGATTAGTGAGGATATAGGTTAAAAGTGAAGATTGGTAGAGCATTGAGGGTGGTTGGTTGAAAAAAAACAACTTGGCGTTTTGGCTGCCGTTGTTTTGCATAACCATTGCCGCTCCCAACCGGCCAATGGGTTACTAAAAACCTTATAAAACCATGAAAAAAGTGAATCAGTATTCGTTTTTGGCCAAGGCTACCTTGAGCACCGTTTTGGCCTTATCGCTCACCTTAGGAGCTTGTAATCAACTTCAGGACCGTGTGGATCCCGCCTCTGACCCGGATGACGTGGCCGCCGAGCAAATGAGTGAAAGTGACCAGGCCATTAACGATGCGCTCAATGTGGTAGAAGACGGCCTGGATGGCAACTTTGATGCCTTGGGCAACGGCCGCATCGAGGCTTGTGGCACTATCCGGTTGGACCGCCAGCAGCGCACCTGCGTCATCGACTTCGGGACAGGTTGCGAAGGGCCGTTTGGCCGCCGCCGCTCCGGGCAAATCAGCATCAGCTACACCGATAACCAGCGCACGGTCAACTTCCAAAACTACTCGGCCGAGAGGATCACCTTAAGCGGCACCGTGGTGACCAACGTTACGGGCCGGAGCAACACCGGACTAACCTACAACTTGACTAGCAGCAACTTGCAAGTAGCGGCCGAAACCTGGCGCATAGCGTTTAGCAGCATCCAACGCCGCACCGAAGTGCAATTTGGCGGCACCAACCGGCGCCTCAGCGATGGCACATCTACCGTTACAGGCACCTCGGCTGGTACTAACACAGCGGGCCAGGCCGTCCGGAGCGAGATTACTACGCCGGTGGTGTACCAAGGGGCTTGTTCCAAGCAGCGGATTTTTTACGCAGTGAGCGGAGTTATTCAGTTGCGCAATGGCGATCGCCCGGCGGTTACGCTTAACTATGGTACCGGGGCTTGCGACAAACAAGTTACAGTTACGGTGGGCACGCAAACCCGGATAGTAACCCTGCAATAGGTTAATGGACGCCTTGTTTCAACAAGTCGGCAGCTACCGCCTGGTTTTCCTGGGCGGGCTGCTGCTGGCCATTGCGGCCGAGGTGGCCTGGGATTACCGCCACGGCCGCAAGGTTTACTACTGGCGCGAGACCTTGGCCAACCTGGTGGTGTTTATCGGCCACCAGTTTTTTGGCAAAGTGCTGTTTGCCGGGGCTAAATTGGCCTTATTAGACTTTGTTTATCGGCTTAGCCCGGTGCGGTTGCCGCAAAATTGGGCCACCTTTCTGCTGGTTTTTTTGGTGGTAGATTTTGTGTATTTCTTTTTCCACTGGGTATCGCACAAGAGTAAGTTCATGTGGGCGTTTCATCACACGCACCACTCGTCCACGCTCTACAACCTGGCGGGGGCTTATCGCCTCAACTGGTTCGGGGGTTTTATCAACCTCTTGTTCTTTTTGCCGCTGGTGCTAGTGGGGTTTCCGCCGGGTTGGGTGGTGGGCAGCTTGGTGGTGAATTTGTTGTACCAATTTTTTTTGCACACCCAGGCCATTGGCCGCCTAGGTTGGTTGGAGGGCATTCTCAACACTCCCTCGGCCCACCGGGTACACCACGCGGTGGACGGGCCTTACCTGGACAAGAACTTTGGCGGAGTATTACTCATCTGGGACCGGCTGTTTGGCACTTACGCACCCGAAACTTTTGCCCCGCGTTACGGGGTAACCACCGGACCCGTAGGCCACAACCCGCTGCGCATTGTGGGGCAAGGTTTTATTGAGTGGTGGCGTACCCTGCCCTGGGCCAAAAATACATCGGCAAATCCTTGAGCAAGGTTGGATTAGACTAAAAAGACGTAATGATTG
>JALONO010000236.1 GCA_025454895.1 Bernardetiaceae bacterium
AGGGAATACAATTTCGAGGCGCATGGAGGTGGCGGACAAGAAGCCAATTTAAGTCAACTATCTGATTTTCAATATGCAAAAACTCTTTTGATTATCCGTACTTTTCGGATGAAATATGGATTAAATATGGATAAGTTCATCCAACAGCTGAGTTTTGACTTTGCCACCAACCAAAAAGTGCTGCAATTGATCGGGTTGATCGACGGTTTCCGGGGCAAGTGGAATATCACCGAGCGGCAAGAGAACCGCTACCTGAAGGAACTCCGCAAAATCGCCACCATCGAGAGCGTCGGGTCCTCCACCCGCATCGAGGGGGCCACCCTTACCAACGAGGAAGTGGGGCAACTTCTGCGCGACCTCAAAATCACCAAGCTGCAAAGCCGGGACGAGCAGGAAGTCATCGGCTACTACCAAGTGCTGGAACTCATTTACGAACACCCCGCCGACCTGCGGCTTACCGAAAGCTACCTCAAGCAGTTGCACCAATTACTGCTCAAACACAGCCACAAGGACAAGCGGCACCGGGGCGGGTACAAAAGCCTGCCCAACCACGTGGTGGCCACCTACCCCACGGGCGAGCAACGAACCATTTTCGCCACCACCGCGCCCGCTTTGGTGAAAGCCGAAATGCAGGAATTATTGGCCTGGGTGAATGAGCAACTTTCCCAAGGGCACATCCACCCGCTGGTGGTCGTTGGCAGTTTTGTGTACGATTTTTTGAGCATCCACCCCTTCCAAGACGGCAACGGCCGGTTGTCGCGCCTGCTCACCACCCTCTGCTTGCTGCAATGTGGCTATGGTTTTGTGCAATACGTTTCGTTCGAGCACCACATGGAGCAAAACAAAAAAGCCTATTACGAAGCCCTGATGAGCGGCCAAAAAAAATCGGGGCTCCAACCAGGAACGGATCGATAACTGGCTGATTTTCTTTTTGGAAAGCCTGAAAACCCTCACCGTAAAACTGGAGAAAAAATACGACGTGCTCAAAGCCAAGGGCGGCTACTTGAACGAGCGGCAGAAACAGATCAAGGCGTTCATCGCCACCCACCAGCCAGTTAAAATCAGCGACTTGGCCAAGCAATTCCCGGCCATTAAATTGGGTACGCTGAAAAACGACTTGCAGTACCTTTACCAAGAACAAGTGCTCACCCGGATCGGCCAAGGGAAAGGCACGGTTTACCTACTGAAAGAGCCGGAATAACGGGGAAAACCGGCTTGAAACCCCGGCCCCACCAAACCTTTTGCCCTAAATACGGTATTTTAGGGTGATGAAACGCATTTTTTTGGCCGCCTGCCTCGTTCACTTGGCCATTTGGGCCTGGGCCCAGGGCAGCCCGCCCGCCCCCGAGGGCCGGTTTACCATCAGCGGCACCGTGCGCGACGCCACCTCGGGCGAGGCCCTGATCGGGGCTAACGTGCTGGACCGCCGCACCGGGCGCGGCGCGGCCGCCAACGCCTACGGGTTTTACTCGCTTACCCTGCCCGCCGACAGCGTGTGGCTGGTGGCTAGCTACACCGGCTACCAACCACTGGCCCGCAAGCTGCGGCTGGCCGCCAACCTCACCCTGGACCTGGCCCTCACCCCGCTGTCCACCACCCTGGCCGAGGTGGTGGTGGAAGGCGAGAGCTACGAAGAAAAAGTTGCCTCCAGCCAAATGAGCGTGAGCGAGGTGCGGGTGGAAGATGCCAAGCAACTGCCCGTGATTTTTGGCGAGGTGGATATTATCAAAACCCTGCAACTCAAGCCCGGCGTGCAGTCGGGCGGCGAGGGCGGCTCGGGCCTGTACGTGCGCGGGGGCGGGCCTGACCAAAACCTGATTTTGCTCGACGAGGCCACCGTGTACAACGCCAGCCACTTGTTCGGGTTTTTCAGCATTTTCAATGCCGACGCGGTGCGCAACGTGGAGCTGTACAAGGGCGATTTCCCGGCCCAGTTTGGCGGGCGGCTGTCGTCGGTGCTCAACGTGCGGCTCAAGGAAGGCAACCGGGAAAAGTTCAGCGGCCAGGGCGGCCTGGGGGCCATCGCTTCGCGGCTGCTGCTGGAAGGCCCCATCCAGAAGGGCAAGTCTTCGTTTTTGCTGGCCGGGCGGCGCACTTATTTCGATGCCTTTACCCGGGCGGCCAACCGCCTCAACGCCGACAACCCCAACTGGGAGCCGTTGCCCAATTATTTTTTCCACGATTTTAACCTAAAAGCCAACGTGGCCTTGGGCAAAAGAGACATGCTGTACCTGAGCGGCTACCTGGGCCGCGACGTGTTCGGCACCCGCACCGACAATTTTCGGTTCAACTTTAACTGGGGCAACACCACTAGCACCCTGCGCTGGAACCACCAGTTCGGCCCCAAACTATTTGCCAATACGTCGGTGGTTTTTTCTGATTACAATTATCTGATTGTCAATAGTTTTGATGTATTCAGCTTTCGGCTGCGCTCGCGCATCCGCGACTGGCAGGCCAAAACCGACTTCGACTGGTACGCCACCGACCGCCACCATTTTAAGTTTGGGGCCTCGGCCACCCGCCACGGGTTTGTGATTGGCCGGGTGGATGCCGGCACCGACGACGGCAGCCTCAACATCGGCCTGGGCGACGACTACCTGGCCTACCAGTTTGGGGCCTACGTCAACGACGAGTTCACGGTAAACGAGCGGCTGCGGCTCGAGGGCGGAATGCGGTTTTCGGGCTTTCACCACCAAGGCCGCACGTTTACTGGCTGGGAGCCCCGGGTATCGGCCACGGCCACGCTGCGCCCGGGCCTGTCGGCCAAGGCCAGCTATGCCGCCATGTACCAGTACGTACACCTGGTGAGCAACTCCGGAGCCTCGCTGCCCACCGATGTGTGGTTCCCTTCCACGGCGCGGGTGCGGCCGCAGTTTTCGCAGCAAGTGGCGGCCGGGCTTAGCACCACCCTGCTGGGCGGCAAACTGCTGCTCACCAACGAGGTGTATTACAAATGGATGCACAACCAAATCGACTTCCGCGACGGGGCCCAACTATTCGCCAACCCGGAACTGGAAAACGAGTTTGTGTTTGGCCGGGGCTGGGCTTACGGTAACGAAATTTACCTGGAAAAACGCCAGGGCCGCACCACGGGCTGGCTGGGCTACACCCTAAGCTGGAACTGGCGCAGCTTCCCCGACATTATGGACGGGCGGCGGTTCCACCCGCGCTACGACCGGCGGCACGACGTGAGCTTGGTGATCCTGCACCAATTTAACCGCCGCCTCAGTTTCACCGCCACCTGGGTGTACGGTACGGGCAACGCGGTATCGCTGCCCACGGGCCGCATTTTGCTGCAAGATGTGCCCGGGGTCCGCCCGCAGGTGATCCCGGTGTACACCGAGCGCAACGGTTTTAGGTTGGCCGCCTACCACCGGTTGGACCTGGGCCTGGTGTGGAAGTTTAAGCCGCGCTGGGGCGAGTCAGACCTCACGTTCAGCCTTTACAACGCCTACAACCGCCTCAACGCCTTCTTTATTTTTATTGACACCGTGCGCGACGCGCAGGGCAATATCGTCGACTTTGAGGGCCGCCAATCGTCGTTGTTCCCCATCATCCCGGCGGTAACTTATAATTTCAAGTTTTAAACGGGCTGTTTACACTAAAATGACTTAATGATTGCCTGATTAAATGGTTGTTTTTCTTGGTTATCAATTATTTAGAAGACAATAAACCTGTAAGCTCTATTTGATTTTGATATTACCAACAAATTACAATATTATAACACCCTAAGGGTTTTGGAAACCCTTAGGGTGTCGGCGGCTTCCCTTTTCGGTTAGGCCCGCCGTTAATGAGGGGCAAGCGGGGCAAACCGCACGCTGCCGTAGTTGGCGGTGGCTTTTACCGTGCCGCCGCCTTTGCCCACGCTGCCCTCCACTTCATTGCTAGTGTTTTGCTCAATTTGGCGGCGCAGGTCGGTGCCAGGCAGGTCGTTTTTGAAGTTGCCGTAGCGGGTGCTCACGTCAAAACCGAAGGCCGTACCAGCTTCAAAAAACAGGGTAACGCTGCTGTAGTTGGCATCTACGTCGATGCGGCTAAAGCTTTTGGCCACTTTGCGCACCTGAAAACTGTTGGCATACTTGGTAACTACCACCAACTCTTTGTTAAGCTGACCAATTTTAAGGCCGGAGTAACCCATGGTGGCCTTGAGCACATCTACCTGGTTATCAATCTCTAAACCACCATATTTGGTTTCGGCGTTAAGGGTGCCCACGCTGCCAAAGCGCACGGTGGTGTACCGGTTATCGAGGGTAATGTTACCGCCCTTCTCGATGCTGCCGCCGGAGTAGCTGATGTCGATGGTGCCTTGCTCTAGTTGCTGGAGCTCGAGGCCCCCGTAAGCGACCTCGATTTTTTTGGCCGGGCCGGTGAGCTTCTCGCCCACGAACTTGCCGTACCTGACTGACAGGTCCAACTCGCCGCTGTGGTCGGCCAAAAACGCCGCGCCGTAGCGGTTGTACAGTTTAAGGCGGTTGCGCCGGGGCATGCTCACGGTGTAGTTGATCTCGAAACCGGATTTGTTCCCAATGTTGATGTTATTGTCTTCCACCACGGTTTCGTAAAATACTACGCCGCCCCGTTTGCCGTAGTTGATTTTGATCCGGTCCAGTTGCTGCTTGGCCCGCTCTTGGGTGCGGCCCCAGGCTTTGATCTGCACGTCAACGGTGATCTCGTTTTTGTCCCAGGTGTTTACGTGTACCTTGCCGTAGCGGTTCGATAAATCGAGCATATCGCTGGCCGATACGGCGTATTTCTCGGAGAAGTTTTTCGTGATCTGTTCTTGCGCGTGCGCGGGGCGGGCGGCCAGCCCCAGGCAAACAATGACAATAAAGACTAATTTATATTTGCTTTCCATTTTTTTGGCGGTTCAAGGTGCGTACTCGTTGTAAAGTTTCCAACTGGCGGTTGAGCAAATCGGTGCGGAACTGGAGGTTTTGGATCATGCGGTCCACCACTTCTTGGTTACCCGTGCGGTAAAGGTCCTGCTTCAGTTCCTGGTAAGCGGCATCGAGGCGGCCCAGTTCCTGGTCCACGTCTTTGTCGAGGCCCAGGCCCGGTGCCCCGGCGCTCAGTAGCTCGGCCCGTTTTAACTGCACTTGCTGGGTGTAAAACTGCTCCGCCTCGATCAGCTCCGGGGCAATCTGTTCCAGTTGGTTAGTGGGCAGCCCGGCCTGCTGGGACGCCGGGCGCAGCCAGTAATATTGCAACAACACAGTGGCCATGAGCAGCAGGGCAAAAGCCGCAGCCATTTGCCACACCCGAGTTATGGGCACCTGCCGCCCGCCGGGCCGGGCGGTTAGTTTGGGCGGGGCCGCGTCCAGTTGGGTGGCCAGCTTTTGCCACAGTTGGTCGCTAGGCTCGTGCTCGTCAAACTCGGCCCGGTGCTGTTGGATAAATTCTTCTAGTTTTCCCATGTCGGTTTAGTCGGTTACCTTCTGGTTTTCAAGATTTTATTTTTTGATTAAACTTAGTAACCGCTTTTTAGCGCGGTTATATTGAGTTTTGGAGGTGGAGACACTGACCCCCAAAATTTCGGCGATTTCCTGGTGGTCGTAACCTTCCAGGGCGTACAGCGAAAACACGGTGCGGAAACCGTCGGGCAGTTGCTGCACGGCCTGGCGCACTTGGGCCACTTGCAGGTCCAGCTCGTGGGGGTCAGTGGCTTCGGCCTCGGCCACGTCGGCTTCTTCGTCCATTTCTTCCCACACCAGGCGGCGGCGGCGCACGGCGTTAATGGCCGTGTTCACCACTATGCGCTTGAGCCAGGCCCCAAAGGCCGACTCGCCCCGGTACAGGTTGATTTTTCTAAACACCGTGATAAACGCTTCTTGTAACACGTCTTCGGCCTCGGCGGTATTGCCCGTTATGCGCACGCACACGTTGAGCATGGCTTTGGCGTACAGTTTATACAATTCGTACTGGGCCCGGCGGTCGCCCGCCTGGCAAGCATCGATCACATCTTGCCGGGCGTTGTGGTACACCGGGCTAGCCTCGGCGTGCCGTAGAAGTACAGGACTAAGGTCGATGGAGGGCCAGCTAGCCGTGAGGTTCATCCGTTTTTTAGCGCGGTATCTGCCCCAATGACACCCGCCGGGGGGCCATAGTTGCACCGCTGGCCAAAATTTATGGATGGCCCCCTGCCCAAACGCCAGGTGAGAGGCGGCAAAGCAATCGTTCAACGCTTTTCTTTATTGATTATGAAATAGTTGCGTAATGATAGTGCTTTTTTGGTTTTATTGAGGGGAGGCGGGGGTTTTCGTTTTCCCGCTAAGAACTGGGGCGAT
>JALONO010000237.1 GCA_025454895.1 Bernardetiaceae bacterium
CGCGACCAAACCACCATCAGCAGCGGGCTGGAACAGATTGACGGCAACCGCCGTAGCGATGTGAAAGTGCAACTGCGGCTACAGGTATGGTGAAAGTGGGTGGCGGATGGGGTGATTGAACTGTTGCCAACGCAGCAGTAAAGGAGCGTCTTTCCATTTTGGGCGGCCTGCCCGGCCAGGCCCCCGGCAACTACCAATACGACGCGACCGAAACGTCGGACCGCGACAACCTGGTCAGGGACGTGTCGGAGAACATCACCGCCATAGACTGGACGGTGTACGGCAAGGTGGCCACGGTACAGAAAACCACCGGCAACGTAACCTACCTCTACGACCCGGCGGGCCAGCGCGTGGCCAAGACCGCCAACGGCGTGACCACGCATTACATCCGCGATGCCAGCGGCAACGTGATGGCCATCTACGAGAACGGCGCGCTCAAGGAACTGCCCATTTACGGCAGCAGCCGCCTGGGGGTGTACCGCGTTTTGAACGGGGATTTGCAAAATGATAGGAACAAGTTAATTTTAGGCCGCCGCGAGTACGAGCTATCTAACCACCTAGGGAACGTTTTGGCCACCGTCTCCGACGTGAAGCTGCCCGCGGCCCGCGTTCTTTCCTTTACGGACTACTATGCCTTTGGCGGGGCCATGCCCGGCCGCAGCGGGGGGAGTTACCGGTACGGGTTCAACGGCAAGGAGAACGACGGGGAGACGGGCTGGCAGGACTACGGGACGCGGCTGTACAACCCGCGGGTGGCGCGGTTCTTCAGCCCCGACCCGCTCATCGTGCAGGGGCAACAGTACCCCGAGCTTTCTTCTTACCAGTTTGCGAGCAATACCCCGGTTTGGGCGATTGATTTGGACGGGTTGGAGGCAACCGGGAATTTGTTGAGGTTCAACCCGATGAGCCAGCATTTTAATTCTAACCCCGGCCCCTTCCCTAGGTATAGTACTATCTCCGGTCAAAAACCTGATGAATACGGCTTGGCCGACTTTGCGGTAGGGTTATTGACCTTGTCGGATGTTGACGATGTTACCGTAGTAGTTACCTTCGCTACCCGTAAAGGCCATGCCATTCATATTGACGGCCAACCTGCCGAAAAGTATGATACGCCAATAGCCACCGCCGGGTTATTTATGCCCTTTGTGGGTGGTAGGCTAGCGGGTAAGGTGTTTTTTAACGCTAAGGACGCGGTCCGCTACGCGCTAAACCACCGCGATTACGGGGCCAAAGTAGCCGATGCCGTTGCTGACCGTAGGATGTTAAGGGGAAACCTGGGCCTAAAATTAGGGGACGAGACGGTGCAGGCCCACCACCTGATGCCGGTGGAACTGGTAGAGGAAAGCCCGCTGCTGAGGCAGGCTATCGACGAGGGCTTTGATTTCAACGGCGCCACCAACGGCATGGCCCTGGTGCCCTACAGCGCGGCCGACGACGTGGGCGAGCACGCCACCCACCCCCGCTACACGGAGCAGATACGCCAAAAGTTGTTGTTGCTTCAAAAAGAAGGATACGAAGGGACGGCCAGGGAGGCCGTGGAAAAAGTGGTGGGGGACGTGAGGAAGGCCCTGGAGGCCAACCGGGGCAAAAAAATAAACGAGGTCGACCTGGGTCTTTGATAAATTTGCGCATGAAATATTATTCCCTAAAAGAACTGTCCAGCCGACGGGGGCTGTTCCAGGCGGACGTACGGCGGCCCTACGGGTTTGAGCGCCCGGAGTCGTCCACCAAGATGTCCAGCCGGGCCTACGCCGCCGTGGCCCCGGATCTGGAGAGCATCGTGGTGGCCGACGACGCGGAAATGACCGACGTGCTCTCGCTGGCCAACATGACCGGCCAGGGCCTGTTGGTGAGCGGGCGGGCCAGGGCCGTGCTGGACCGCCACCGGCTCATGCCCCACCAGTGGTTCCCGGCCACGGTGCTGCCGCCCGGCGGCTGGCAGGGCGGGGCGCGGGCCACGGCCTACCATTGGCTGCACCTGGTGTCCTTCACCTCGCACATCGATTATCCCAACTCTAAGTTCCACTTTGACCGCACTTCCGAAAGAAAGGGAGAGGAAGTGTCCCTGGCCACTGAAGAAGAGTATCTGTCCAATAAGGAAAAATTTTCAATAAAAGCCCTGCTGATCAAGCCAACCGTTGAGATGAGCGGTTTGGACCTGGTTACTTTCCTGGGGTTTGCGCCCCACATTTTTGCGAGCGAGCGGTTGGTGGGGGCGTTAAAAACCGAAGGCATCACGGGGCTGGAGTACCACGGAACGGATATCCTTATGTCTTAACCTTGGCGTGTACCGCAGACGCGCAGTCCGCGTACAGGGCGGCAGTTTGGAAACTGATAGAAACAAACTAACTTTACCAAGCGAGCGCGGGCGCGCGAAGGTTGCGCCCGCAGGGCCTAGGGCACGAACTGGCCAACCACCTGGCCGGGGAAACGCTTTCCAACCGGCTGGTTTTTTTGGCCGCAAAAGCCGAAATTGGCCGCCCGGAGCCGCCCGGACCTGTCATGGAACTTTCGCTCAACGTACCGGCCTTTATCTTCCCCACCATTTCGTTGCTGATGTTGGCCTACACCAACCGGTTTTTGGCCATTGCCTCCCTCACCCAGATCAAAAACCTGCGCTACCGGCTGTACCTCATCCGCAACATGCAGATGACGGGCGTGATCAGCCTTTTTTGTAGCGTAACCAGTATGTTTTTCATTTTTGAGAATTTGCCCGCGTGGGGCACCTATAGTTTTGCGGCCTCGCTCGTGCTGCTGCTGGTGTCGCTGAGCCTGTCCATTGCCGAGATCATTTCCTCCATTAAGGCCCTCAACATCCAGCTGGAGGATATCGAGGATAGCCAGGACGAGATCGAGGTACACCCGTAGCCCGTCATTTAAAAAACTTGTGCACAATGGCCAAGATGGACCGGGTGTCGGCATCGGCCAGGTCGCCTTGCAGCAACGACTGGAAAAGGTCTTTTTCCGCTTGGTCCAAAACGGTGAGGAAGCGGATCCCGCCCTCGTCAAAATACTGGCTGCCCATTTGTCAGCTCGGGAAATAGCGCTGTTGGATCAGCCCGGTGTGCAGCAAAGTAACCCGCTCGTGCCGGGGGTCCCGCTTGATTTTTGAGTACAGCCCGTCAATTTGCTGGAACTCGCCCTCCAGGTACTGCACAAACCGGGTGGCCGAGTAAAGCAGCACTCCCGTAATGCCCTCCTTACTGTTGTTTTGTTCGGCCTTGGCCAAAATTTGCGCAATGTCGTCTTCCGTGCAAGCCTTTTTGCGGATGCTCAAATAGACAAGGTTGGCCAACATGTTACCGAAGCGGAGTTTGGGGCGTTAATTGGCCAAATGTAGAGGAAATTGATCAATATTTGGGAACAAAAAATATTAGGCTCCCCCCGGCCACATCGGCCCGCTGGTTATTACTTTGCCGGGTGAACACTACTCATCGCGTCAGGCATCTCGTCGGGGTCGGCATTGTGGCCTTGGGGGCCATCGGTTTTGCTTTCAAAGCCATTTTGGTCAAGTTGCTTTACCAGTACCAAGTAGATGCCACCTCGATGCTGGCCCTCCGTTTCTGGTTTTCGTTGCCGTTTTTCTTGGCCGTGATCGTTTGGCATTGGCCCCGGGCCAAATTCACCGATTTTAGCCCCCGCGACCGGCTGCTCCTGGTTTTTTTGGCTTTTGTGGGCTACTACGGCTCGGCCCTGCTCGATTTTTGGGGCCTGCGTTTCGTGAGCGCGGCCCTGGAACGGCTAATTTTGTTCATCTACCCCACGGTGGTGCTGCTGATCATGGCCGGGCGGTTTGGCCAGCGCATCACGCGCAGGCAGGTATTGGCCCTGGGGCTTACCTACGCGGGCATCGCGGTGGCCCTGGCGGGCGAGGCCAGTTTTACGGCCCACAACTTGTGGCTGGGCGCGGGCCTCATTTTCGCCTCGGCCGTGGCTTACGCCATTTATTTCGTGGGCAGCGGGCGGCTCATTCCCCGCATTGGGTCGTCGTTGTTGTACACGTCGTACATCATGCTGTTTTCCACCGGGTTTATCACGTTGCATTTTCTGGCCGTCCACCCGGTCAAGGTTTTGGCCAATTTCAGCCGCGAGGTGTACCAACTTTATTTTTGGATGGCCTTGTTGGCCACCGTGCTCCCGGCGTTCCTCACGGCGGAGGGCATCCGGCGCATTGGGGCGGGCAATGCCTCCATTGTGGGCACCATTGGCCCGGTTTCCACTTTAGTCATGGCGCATTATTTTTTGGAAGATGAAAAAATCGGCATGGCCCAGGTGCTGGGCACGCTATTAGTGGTGGCCGGGGTGCTGGTAATTGGGGCCAAAGCAAAGCCCAAGGTGGCCCCTTAACTAGCCGGGCGTGGTTTTTGCCTTCGTTATCGCCTAGAACCGGGTAAACCCTTTACCCATTTTTTATGTGGAAGATTTTTTATCAGTGGTTAGATTTCCGCACCATCGCGGGTAAAATCCGGGCGGCGGTTTTGGCTTTTGGTTTAGCGATGGCCAGCGTGCTGGGCGTGGTAGGATGGCAAAACCAGCAGGCCCAGGCCCTGAGCCAGCGGGTGGCCCAATTGCACGCCAAGGTAAGCACCATCACCGTCCACATGCGGGGCGACCTCAACTACGTGGCCATGACCCAGTTTAGGCAGTTGCTCACCGCCGCCCCGGGCGATGCCAGAACCCGCCACCGCACTTGGCAAAATTACCTGCGCACCGACTACGATACCCTCCGCCAGTTTGGCCCGCAGCTCACCCCGGCCGAGCGGCTGGACCTGGACACCCTGGGCCAGTGGCTAAAAACTATGGAAGCCTACCAAGACCAGGTGGATACCCTGATCGCCCAGGGGCGGGTGGCCGCCGTGCCCGACTCGGTGGCCGTACTGCCGGGGCAGGTGCGCCAGCAGGCCATCATCGACCAAATAAGCGAACTGCGCTACCAAGCCCGGCTCAAGCTGAAAGACGTGAGCGACCACCGGCAACAGCTCCTACAAACCGAGACCCAAGCCATCAGTTTGGCCATTGCCCGCACTAATCGATTCTTGATCGTAATTGCCCTGGTGGCCAGTGGGTTGTTCCTGACTTTGGCTTGGCACCTGCGCCGCACCGTGCGCCAGTCGCTCCGGCAGGCGAGTGCCCAACTGAGCCAACTGGCCCAGGGCGGCCTGGCCCAGCCCTCCGAGTTGCCGCCCAACGAGCTGGCCACCGTGCTACAAGCGGGCAACGCCTTGAACGAGCACCTGAAGGCCGTCGCCAAATTTGCCCAGGCCGTGGGCGAAGGCTCGTTTGAGGCCCCGTTTACCCCGGCTGGCCCGCAGGATACGCTGGGCCAGGCCCTGGTGGCCATGAAAAACCGCCTGCAACAGGCCGCCCAGCACGACCAGCAGCGGCAATGGGCCAGCCAGGGCCTGCAAACCTGCGCCGAACTGGTGAACCAGCACCGCAGCGGGGCCGAGTTACTGGCCAAGCTCTGGTTAGCGGCCGTGGTGAAACACCTGGCCGCCAACCAAGCCGCTTTGTTTTTGGGGGAAGAAAATGGCCCTGGGCTGCGGCTGGCCGCTAGTTATGCCTACGGTCGGCCCAGAGTGGCGTCCCTCCGCTTGGCCCCCGGCGAGGGCCTGGCCGGGCAGGTATTTCTGGAGAAGGCCAGCCAGTGCTACACCCAGGTGCCCGCCGACTATGTGCGCATTAAATCGGGCTTGGGCGAGGCCAGCCCGCGCAACCTGCTCATTGTGCCGCTGTTGGCCAACCAAACGGCCGTGGGCGTGCTGGAACTAGCGTCGTTCACGGCTTTTGCGCCGCACCAAATCGCCTGGGCCGAGCAGGTGGCCAACCAGTTGGCCTTGGGGCTGCGGTAGGCGGCTGGCCAATCCACACTCGGCCTGCCCGCACCACGCGCAGGCAAGGGCTTGACTTGGACAGTGTGGTAACAAAACCAAATGGAGTTTTTGTATCTTGAAAATCAGATAGTTGACTTAAATCGGCCTCTTTTCTACCACCTCCTATTCGCTTCAAAATTGCGTTCCAACCCACGTACTCGCCCCAAAAGCTCACTCGCTTTTGGTCGTCCGACGGACGGCAAAAACGGGAATTTTTGAGCGAGTAAGTGCGGCTGGCCAGGGTGGGGCCAAAAAGGGTGAAATTTAGATTTAACTTCCATAAATAATTTTTTTCAGTGAGCTTTATTAGACCTCTTGCAGATTACATTAAAACTCTTTCAAATTACCCTATTGGGGTTCGAGATTGCGTCCCCTCCCCGACGGGGAGGGATAGGGTGGGGCCAAAAAAAGCGGTTTTTGAACGAAAATCCCGGGCTTTCACCCAGCTAAAAATCTAATGCGCAAGAGGTCTATTGAAAAATCACTATTTAACCCGCCCGTGTTGGCCCCACCCCAAGCCATCACACAGGCTCGCCCTCAAAGCTCACTCGCTTTTGGTCGTCCGTCGGGGAGGGGCTTCCTCCGAATTCAGCTAAGATACTCATTGTCAACACACAAAAACTCTAATGGAGATGGCGCATTTCCGAGCTTGTCAATGTTGACAATCAGCTGGAAAAATCATTTAGTCATCTGAACATTAAAGCCGCAGCCGCTGCCACTTCAAGTAAGTGCCCGAGCGCCACAGCCACTCCACCGGCCCCAAACGGAAACGCTTTAGCCACCAGCGGCTGAACGCCCATTGGCAGGCAAAAACCGGAGCGGCCAGGAGCATACAGTACGCCGGGCTGATCTGCCCCAACAAGCCGAAACCCAAGCCATAGAACAGGACCAGGCCAAAAGCCGTCTGCACCAAATAGGTGGTGAGGGCCATTTTGCCCAGGGGGACCAACTGGTGCAGCAGCGGTTGCCAGCGCGCCCGCCGGTACAGCAGCGAGAAACCGGCCAGGTACAACAGGCTGAGGCTAAAATTGAACGCATCGAACAAAAAACCGCCCACCCACCTAACCCCAAACTACGGGGTTTGGCCCGCCAATGCCCCCGACAGCCACGCGATGCCCCCGAAAATGGGCAAAATGCCCAAGGCCACCCAACCGCCCCAGCGGGCCACTTGCCGGAAAAACGGCAAGTTGTCGGGAAAAGATTGGAAAAATTGCTTGCGCCCGGCATACAAACCCAGCAAGAAAAAGCCCAACGTGATGAACAGGCGCCCGCTCAGCACCTGGTAACGGAACTTGGTCCCGATGGCCCAGAAGTTGACCCGCAGCAGTTCCCAGTAGTCGCGGCCCATCAGCACGGCAAAATTTTGCTCCGTCTCTTGGTCAGAAAACATGGCTGGCGGCTCCACCTGGGCCAAATGCCAGGCCAGCTCGGTCAGGCGCAGCGGCAGGTTGAACACCAGGGCCAGGGCCAACCCCAACAGCCAGCGGTCGGGCAGGCGGTAGCTGGCCAGCAGCCCAAACCCCAGCAGCGCGTAAATGCTCAAGATGTCGCCCTGCCAGTGGAGGCTATGCCCCAGCCCAATGAGGCCGAGCAACCCCTGCCGCCAAGCAAACCGCCCCGCAAAGGGCTGTCCCTTGCGGGCTGACCCCAGCAACTGAAGCGCGAAGCTCAGCCCAAACAAAAACGAGAAAATGCCAAAAAATTTGCCCCGGAACAGCACTTCCAACAGCACCATCGCCACCGTCGAGGCCGGGTCTTCGGTGTATTTTTGGTAAACGTGCGCGGGCAGGGGCCCACCGTCGAACCACAGCGTGATGTGGGCGATCAGGATGCCCAACAGGGCAAAGCCCCGCAGGCTGTCCACCAACAACAGGCGGGCGGTAGGGGCTGGCTGCGGAAGCTCCACGGTTGAAGGGGAGGATGTTTGCATGGTTCGGGGCAACAAAATTGGCAAGGCGAATTTGCCAAAAGGAGCCAATCATCATGCCTGAAATCAAAGTTTTGATTTTCAGTAAATTACAAAAATAACTAAGCGATTTTTGTTCAAAATTGGACATTAAAAAAACTTGGTGTACGCGGGCGGACGTGCTGCCAAGGGCCTCGTCAGCCCCGCTGGGCCAAAAAACCAGGGGCAATGGCCAGGCCGCCGGGGCTTGGTGCTACTGCACCACCAACTTGCCCACCCACGCCCGGCCTGCCCGCACCAAGCGCACGGTGTACACGCCCTTGGCCAGTTTCTGGGCGGGCGCGATGGGCAACCGGCCACTCGCCTGCCTAAAATATTGCTGGTGTACCGTGCGGCCCGTTACATCGACGACACTCAATTCCACCCCACTTTTCTCGGGGGGAAGCAACAGTTCAAAGTGGCCATCGGTGGTAGGGTTGGGGAATAACTTAAAGGCCAGGGCGGTTTCTCCGGTAAAATCCAGGCTCACCATACGGGTGTACTGGGTAGTTTGGTCAAAGTCCACTTGGGCAATGCGGTAATAGTTGATGCCGTTAAGCGGTTGGGTATCCCAAAATGAGTAGTTGGTGCGGGTATTGGCTTGGCCAGTGGCTTTTACCTGGCCCAGCGGTTGCCAGTTTTCGCCATCGGGGCTGCGCTGGACCTCAAAGTAGTCGGCATTGTGTTCCCAAGCCGTGGCCCAGTCCAACCGGGCCAGCTCGCCCACCGCCGTGGCGGCAAAGGAGATGAACTCGACCGGCTGGATGATCAGGTCGTTGAACACCGGCACAAAGGGGCTAAAACTAGTGAACCCACTGCGTTTGTAAGGACTGGTGTAGCTTGACCCCGCAAAGCTCCAAGCCGGGCCTTTGGCAATGGTGAGCGGCTCGGGGCAACCGTTGGTGGG
>JALONO010000238.1 GCA_025454895.1 Bernardetiaceae bacterium
CAAGACCTGATGACGCTCGATATGTACCCGGCCGATGAGGCGGTGGAAAAAACCTCGCTCGGCGAAGACCCGCTAGACATCTATTTTTATAAACTCAACTTTGGGTATCACTACCAATATAGCCGAAACTGCCTGCATATCAATAGCCAAGGCCGCCGGTTCGCGGATGCGGGCCTGTACGCGGGCGTGGCCGCTACCGACTGGAGCTGGGCCGCCCTGCTGGCCGATTTTGACCAAGACGGCTGGAAGGACATTTTTATCACCAACGGCATTGCCCGGCGGCCCAACAACCTGGACTATGTAAAATACGCGGCCGACGACTCGCTGCGCTTTGCCCCGCAGACCTCTACCAATTTAGAACAGCGGGCCTTGCAATTGATGCCCGAAGGCCCGGTACACAACTATTTGTACCGGGGCACGCCCAATTTGCAGTTTGAAGATAAATCGCTGGCCTGGGGCTTTGCCGAAGCCAACCTGGCCAACGGGGCCGCCTACGCCGATTTGGATAACGACGGCGACCTGGACCTGGTAACCAACAACATCAACACTACGGCGGGCATCTACAAAAACAACCGGGAGCAACTGTTTCAAAATCAATATCTTAAAATAAAATTAGAAGGCGATGCGCCCAACCGCTTTGGCGTAGGGGCCAAGGTGATCGTGAAAACGGCGGCCGGGCCGCAGTTGCAGCAGTTGAACCTCACGCGCGGGTTCCTCTCGGCCGTGGAGCCGCTGCTCCACTTTGGGCTGGGCCAGGCCCCCCGGGTCGACTCGCTGGTGGTGATCTGGCCCGACCAGCGGATGGAGGTGCGCCTCAACGTGGCCACCAACGCTACTTTGGTGCTCAAACAGAGCGAGGCCAAGCTCAACGCCCGCGATTTCCGGTTCGACCGGTCCGGCCCCGCCCCGTTCGCCGAAGCGAATCCCCAACTACGGCCCACCTTTTCGCACCGCGAAAACCCCTATTACGAATTTGCCCGCGAGCCGCTGGTGCCCTTCCAAACCTCCCAAGAAGGCCCGCGCCTGGCCGTGGCTGACCTGAACAACGACGGCCTGGACGATTTTTACGTGGGCGGGGCCAAGTGGCAAGCGGGCGGTATCTACCTCCAACAAAAAAACGGCGATTTTGCCCTCAGCCTCCAACCCGCCATCGAGGCCGATTCTACTTCGGAAGACGTGGACGCGGTGTTTTTTGATGCCGACCGCGACGGCGACCCCGACCTGTACGTGGCCAGCGGCGGCAACGAGTTTTTTGGCCAGATGGAGCCGCTGCGGGACCGCCTGTACCTCAACAACGGCCAGGGCCAGTTTACCGAGCACCCACTGCCGCCCCTGTACGAGAACAAAAGTTGCGTGCGCCCGGCCGACGTGGACGGCGACGGCGACCTGGACCTGTTCGTGGGCGGGCGGCTTACCACCAACCAGTATGGCGTGGCCCCCCGGTCATACCTGCTCATCAACGACGGCAAGGCCAACTTTACCGACCAAACCGAGCAACTGGCCCCCGCCCTGAGCCGGGTGGGCCTGGTTGCCGATGCCACCTGGGCCGACTTTGACCAAAATGGCAGCCTGGATTTGCTGGTGGTGGGCGACTGGATGGCCCCCACCTTCTTCGCCAATACCAAAGGCCGCCTGGCCCTGGCCGCGCCCCAGTTCAGTGCGGCCCCCAGTTTGCCGGGCACGTTGCCCGCCCTCGCGCCCCTGGGCGAGGGGGCGTTGCAGGGCCTATGGCACGCCGTGGCTGCGGCCGACTTTGACCGCGACGGCGACCAAGACCTGGTGCTGGGCAACCTGGGCCTGAACAACAAATTTTTGAAAGAACCGGGCGGTCGCCTGAAAATGTGGGCCAAAGACATTGACCACAACGGGGCGTTTGAGCAGGTCGTGGCTTACTCGCGGGGCGGGCAGTGGTTTCCCGTGGCGTTCAAAGACGAACTGGGCAAGCCCCTGCCCGGCATCATCAATCGCCGTTTTACTGACTACAAAAGCTTTGCGGGCAAACCCGTGAGCGAACTTTTCACCCCGGCCGAACTGGACAGTGCCACCGTGCGCGAGGTTACCGAGTTTGCTTCGGTATATTTAGAAAACCAGGGCAAGCTGGGCTTTGTGGTGCGCCCGCTGCCCGTGGCCGCCCAGTTGTCCAAAATTTTTGTTTTTTGGGTAGAAGATTTAGATGCCGATGGCCACCTGGACGTGCTGCTGGGCGGCAACCAATACGGGGTGAGCATGTACCAAGGTCGCTACGATGCCAGCGACGGCCTGTGGCTGCGCGGCGACGGCCGGGGCCACTTCGCGCCCGTGCTGCCCACCACCAGCGGCCTGCTGCTCAGCGGCCAAGTGCGCGATTTGCGCAAACTGCGCACCGCCGCCGGGCCAGTGTACGCCGTGGCCCGCAGCGGCCAGCCGTTGCAGTGGTTCAAACCGGCGGCCCGCCCCGCGCAGTAGTTGAGCCAACTGGCAGGGGAAATGCTTTTTTGTAAATGATTGATAATCAAAGAGAATAATCATTTAGTCATGCGATCATTGAATCATTTTAGTATGAACCATGCCTAAACTCCCCCCCGATTTTTACCTCAACCCTGACGTGGTGGCCGTAGCCCGACAGTTACTGGGCAAGCATTTGTTCACCTGCTGGGAGGGCGCGCTCACCGGCGGGCGAATTGTGGAAACCGAGGCCTACGCCGCCCACGACCGGGCCTGCCACGCCTACCAAGGGCGGCGCACTGCCCGCACCGAGGTAATGTTTGGGCCGGGCGGCCACGCCTATGTGTACCTTTGCTACGGGATGCACCAAATGTTCAACATTGTAACCCACGGGGCCGGGGTGCCTGCCGCCGTGCTGGTGCGGGCCATCGAGCCTACCGAGGGCCTGGCCACCATGCTGCACCGCCGCCGGATGGCCGCCGTGGCCCCCCGGCTGACCGCTGGGCCGGGGGCCGTGGGGCAGGCCCTCGGGTTGCACACCCGCCACTCGGGCCTCAGCCTGCTAGGCGACCAAGTTTGGCTGGAAGACGGCGGCCCGGCCCCCGAACTGATCACGGCCAGCCCCCGCGTGGGCGTGGGGTACGCCGGGCCGGATGCCCAACTGCCTTGGCGGTTCCGGGTGGCGGGCAATCCTTGGTGCAGCCGGGCCAAGTAAGTCTTGGTAAAATTCCTTTCCCACAAGCATTAAAAACCCGTATTTTGGGTATTCTTCAGAAAAAGGAGCGTGCTGAGTTTGAAAAGTTCGTAGGGGCGGGCCTTGTGCCCGCCCTGGTGGCCAGTAAGCCCCCGGCTGAAACCCGCTCACCCGGCTATCGCTCACTCATGGGACAACCCTCGAGGTTTTCACAAGATAAGTCCCCAGGACGGCAAAACGGACTACTCGGGAAATTTCAGGACTCAATCTAAGTGCTTGTCTTTAAGATGAGAGAGCTTTTTATAGGCGATAAAACATCTAAAATATTGATTATCAATTTTTTAATTTCCAAATCTAAACAACTTGAACTTCGTCATGCGCCTGCCTAATCCATTCTTTGGCTCCCTATTTTTCTCCGGTTTTTTTGAGAAAAACGGTTTCTTAACCCAGGCTGGGTGGTTGCTGGCCTGGCTTGGGCTAACCTTTGCCCAGGCGCAAGCCCAACCCGCACCCCTGCCCCTGCGCGAAGTGGCCAAGTTTCCGGTCGGGGCCGCTTTTGACCCGCGTGACCTGACCCGTTACCCTTTGGCCGGGCCGCTCGTGAAAAGGGAGTATAGCCGCATTACCCCCGAAAATGTGATGAAAATGAGGGGATTACGCCCCAGTGCCCAGGAGTTTGCTTGGCAGCAGGCCGATAGCTTGGTGGCCATTGCCCAGGCTAACGGCCAGCGGGTGCACGGCCACGCCCTGCTCTGGCATGAGTCTGTGCCCGACTGGGTAACCAAGTTTGTGGGCGACTCCGCCGCTTGGGAAAACCTGCTGCGCACCCACATTACCACCGTGATGGCCCGCTACCGGGGCAGGCTGGTGAGCTGGGACGTGGTGAACGAAGCCTTCGACGACCAAGGCCAGCCCCGCAACTCGATCTGGCGGCAAAAACTAGGGCCAGACTACCTGGCCCGCTGTTTCCGCTATGCCCGCGCCGCCGACCCGGCCGCCAAGCTGTTTTACAACGACTACGGGCAGGAGTACAGCCCCGCCAAAGCCCAGGCGATTTTGCAAATGGTGGCCGATTTTAAACGTCGGGGGGTACCCATCGACGGGCTGGGGCTGCAAATGCACATCCACATCGACACCGACCGGGCCGGGATTACCCGCGCCATCCGGGAGGCGGCGGGCACGGGCCTACTGGTACATGTGTCGGAACTGGACGTGAGCCTGAACCCCAAGAGCTTGCCCCAGCCCACCCTCACCGACTCGCTGTTGCAGCAGCAGGCCGACTTTTACCGCCACGTGGTGCAGGAATATTACCGAGAGGTGCCCGCCCCCCAGCGGCACGGCATCACCACTTGGAACATCGGCGACGCGGACACCTGGATCCGCAGTTACTTCAAGCGGCAAGACTGGCCCCTGCCCTTCGACGACCGCTACCAGCCTAAACCCGCCTACCGGGCGTTCCACGAAGCGTTGCAAGTTGGGCGGTAAAACTTAATAGACCTCTTGTATAATAGGGTTTTTATGTGTTGATAATGAGTATCTTAGCTGAATTCGATGGAAGCCCCTCCCCGACGGGGAGGGGTTGGGGTGGGGCCAAGACGGGCGGGTTAAACTATATTTTTGCAATAAAGCCCATTGAAAAATTATGTATATAAAATACATCTAAATATCACTCTTTTTGGCCCCTCCCTATCCCTCCCCGTCGGGGAGGGGGCGCAATTTCGGAACGAGCAGGAGGTTATGTACAAAGTGGCGGTTTGAACTAACTATCTGATTTTCAATATATAAAAACTCAAATTTGATAATGACATTAATTCATAGTTGACATCAGAAAAACAGATTACATTAACAGAATTGTGTTCCCTCCCCTTGGGGAGGGCCAGGGTGGGGTGAGGTCAAGAAGGTTGGCCAAAGACTTGACAGCTTGAGTTTGACCCACATTACCTTAAAAAAGAAACCTTCCTATTCTCAAAACTTATCAATGTTGTTATCAAAATGATTGCTTTGCTTCGTTATCAATCATTTACAATACCAAGAACCTACCATTCGCATTTGCTTTTGGTGGAAAGTTTTTTTAGGATAAAAGCCCCAAAACCAATTGCTTAGCTGGCCAATAGGCGCGCTTTAGCCGCTTGAAACTCCTGCCAGATATCAGCCAGGATTTGCCCGGCTGGCTCAATTTGGCGCACGCTGGCCGCCACCTGGCCAATCTCGAGTTCACCTTCGGTGAGGTCGCCCTCGAACATGCCGCGCTTGGCCCGGCCCCGGCCCAGCAGGGTTTGGAGGGCCTGGGCATCGGCCCCGCGTAGCTCAGCGGCGCGCACTTGCTCGTAGAAGGGGTTTTTGAGCAGCCGGACGGGGGTCAACTGCTTCATTACCAACTGGGTATCCCCTTCTTGGGCGGCCACGATGCGGGCCTTGAACCCCGCGTGGGCCGACGACTCCGCACTAGCCGCGAACCGGGTGCCTACTTGCACGCCTTCCGCGCCCAAGGCAAAGGCGGCCAGCATGGCCCGGCCGCTGGCAATGCCGCCCGCCGCGATCACCGGGATTTGCACCGCGTCCACTACGGCTGGTACGAGGCACAGGGTGGTGGTTTCCTCGCGGCCATTGTGGCCACCCGCCTCGAAGCCCTCGGCCACCACGGCGTCGCACCCGGCCTCCTGGGCCTTGCGGGCAAATTTGACGCTGCTAACCACGTGTACCACCCGGATGCCGTGGGCCTTGAGGTGCCCGGTCCAAGTGGCGGGGTTACCCGCCGAGGTAAATACGATTTTTACGCCCTCCTCGATAATGATTTGGATGTGCTGGTCTAGGTCGGGGTAGAGCAGGGGCAAGTTGACCCCGAACGCGCCCTGGCCACCCAGGGCCGCCTTGCACTTTTGCAGGTGCTCGCGCAGCACGGGCGGGTACATGGACCCGGCCCCGATGAGGCCTAGCCCGCCCGCTTGGGCCACGGCGGCGGCCAACCGCCAGCCGCTGCACCACACCATGCCCGCCTGCACAATGGGGTATTGGATGCCGAATAATTGCTCGATTCG
>JALONO010000239.1 GCA_025454895.1 Bernardetiaceae bacterium
CACCGTCTATTCCCGGCCCACCAACGCCACCATCGGCTCGGCCAACCCCGTGTACGTGGGCGTGCCCAACGGGCTGGACGACGTGGCCGCCCTCCAGTTTAACGGCGGGTCCAACTTTATGTCGCGCATTGGCACGCTGTTCTTTGAGGAGGCCATCACCCCGCGCGGCCAGCAAGTGGCCCGGGGCGTGATCATGAACTTTGCCGAGTTGCAGTTTATCTTGGCCGAGGCCCGGCAGAAAAACCTGATCAGCACTGGCGAGGCCCGCGCCTTCTACGAGGCGGGCATCAACGCTTCGTTTGGGTTTGCGGGCGTGCCCGTGCCCGCCAACTACCTGGCCCAGCCGGGCGTGGCGTGGGACGGGGCTAATGCCCTCACCCTCATCGGCACCCAAAAGTGGCTCTCGCTGTACTACCAGGGTATGGAAGCCTGGTTTGACTGGCGGCGCACCGGCATCCCGCGCCTGGTGCCGGGCCGGTCCAACCTGAACCAGGACCGCATCCCGGTGCGGTTCATCTACCCCACCAGCGAGCAGGGCCTCAACGCCGAGAGCCGCAACGCGGCCGTTACCCGCCAAGGCCCCGACGACATCAACACCCGCGTGTGGTGGGATGTGCGGTAGTAATTCACACTTTCCCCAAGGCACCCCGGCTAGGCTTTTCAGAGCTTGGCCGGGGTTCTTGATGAGGTTGGTAAATGGGATGAAAGAAGGGTGGTTGCTGGCCTCCGCTCGCTGGTAGAGTTTCCAGGTTGATACATCCCCAGTCCCGTCGCAAAAAAATCGGAATGATACCAAAATCAAATAAAGATTGCGTATTCACGGTCTTTTAAATGATTGGTAATCAAAGACAAAAATCATTTAATCATGCAATCATTAAATCATTTTAGTATGAATTGTCATTTATTTTTGCAAATTGGCCTTTCACTCAAGGTGGTAAGCTGAAGCACACTAACCCGTAACCTGGGTGCGTTAACCTTACAGCAACCATTTTTCACTTTTCCAACCCTTTTCTTGTCATGGCAAAACGAGTATTAGTCGGCACTAGCGTAGGGGCTTTTCTGGACCCCGCCCAGCTACAATCTTGGGAAGACCCCACCGGCATTTTGGCCACTTACCAAAAAATGGCCAACCCTCTGGTGTATCAATTTTACGGCGGGGCGCGGTTTTACCGGGCGGCCGGGGTAAGTGCCAGCGGCCGGGCGGCCAACAACTGGGGCAGTTGGTGGATCTACGACGAGGAAATCTACAAAAACGAACAGGGATATTTTAACCTGGGCGTAGGTTTGGCTAGCCTGGTGCGCCACAAGGCCGCCGTTAGCCGCGACTGGAACGATATTGCTGGGTTGAATGTGCTCACTTTGCCGCCGGGAGCTACGTTGCTGGGCCTGGCCGGGCCTGCCAAGCACCAGCCCGAATATTCGAATAAATCGCCCATGCACGACCCCGGCGTACTGCTCATGGGCGGCATCGAGCAGATTTATTTCCGGGCCAAGGACCTTGAGCAACTCAAAAATCAAGGTTTAGCCCTCCAAGGAGCGTTGACTTTTGAGTAGTTTTTTTGACCAATGGTCAAGATTTTAACATAAAAACCTCCGGTTGCGCTTAGGCGGCCGGAGGTTTTTATTTACTCAACGGGCTACTCTTAAAATCAAATAGTGATCGCGGGTTACTTGTACTGTAAACAATTGATAAACAAGGAGAACAGCCGTTTAACCATGCAATAGACCTCTTGCGAATTAGATTAAACTCGTTTCAAATTGCCCTCTCTGGGTTCGAGATTGCGTCCCCTCCCCGACGGACGACAAAAACGAGAGTTTTTGGGCGAGTACGTGCGGTTGGCCAGGGTGGGGCCAAAAAAGGGCGGATTTTGAACGAAAATTCAGGGCTTTCAACCCGTCAAAAATCTAATCTGAAAGAGGTCTAATCATTACGTCATTTTACCACCAGGCCGGAAAACGCTTCGGCCACCGCTTGGTGCAGCAACCCGGGCGTGGTGGCACTCACGTTCACCACCCGGTAGGGCGGGGCCCCGCGCAGCACGTCTAATCGCCAGGCCCACTGGCTGGTGTGGCACTGCTGGCCGTTGTGGTACCACCAGGCGGTGTGGAAACGCTGCCCGCCTTTGGCCAGCACCCCGGTAAAAATTTCCCGGCCCGCCACTTGGGCCAATTGCACCTGGGCCAGGTGGTAGCCGCTGCCCCGCCAGCAGATGAGGGCCTCGTGGGTGCCCCCGTAAAAGCCCGCAATGGGTTTTACATACGCCAGCACGCCCGGCTTGCTCAGTTGTAGCACCTCGGTACCAAACGGCCTGGTTTGGTAGCCGGGCCAGGGTTTGATCTGGGTAATGGTTTGATCATCAGCAGCGTGTTGGGGCGCAAAAGCCACCCGCAGGCCCAAGGCGGCCAACAGCCCCACCGTTGCCCAACCGGGTAGGAGCCGCCGCGCGGGCGGTGGGGCTACGTTGGGGGCCGCCTGCTGTGCCCGGCCCACCCACCGGGCGGTAAACCAAGTGGCCGGGGCCAGTACGTAAAGTCCCCAACGGGCCAGGCCCAGCCCCTCGTGCAGGAGCGTACCGGCCGGGGCGGGCAAAATCACCAACAACCAAATGCGGAACAGGTTGGCCAGTAAGTTAAGCCCCGCCAAACCCAGCAGGTACGCCCCAATGGTAGCCAGCCCCAGGGTGCGCCCGGCGGTGCGTTCCACCCAGGCCAATAGGCTTAGGCCCAGCCAAGTACTCACCCCCAGCATGGCCAGGCCCGCGCAACCTGCATCTACCAAAAACTCGTGGTCGGCCCACTGGATCAAGTTGCCTTGGGCCTGGGCGGGCAGCCCCATGACCCGCAGCCCGGCCGCCGCCACTTGGCCCAGGTGCAACCGTAACGGCACCGAGATCAGCGTGCCCAGGTAACCCGCCAGCGTGGAGGCGGTGAGCAACCCTAGCCCCGGCAAATAGCTGAGGCGATGCCCCGGCCCTTGGGCCACCAGCCACCAAGCCCCCACGCTAAACAAGAACGCCGGGGCCTGGCTGCCCACTAGCGTACTGCCTGCGCCCAGCAAAGCCACCAAGGCCCAGGCCCAGCCGGGGGCTCCGGCTTTCGTTCTGTCCCGGTTGAACCACCAAGGTAGGGCGAGGAGGCCCCACCAGCCAGGGGCCAAGTAGTGCCCAAAACCCACCAGTAGCAGTCCGGTGGCTACCAAAAGCGGTCCGTGCGCCCGCGCGAGGGCAAAAATCGCCTGGGGGTTTTGCCGGATGACAGTTACTAAAACGGCCGGGGTTTTCATAGGTTTTGGAGACGAAGAAAAGGATAATTGGGGCTATAAAATCTTTAAAATCAGTTTTTTAAAGGAAGAATTCTTTCCACAACTAACTCCGTGGCCCCACCGCCAGTTTCCCCGAGGCGCGGTGCTTGAGGTAAAGCCGGAGCAGCACTATCGCCGCCAGGGCGATCATGGCCCACTCGTGGGGTTCCGGCACGGCCCCGGCTCCGTTCATGGTGGCGTTGCCCAGCGCGTCCTGGCTCTTTTTAATGTCGAAGCGTTCGTAGTCGGCCTGGGTTTCCAGCACCACCAGGCTCGATACCGGGGATACCACGTTGGCCCGGGCGGCCCACTTCATCAGTTCCGGGTTGAAATAGTCGGGCGTGAAGTAGTGGGGGGCCAGTTGTTGTAGCAGGTGGTTGTAGGCAAACAACCGCAGCAAATGGTCGGGGGCTTTGGCGGCTCCGGGGCTGGGGCTAGCCACCTGGCGCACCAGCATCTGGGCCGGGCCGAGGGCCAAGGTCTGCGCGTTTTCCGGGTTGAGGGGAAACTGCTGCCGGGCCAACCGACTTTGCAGGGTGGCCAGGTCGCCAAACTCCACTTGCATGGCCCGCAGTTCGTGCAAGGTACGCAGGTAGGCGTTTAGGCGTGGGGCCAGGCTAAACGTGCGCAACGGCGTAGGATTTTGCTGCAAGTAATCCTTAAGTTGAGTGGCAAATGGGCTGGTAGCCAAGTCCTTGAGGTTGGGCGAAGGGGCCTCGGCTTTGGTAACGAGCAACGCGGTGGCGGGCTGCGGTACCCGGTGCAGCGGGAACAAGCTGAAGTGCCAGGTTTCGGTAGCCCGCTGGGCCACGGGCCAGTTATCCAGGGTAAGCGGCAACATTTGGCCTTGGTGCCAGTGCCACACCTTGGCCCTGATCTGGGCAGCTTGGGTCAAAATGGCCGCTACTTCTTCGGTTTCCCAGGCTTGGTTCAGGTCTAGGTACAGGTCGCGCACGGACACCGAGGTGAGCGCGTGCGGGTCAGCCTCGATTTGGTAGCCCTGGCCCCCAAAGGTGAAATACCCTGGGGCCGGGGGCGGGGCGGGCATTTCCAGGTGCCAGTCGGGCTGGTAGGCGGCATCGCGCTGGTAGAAACCGCCCGGGGCTTCGGTGAACCCGCCCGGTAAGCCGGGTTGCCCCGCCCAATCGTCGATTTTTATTTGAATAAACTCGCCTGCCTCGGCCGGGGCCGGGCCTTTGAAGGTGATGTTTTCGTAACGCAGTTGGCCGTTTTGGTAGCGCAGGGGGGCACTCACCCCAATTTTAAAGTGGCGCACTTCCTGGGGCGTGCACGGGAACACCCGCACCGAAACCACGTTGCCTTCTTGCCAATGCACCACCGAGGGGTCGCGGCGTTCTACACCTACAATGGTGCGGTAGGCCGAGTCGGCTTTTTGCTTGGTGGTGAGGTAGCCCGGCCGCTCCTCGCCCGCCACCCACAGCGAGAGCGAGGTAACCGCGCCGCCTTCCGGCAGTTGAAACGTATAAACCGCCTCTTGCTGGCCCCGCCAACTCTCCTTGTCCAAATGCTTGATAAACAACTGCTTTTCAGTATAACTTATCCTGAATTTGGGGTATAGCCGCACGTTGGTAACCACTTTTTCGGTACGAAGTTGGTCCCCGCTCCACAGTCGCTCCTCGGTTTGGTGGCGGCTGTCGTACATCGCTTCCAAGATTTTCACCCGGTCTTGGCGGGTTAAGTGGTTGCTCTCCTGCGCCATGTCCCCGTCACGGAAACCAGACCGGGACGGCCCCGGCTGGGCCAAAGCGGCCGCGATGTTTACCAGCGGGTCGTGCGCGATGGGCTGCTCGCCGCCCCTCCGGCTGCCGAAAACGTCATCGACCTGGGGCCAAGTGTGGTTAAAGGCCACTTCGGTGAGCAAGAACTGGCGGGTGAACCAGCCGTGCTCCAGTTGCTGGGCCACGGCTACCCAAGTGGGCAGTTCGGGGCTGTACTGGCTGGCTTGCTGGCGGTACAGTTGGGTTACGTGCTGCCGGGCGGCCGACCACTGGGCCACGTAACCCACTACGCACAAGAAAGCCCCGGCCAGCCCGCCGCCCCAAGCCCAGCGGTAACTGGGGTGGGCTTGGCCCAAGCGAAGTAAGGCGATCCCTAAAGCAATGGCCAGTAGCAACGGCACAAACACGTGCAGCGACAGCCCCAGCACGGGCGTGCCCATGAGGCCGATGCCGTAGAGCGGGGCCAGCACCACGGCCGCGTACACCATGAGCGGAAAACTAAACCCAAACACACTGGCTGTGAATACGTTAACTAGCCCCGGCAACTGCGCCCGGTAGTGGTAAAGCAGCACCGCCCCGCCAAATAGGGTGAGCACCACCGACAGCCAAGTGGACGACGGGGGAAACACCGGCAGGTCCCGGTTGAGGCCAAAGCAACTGATGAGGGCCAGCAGCAGCAATTGCAGCCAAAAGCCGTGGGTGCGGGCGGCCTTGGCCGAGGCCCATCCGGTAATCAGATAGATCCAAACCAGGGTGTACTCCACAACAAAGAAGGGCAGATTTTCCACCCCTTCCAACAGCCAGCTCAAGGCCCAGGCACTGGTGGAAAGCGCGGTAAAGCTAACCCCCAGGCGGCGGAGCCGTTGGCGGTCTTGGTCGATTTTAGCGGGCGAAACGGGTCGGCGATGACCCAGCGGTTCGGGAGGGGAGAGAGTTTCTGAGGTCATAATAAAGTACTTTGAAATACAAAGTTATTTGCCAACTTCACACCAACAATACCTGGCGGGAAATTTTTTTAGGGGAGACGCAAGGACGTAGCAAAAAGGCTAACGAGGAAGGATAGGTTTGACTAAACAATTGTCA
>JALONO010000034.1 GCA_025454895.1 Bernardetiaceae bacterium
ATTTATACCGAAATCCACCCAGGAAAAAAGTTCACTTATGAATTTGGGGGACGGTTGGCCACCGTTGAATTTGAGGAGCAAAACGGAGCGACCCAAGTGACCGTTTCGTTTGATCCTGAAACCGAAAACCCTCTTGAAATGCAGCGAGAGGGCTGGCAATCCATCTTGAACAACTTCAAGCATTATACCGAGGGCCACAGGTCGGCAAGGTGAAACGGGTGCATTCTACCCAAGTCGCCAGACCTCGCCCGGTACCTCACCCGTCGCCGCCTGGCTCAACGCCCTGGGCCAGCGGCAGCCAAACATTGGGCAGCACGTTTTGTTAAGCGAATGGCGCGCAAAACTGCTAATTTTGCCCCATTCAACCATTCATATTTATGGAACAAACCTCGGCTGGTTTCTGGCTATTTAACCGCAAGTGGGTCAATGTGCTGTCGGTGGCCATTCCGGTGGCCGTGGCACTGCTCATCGGTATCCGCACCAAGTTGCCCCTGGGCACGTGGACGAGCACCCTCCCGCACGTGATCGGGGCCATCAACTCGCTCACGGCGGGGCTACTGATAGCGGCCCTTATCGCCATCAAAAACAAAAAAGTGGACTTGCACCGCAACCTCATGTACGGGGCTTTCGGCTTGGGGGCCATTTTCTTGGTGCTTTACATTTTATACCACATTTCCAACCCTTCCACGTCGTTTGGTGGCCAGGGCTGGGTACGCCCGGTGTATTATTTTTTGCTCATCAGCCACATCGGTTTATCCATTGTGGTGGTCCGCTTTGTGCTGCTGGCCATGCACTACGCACTCACCAAACAGTTTACCCAGCACCGGCGTATCGTTAAAATCGCTTATCCGCTGTGGCTTTACGTGTCGGTCTCGGGGGTGTTGGTGTATCTGCTCATTTCGCCTTATTACAGCCACTAGGCCAATGCTTTCCTTCTAAAATATTGATCTTCAAAACCTTGTAATAAAATGAACGCGCGTTTTCTTGCCCTGTTGCTCGTGATTATGGCCTGCTGGTTGGCCTTGCCCAACGAGGCGGCCGCCCAGTGCGCCATGTGCCGCCAGTCGGTAGAAAGTAACTTGAGCAACGGCGGCAGCCGCATTGGCTCCAGCCTGAACACCGGCATTTTGTATTTGATGTCATTGCCGTACTTGATTTTTGTGGTGGTGGGCTACCTGTGGTACCGCACTAGCCGGGCCGCCCGCGATAGAAAACTGGCCATCGCCGCCCAGTTAAAAGGAGTGATTGGAGGCAAATCTTAAAATGACTAAAAGTTTGAGTATTTAAACGATTGTTCCATTTGATTGTCAATCATTTATAAGATAAAAAAACCGCAATCTGGTTTTGGTTTTAGAGGAGATGTTTCGTCCCCAACATGCCATTAGCCTCCAGGTAGTGCTTTCTTTTGCTATTAAAACCAAAAAGCCCGCAGAAGCGGGCTTTTTGATTAGGTTACGTGATGTGAAAACCAGCTTGCTATTGGGCAAACAACTGGCCACGGAGCTCGCCGCTAGGGAAGGCGGTAGTGTGCAAGTTATAATACCAGCGGCCGCTGAGCAAATCGTTCTCTTGGTCGGGGGTGAGCGGCTGGGTAGCCCCGGAGTGGCTGCCCGTGCTGCGCACCGGGAAACCTACGATGTCGTACTGCACCCCGGCGTTTTCGGTGGTGCCGGCCGGGCCGTGGAAGTGCATCATGGTGGGCACGCCCTGGAACAGCAGTTGGCCGCGCAGCTCGCCGCTGGGGAAAGTAGTGGTGTGCAAGTTGTAGTACCAACGACCTGCTAACAAGTCCACCTCCTGCACATCAGTGAGGGTAGTGGTGGCGGTGAAAGGGGCAGCGGTGGTGTTTTGTTGTGGGAATCCCGTGATGTTTATAAGTACCCCGGCGTTCTCGGTAGCCCGGGCCGGGCCGTGAAAGTGCATGGCCGAAGGTGGCAGCCCGCCAGCAAGCCCACCCCACGTAACCGTGTAGGACAATACGTTGGTTTGGAGGTTATAATTGCCAGTGAGGCGGCCGGTGCCCGGACTGTTGATGGCGGGCACTTCGTTAGCCCCAGACAACGTAACCTCGCGCAGGTTCAGGATATTGGGGTCGCTGCTGGCCCCGGTCAGGTTTTGCCAGTTCACCTGGAAGGTCAATATCCGGGTATCGCGGTTATAAGTGGCCGTAACCCGGCCGCTGGCTTGGGTGGTTACGGGAGGCACATGGGCAGTGCCGCTAATCGGCACCTCGGTCGAACTCTCGATCTCGTCCTCCCTGCAACTAGTAGCGAAAACGGTCGTGCCCAGTAAAAGCGCAGCGGCCATGAGGCGAGATGAACGTAGGAAATCGTTTTTCATTGGTTTATTAAAAATTAATGAACACTCTTTAAACGGCATTTGCCTACTAAAAGGTACAGGCCAGGTAAAAAAAAGTTGCCCGCCCCCGTAAAATCCCCCAAAAAGGGATCGGACACAAGCCAGGCATCGTTGGTTAGCCGACAGCAGGATGAGGTTTTTCTTCACTCCCTCTACAAACCAATCGGCCCGCGCCGCTGCCAAACTTAGGCAATGGAAAGATTTATCATTTTGTTGTTGGCCCCAAAACCATTTATTTGCAGTTGACAGCCGAGCCTTCCGCCTGGGGCGGCCCGGTGTTTCAGGCTTAATCCAAGGGCTATGCTTAGGGAAGAACCCGCCACTTACGCTAACCAAACCTGGTGGCTCAAATCGCGCCACTTGCGCAAAGAGAAACGGATCGATATTTACCTGCCACCGCAATTTGTGGCCACGGAAACCTACCCCCTGCTGCTCATGAACGATGGGCAGGATGCCGAGGCCCTGCAACTGAAGGCCACTTTGCACGCGCTGATGAGCCACCGCCAAGTGCCGCCGTTTGTGCTGGCCGCCGTTCACGCCGACCAGGACCGCCTGCGGGAGTACGGCACGGCGGGTATCCCCGACTACGCCAACCGGGGCAACCAGGCCGATGCCTACAGTTGTTTTGTGCTCTACGAACTGCTGCCCGCCTTGCGGCAACAGTATCGTTTGGCCGCTGAGCCTACCCACAATGCGGTAGCGGGCTTTTCGCTGGGGGGGCTGGCCGCCTTCGACCTGGCCTGGAACCACCCGCAGGTGTTTGGCCGGGTGGGGGTTTTTTCCGGCTCGTTTTGGTGGCGCCGCCACTCCGACAACGACGAACTGGCCAACACCGACCGGATTATGCACGGGATTGTGCGGGGATCGGCCAAAAAGGAAGGCCTGCGCTTCTGGTTCGAGGCGGGCACCCACGACGAGACCGCGGACCGCAACCACAACGGCATCATCGATGCCATTGAAGACACCTTGGACCTGATTGCCGAACTAGCGATGAAAGGCTACGACGTGCAGCGCGATATCCGCTATGTGGAGGTACAAAACGGCCAGCACAATCAGCAAACCTGGGGGCAAGTGCTGCCCGACTTTCTGCGCTGGCTCTACAAGTTAAACGCTTAAGGCCCGTTCGCCAAGGTCCAGCCGGGAGGGCGGGGTTTGCAACCAAGCCAAGCGTTGGTTAACGGCTTGCACCACTTGCTCTAACTGGGCGCTCCGGGCCTCGGCAAAATAGGTAACCGAAGTGGCTTGGTACAGGTTCACCTTCACTTGGTGGCTACCCATGATGCCGTAATAAAGCAGGGCTAGCCCCAAAAAAGCCGTGATGATGCCCCCGATGGGATTGAACAACCCGTTAAGCGTGGCCACCAAGGCCAAGGGGGCCACAATGCCGCCCGTGAGCATGGGCAGCATCAACCGCCGAAAATGGATTTCCAGGTTTTTGAGATGGGAGAGCGGCAACACGCGCCAGTGGCCCTGCGCCCGCACCCGCAAGTGCTTGGTGGTAAGTTCCAGCCGATCCTGCTCGCCCAGGGGGCAACTGGCCAGAACGGTGTCGGTTTGACGCAGCCAATGGTAGTAATAGCTGTAATGGCACATCAGCGGCGGCACTTCTACCGGGGCTGGTCCCTGGCGGAAACGCACCGCGCCCGCCCCCAGGCCGGGGCCGAAAATCGGCGGGGCGGTTTGGCTGAGCGTCCATTGCAAAGGCGAAAAATTAGCGGCCAGCGTTTTTTTGTTCCTCATTAGGTAACTCGCGGGGGGCCACTTCGGGCTTTTTGAGGGTTACCCGCACGGTCTTGATCCGCTTTTTGTCTAAGGCCAAAATGGTAAACATGAAATGGTGGAACCGCTTGCGCTCGCCCGCGCGGGGCATCCGGGCAAACAGTTCCAGCATCAAACCGGCCAGGGTCTCGCCCTCGCCCCGCACTTCGGTAAACAGGGCCGGGTCCGCCCCGACGATCTTACAAAAATCACCGATCGAGGTTTTTCCCTCAAACGAGTAGGTGTTCGCGTCGATTTGGCGGTATTGGGCATCGTGGGTGTCGAACTCGTCGTTGATATCGCCAATGATCTCTTCGATGATGTCTTCCAAGGTAATGAGGCCCGAAGTACCACCGTACTCATCTACCACGATGGCCATGTGCACCCGGCGCGATTGAAAATCTTTCATCAACTGATCGATCTTCTTATTCTCCGGTACGAAAAAAATCTCGCGCCGGATCAAGTGCTGCCAGTCAAAATCGGCGGGGGCGTTGAGATGGGGCAGCAGGTCTTTGATGTAGAGCAAGCCCTCGATCCGGTCCACCGTTTCGTTGTACACGGGCAGGCGCGAGTAGCCCGCCTCATTAATAAAATGGAGCAGCTTGGCAAAACCCATGTTCGCTTCCACGGCCGTGATGTCGAGCCGGGGTTGCATAATTTGCTTGACCGCGATGGTGCCAAAATTGACGATCCCGCGCAAAATTTCGCGTTCTTCTTCGGTAGTGCCACCGGTGGTGGTCAGTTCCAGGGCCTGGTTAATCTCATCGATGGTAGCCTGGTAACCCCGCCGCTCGATCCGTTTTTCCACCAGCGAGCTCATTTGCATGAGCAACCAGGAGAGCGGGCTTACCAGCTTACTCATCAACAACATGCCTTGGGCGGTAAACTTGGCAAATGGCAACGACCGTTGGTTGGCGTACACCTTGGGTACTACTTCCCCAAAAAACACGATAAAAAACGTAACCACCAGGGTGAGGATTGAGGTAGCCAAAACGGCATCGGGGCTGCCCGAACCAATGGCCGAAATCATCATGTAAGTAGAAAGGGTAACAATGCCCACATTTACCAAATTATTGAGAATGAGCACGGTGGCCAGCATTTTTTTAGGATTGCGCAACAGGTCGGCTATAGCTCGTTCGGCGGGGCTATCGCAGGTGCGGCAAGCCTCCAATTGTTGGGGGCTTAGGGTAAAAAAGGCCACTTCTGAGCCGGAAATCAAGGCTGAACAAATCAGTAAAACGGCCAGCACAATGAACTCGACCGAATACACCACCACCCCGGCGTTTAACAAAGGGGCAAACACCAAGGGTGGCATACTGGGTATGGGGATATCTTCCAAGCGGTGAGGTTGCTAAAAATGAGGATGGGAGGTGAGCCAGGTGGCTGGTTGGGCAGAGGCTACTAGCAAATAAATATCCGGGATGGGCCACTTATGGGGGTAGCCCATTCCCGGAAAAAAGGTTTAAAAAGGCAGGTCATCGGCTCCGTTAGCGGGCGGCTCGCTCACCATGCTGGCCCCGCTGTAGCTTTCGTTAGTACGGCGCATAGGCGGCTCATCGGTGGGGATGGGGGCCTCTTGGTAGCCACCTCCGCCGCCAGTGCCCCGAGGGGTGAGCATCTGCATCTGGTCGGCCACTATCTCGGTAATGTAGCGGTCGGTGCCGTCTTGGGCTTGGTACTTCCGGTTGGTGATTTTACCCTCGATGTACACCCGATCGCCTTTTTTGAGGTATTTCTGGGCCACTTCGGCTAACCCACGCCATAGCACTATGTTATGCCATTCGGTTCGTTCTTGCTGGTTGCCGTCTTTGTCTTTGTACCGCTCGGAGGTGGCAATGGTAAAAGTGGCGACCGCCACGCCTGACTCGGTGGTCCGCACGTTGGGGTCTTTGCCCAGGTTGCCCACCAAAATGGCCTTGTTAATCATGATTGACAACAGTTGTAAAGTGCAAAAATATTGTAAAGAGGGCTAAACTAAGTTAAAACCGACATTATTCAAACTAAACCGACGCAGATAATTTTTCGTTGGCCCAATGGAACTAACGGCGTTCATTTTCGGTGACGGGGCCAAGGGCAGTCGCTTTCCGTTGCGAGCCTAGGCCCAAACCACCCCTTTGCCCACCGCCGGGTTTGCCCACTTGGGTAGCTTGGTCGGGTCGCGCCCGCTGGTGCTACGGCGTGGGCTAAGCGGCTCGCTCCTCATGGCTTTGGTCGGGCCACTTTTTTATCCGATTTTTGTATCAGCCCGGTTACGGTTGCTTGCCTATTCTACCTGGCTTTAGGCTGCGGCCCTGGCTAACTCATTGATTAACCGGCGGGTTCATCGCAAAGCGTTGAACTTCAAAACAAAATAGCATCACCCACCTTTTATTATTCAACTACCTGACCCATGCGCATCATCGACCCGCACATCCACATGAGTTCCCGCACCACCGACGACTACGAGGCCATGCGCCAAGCGGGCGTGGTGGCGGTCATCGAGCCGGCCTTTTGGCTGGGCCAGCCCCGCACCGAGGTGGGCACTTTCAAAGACTATTTTAGCAGCTTGGTGGGTTGGGAACGTTTCCGGGCCAGCCAGTTCGGCATCAAACACTATTGCACCATCGGCCTCAATTCAAAAGAGGCCAATAACGATGCCCTGGCCCAACAGGTGATGGAGCTACTGCCCCTGTTTGCTTGCAAAGAAGGCGTGGTGGCCATCGGCGAGATCGGGTTTGACGACCAGACCGCCGTCGAGGAAAAATACTACCGCCTGCAACTGGAACTAGCCAAGCAATTGGGCCTGCCCGTGATGGTACACACCCCGCACCGCGACAAAAAACGCGGCACCACCCGCAGCATGGACATCGCGCTGGAACACGGCCTGCCGCCCCATTTGGTGGTCATTGACCATAACAATGAAGAAACCGTGCGCGAAGTGCTGGACCGGGGCTTTTGGGCGGCGTTCACCATTTATCCCAAAACCAAAATGGGCAACGAGCGCATGGTGGAAGTAGTGCGCAAGTATGGCTCGGAGCGCATCATCGTCGATAGCTCCGCCGACTGGGGTGTGAGCGACCCCCTGGCCGTGCCCAAAACCGCTAACCTGATGCTCCAGCGCGGCATTGCCCCGGCCGACGTAGAAAAAACCTGCTACGGCAACGCCCTGGCCGCCTATGGCCAAAGCGGGCAGTTCAACGAAAGCGACTGGCTCCAGGCCAGCCCCATTGACCAGGCTACCCTGTTCGACGGCAACTCGGTGCTGCGCGGCCAAACCCCGCAAGCCGTAGCCAGCCCGGCTGAGTTGCAAGCTACGGTGAGTGGCACTATTGAGTAAGCGAAACCAGGGTTGTTATCCGCCAAGCACTCGCCAAATATTAGTCATGGCGATGTTTAGATCATGCACTCACTCGCCTCTTCTGCGCGTGATTGTAATCCAAGACCGATCGAAGCCTAATGCCTTTAACGCTTCTTCTTTGTTTAAAGGCTCTGGTTCCTTTATCTTGACAATGAGGCTGTTGGCCGGAATTTCTTCAATGATGGTGAACTGGGAACCATGAGGTTGCCAAGTGAAACGATGGGCCAAGGATGCCTTCTCGATGCCACGCAAGTTGCCATTGTTGTTCCATTGCCAGGTAAAAAGTTCGGGATCATAACGGATGGTGTCGAACTCAAAAACCAGGGCCTCGGTAAGGTTGTCCGATTTTACAAGCACTACCGTCCGGAGGTTCTGGAATTTCTCCCTCACCGCCGATACCCGTTCGTTCCATATCTCGAGAATGGATTGCCCCACTTGGTTTGGATCGTGCCTGGTATCAATGGTTTCGCCAAAGGAATAGACCGGCGAGTTGCGCCCGGAGATGAGCCGCACCCTCGGTTGCTGGGCCGGATGAGTTGCCTTTACCGTTTTCGCCCCCCAGGCGGTATTGCCCAGGATTACATCGTCTAGGCCCACGTTCGAGGGTTTCCATTCCGCCCCAATGCAAGCCACAAAAATCGCTTCCCATTCTGGCCCCTCAGCACTGGTTTCCCTTTTGAGGCAAGCAAGTACACTAACTCTTTGCCTAGCAAAAACGGGAAATCCTTCGGGAATTCGTTCAACGGAAACGGAGGTAGAGATTTATCAACCGTTCTTAATTTGGGTTTGCTTTTCATCTATATTTCAACCTCATATTCGCGCACCACTCCTGACATATCCGCTGTTTTGGCCACATAAGGCAACAGTTTAAGAATCACCGATTTTACCAAGTTGACGGGCACGGCATTACCCGCCTGCTTTCTTGCCTGGGAGGCGTTATCGCCAATTTGATAAGTATCAGGAAACCCCTGTAACCTGAACATTTCCCTGGGGGTCAATCTCCGCTCGCCATTTACCAGTAAGTAATTGTAAGAAGCACCCGCCCGCAGCGCGCAAGAGTACGGATAACTACAAATATTGCCCGCCTTGTTCTCATGCCAAATCGATGGCTTGTAAGCCGATTGGTGGCGTTCTTTTCGCTTTTCCTGGATGGAAGCCGAGGCAAAATATTTTTGATCCACGTTCCGCTCCAAAACTTGGGAAAGCGGTTTGAAGGGCCTAATGGGGGCTGGAAAAGTAAATAAGATGGGGTCGCGATGGCCGACTATAATTACTCGTTCCCTTTTTTGGGGAAGCCCATAATCCAGGGCGTTTAACACAGCGTACTGAACATGGTATCCTAAATCCTTTAAAGTCTTTAAAATGACCTTTAGGGTTTGCCCGCCATTATGCCCCACTAATTGCTTTACATTCTCCAAAACAAAAGCCTTCGGTTTCTTCTCATTTAGAATGTTAGCAATGTGAAAAAACAGCGTGCCCCGGGTATCATCAAAACCTTTCATTTGCCCAATAATGCTAAACGGCTGGCAAGGAAATCCCGCAAATAAAATATCATGGTCGGGGATCGTGCCAGGCACTACTTCGGTGATGTCGCCAACGGGCCGGTGGCCAAAGTTACGCTCGTAACTATCCTGGCAATGCTTGTCTATATCGGAAGAGAAAACACATTGGGGAACTAAGTCATTTTCGGTGCAGGCTTCGTCCATGGCTACCCTGAAACCGCCAATCCCGCAAAACAGGTCGATGAACTTCACTTTCTCCATTGAGTTACTTGATAAATTTTCCCGAAGTTAAGCAAAAAATATTTCACCCAAAGTGGCGTAAAGAAACACGCCAGATCGTCCAGAACCGAGCCAACTGAATCAGTTTAAACACTCGCCTGCGCCAACTTGGTAATCGAGCTCTTTAAAAAATTAGGCAGGATTGACTGGTACGTGAGGGCGATTTTATCGGGGTCGTTCAGGTGGTTGATCATGTCCCAGTACTTCTGCTCACCGAAGTTATCGATCACGCTGCGGCGTTTTTCTTCTTGCTGAAAATAAATGTTCATCCCAATGGCATCGGCCTCGGGGTGGAACTGGGTGCCGAAAAACTCATTGGAGATGCGGATGGCCATCACGGCCCGCTCAAGGTCGATGTGGGGGCGGATTTTTTCCAGGGAGATCACGTGGCCCCCCAGCTCGCGCAAACGGGCAAAGTTGGGCTGCACCACCTGCCAGTCGCGGGAGTCGACGGCAAAGAACGGATCGGGCAGGGCATGGAAAAAGGGATCGTGCAGCCCCTCGGCGGTTTTGTGGATGGGCAAAATGCCGAACGAGGTAGAGCGCCGCTTGGTTACGTGCCCCAGTTCAAAATGCCGACACATCATCTGGAACGAGTGGCAGATGAAGAATACGTATTTCTTATGGTCGGAGTGGGTTTGGTTGTGGTTCCACAGCTTGTCCACCAGGCGGAAATAACTGGCCTCCCATTCCTTGCCCTCGCCGTCGAAGGGGCTGCCCGGCCCCCCGGTCGACACGTACAGGTCGTACTCGTCCGCATCGGGGAACTCGTTGCGGTGGCGGCAGTCGAACACATCGTATTCCAAATGCACCCGGTCGAGCTCCACGTCGGTTTCTTGCAAAATCTGTTTGATACAGCGCATCCCTTGGTTGGGCACATTGTCGTACAGGTCGAGTACGGCTACTTTTATGGTTTGGGGGCTGGCTGAGCCAGGCGGGGCAGTAACCATGCGAGGCGAGGTGAGTGGTGAGAGCGATTGGCCTTGAGACATATTATCCACAAAATTGGTAAAAAAAGCGGCTCGGCGGCGAGTATTTGCCAATGAAACCCCAAAAAACGGGGGTAAGTTCAAAAAAAGAGCGGGCAAAAACCAACCGCCGGGGTGATTTTTGCCCGCCGGGGCGGCCTCATGCAACGTTGGCTACCGGGGGTTGAGCTTGCGGTCCAGCAGGCGGATAAAATAGCCGCCTACCACGCTGCGCGCCCGGAACCCGACCATGCGGCCATCGGTGGTTTCGTGCCAGTCGCTGAGCGGCACGCGGTCCGGCGTTTCGTCGGCAAAGCGGTACACCGGGGCCAGTAGTTTGGAAAAGTCAGCATCGTTGGGGGCCATGGTGGCGGTCCATAGTATCCAGTCCGACTTGGTGTAGGTTTTCCGGCTGTCGAGCGGCAGGCCGTACTTCTGTTGTTTGGTGAGGTAATACTTGATTTCCTTTTGGAGCACCTCGGGTGGGAACACATTGAGCTGCAACAACTTATCCCATACCAAATTATACTTTTGGCTCCAGGTTTGTCGGTTGTCGAACGTGAGGGCGTAGTGGTCGGTGGCATCGGCCTTGCCCATCCATTGCTGGGCCAGTTGCCGGGCCAGGTCCAGGTGCTCGATGGCGGTGGCGTTCTCGCCCAGTAACCCGGCCATTTTGCCGTAGGCGGCAATGCCCAAAATCGCCTTTACCGACAGGTTGGCGTTGCGGGCCAGGTGCCCGGCAAAGTCGTCGGTACAAAGCTGGTTGGTGGGGTCTGGCCCGTGGTTTTTCAGGTAGTTGACCCACGTAGTGAGGGTTTTCCAATGGGGCTTGATGTAGTCGGGGCTTTTTTCGACTGCCGCCACCGCCGCCGCCAAGATGAGCATATTGCCGGCTTCCTCCACGGGCATGTCCTCGGGGTAGGTTTGGCCGTTGGCCTGGGGGTAGGTGCCCAGGTCGTGCGCGGGGAAAGGCTTGGTCCACCGCCCGCTCTCGGAGTATTCAAAAATGAAATTGAGCATGCCCTTGAGCAGGTCGGGGTTGTAAAGCAAAAACAACGGGGCCGAGGGGTAGGTTACGTCCACCGTGCCAATGGAACCGTTGGAAAAGTTTTCCTTCGAGAAAAACAACAAAGTACCGTTAGGCTTGGCCACCAATTTGTGGGCCGCAATGGCTTGGCGGTAGGCTAGGGCGCAAAGCTCGGCGTACTTGCTGCCCCCCGCTTTTTCGGCCGAGGCTTCTAACTGCTTGTCAAATTCGGCGCATTCTTGCAGCACTTGGCCATATTGCACCTCGGCGGCCAGCAACATTTGCTCGGCGGTGGCCCCTTTTTGCCGCCGCCAGTACGGGGGCAGGTTTTGGCCAAAGTACTGGATGGCCAAACTGTCGTCGTAGGCGATGAGCAGGTGGTCAGTGCGGGGGTTTTTGTCCGCTTTAAACGGCAAGGTGGCAGCCAGCAGGCGGGTTTGCTCCGGGCTGCCTTTGCCCGAGGCGGTTACGGCCCAGTGGGCGGCCGGGGCGGCCACGTACAAATGCCCCCAATCGATCCGGCGGTTATCGCCTTTGGTGGCCAGGGCGGCTTGGGTAGTGGTGCCCACCTTGGCCCATTGCAGCCCCGGGAACTTGCCCTGGGCCGTCGCCACGGTTTGGCTGGGTTGGTCCACGGCCAGCAGCCCGGAGGCCGCCACCCGGTATTCAACCGAATGGGGCTTGCCGTCGGTGCTGGTGGCTTGCAAAGTGAGGTAAGTAACGGGGCGGCTAAGGGTTTCCAGGTTGTTCATCAGCAACGGCGAGGTGAATTTGACGTTGAGCCGCACTTTGCCGCACAAAAACTGGTAATCGGTTTGGGTGGCGGTTACGGTGCAGCGCTGTTGCAGGGCCTGTTTCACATCGGCGCGGGTGGTTTCGTCCACCAGGCCCACGTCGAGAAACGCCTTGCCGGCCTGGGCAAAATTGTGGCAGCGGGCGGCCAGCACGTTTTTGCCCTTGCGCAGGGCGGCGCGCGCCTGCGAGGTAATGGGCAGCAGCACATAGTCTTGCACAAAGCATTGCTGGCACGAATAGGCCAACACGCCGTTGAGGTAAATCGCTACGTCGTCATCGTGGTTCAGGCTGAGGAGCAGCTTCTTAAAATTCAGATCATTCAGCTCAAACTCGCGGCGGATGTACACAAAGCCGGTGTCCCAGCGGGTGTTGGGCTTGGGCACCAAGGTGCTGCCAAACGGGGCCTCGCCGGTGGCCCAGGCGGCATCGTTAAACTCGGGTTTGAACCAGTTGGGCTTTTCGGCAAAGGCATATTTGGCCCGGTAGGTTTTGACCTGGGCCGTGGGCAAAACGGGCTGGTAGGCAATGCCGCCCTCGCCCATAAAACTATAAGTTTCCCCATCGATAATGGCCTGCCCGGTGAGCGGGTGGGCCCGCCCGGTCCAGTGGCGGGTAGTGCCTTCGTTGAGTTTATCGGTAAACGCCCAAACGCTAAAGTAGGGATCGTGCGTAACCAGCGGGTAGGCGGGCGGGCGCAAGCTCTGGGCCGCCAAGGGCGACAAGTTGCCAAACACGCCCAGCAGACCCACCAAAAGCAGTCGGGAACAAATTTTCATGAAGGTAAGTTTTAGTGAATTACTGCTCAGTTTTATCCAAAAATCGGCCCAGTTATGGGGCTAAAAATGCTCCTTTACTCATTTTTTGGCGAATTGGCGGAAAAAACAGCTTCCCCAATCAAGATCAAGGCGTGTAAGGTCGGGCCGCGTTGCGCAAAGTTCTTCGGTAAAAGCAAAAAAAGAGCCGACTACCGGAAATGCCCCAGTCGTCGGCTCGCGGGAAACCATTTTTGCCTTACACGTGCAACGCCCGGTTTTCGGTGGCGGCCAGGCAGGCCTCTTTCATGGCCTCGCTGTAAGTGGGGTGGGCGTGGCTAATGCGGGCAATGTCCTCGGCCGAGGCGCGGTATTCCATCGCCACCACGGCCTCCATAATCAGGTCGGCCACCCGCGGCCCGATCATGTGTACGCCCAGTATCTCGTCGGTTTTGGCGTCGGCCAGCACTTTAATGAGGCCGTCCAAGTCCATGCTCGCGCGCGCGCGCCCCAAGGCTTTGAACGGGAACGAACCCGTTTTGTAGGCCCGTCCGGCGGCTTTCAATTCTTCTTCGGTGTGGCCCACGGCGGCCACCTCCGGCCAGGTGTACACCACGCCAGGGATGAGCAGGTAGTTCAAATGCGGTTTTTGCCCGGCCAGTTGCTCGGCCACAAACACCCCTTCTTCTTCGGCTTTGTGGGCCAGCATAGCCCCGGCCACCACGTCGCCAATGGCGTACACGCCCGGTACGGCGGTTTGCAGGTGGGCATCGGTTTCCACCTGGCCGCGCTTGTTGGGCACCAGCCCAATGTTCTCTAGGCCCAGGCCTTCGGTATAGGCCCGGCGGCCCGTCGCCAGTAAGCAATAGTCGGCCGTGAACGACACTTCCTCGCCTTTGGGGTTTTGGGCCGTAACGGTTACCTGCTCGCCCTGCACTTGGGCGCCGGTTACTTTGTGCGAAAGGAAAAACTCGAAGCCCAACTTACGCAGCGACTTCTGTAATTCTTTGCCCATGCTGCGGTCCATGGTGGGGATGAGCGAGTCGGTGTACTCGATCACGGTGATTTTGGCCCCCAACCGGCCAAAAATGGACCCCATTTCCATGCCGATGACCCCGCCGCCGATTACGATGACCGACTTGGGCACTTGCTCAAGCTCCAGGCCCTCGGTGGAAGTGATGATCCGCTTCTTGTCATACGGGATACCGGGCAGCACAATGGGCTTGGACCCGGTGGCGATGATGACCTTATCGGTGTCAATTTCTTGGGCGGCCCCTTCTTTGGGCGTGATTTTGATGCGGTTTTTATTGACAAACGAGCCAACGCCGGTGTACACGTCGATTTTGTTTTTCTTCATCAAGAAAGCCACGCCGTCGCAGGTCTTTTTCACCACATCGCGCTTGCGGGCGATCATTTGGGGCATGTTGATCTGCGGCGCGCCGCCCAGGTCGATGCCGTGTTCTTTGAAATTTTCCACGGCGTTGTGGTAGTGCTCCGTCGAGTCGAGCAGGGCCTTGGACGGGATACAGCCCACGTTGAGGCAAGTGCCGCCCAGGGTGTTGTATTTCTCGATGATGGCGGTTTTGAGGCCGAGCTGGGCCGCCCGGATGGCGGCCACGTAACCGCCTGGCCCAGAGCCGATAACCGTAAGGTCGTATTTCATGGAGGGTAACAGTGGATGAGTTGCGCGGCGAAGTTACGCCTAATCCCAACATGATGGAATGGATGGGCCGACTAAATGATCGGGGGTTGGCCTAGCCCGGAGGCCGCTGGTTGGGGCAATTTTTGCGCACTAGAGATAACGGAAAGGGGCCTGCAAGCCGCTTTAACAACCCTTAACCCGCCAGCTAGCCGCCTGGGCTTAACTTTGGGGCGGCTTGTCCAAACCTTGGTGGCGGCCCATTTCGTGTTTTTAAGTTTATGAGAAGATTTTGGTTGACCTTAGTGGGGGCCTGGCTCCTGCCCGCCCTGGCCCTGGCCCAACCCGGCAAACCGACCGGCCAAACCCCGCCCCCGGCTGGGCAACTGGTGGAACTGCTGCCCGGGGCCGGCCTGCTGGTGGGCGATACCCTGCGCGGCGAAAAAATCCGCAAGGTGAAGCGCGACAGTGCCAACAACACCCAAGTAAATTTTAAGCAAGGGCCTACCCTCATGTGGTGCGACAGTGCCACCCAGTTCCTCAAACGCAACTTGGTGGATGCGTTTGGGCACATCCGCCTCATGGACGAGGACGGCACCACCGTGGTGGCCGACACGCTGTACTACGACGGCAACACCCGCATTGCCCGCCTGCGGGGCCAGGTCATTTTGACCGACGTGGAAAAAACCGTTACCACCCGCCGCCTTGACTATAATTTAAAGACCAAAATCGCCCACTACTACGGCGGGGGCACCGTCCGCAACGACAGCTCCACCCTCAACAGCCAGGTGGGCTATTACAACACGGTGAGCAAAGTGGCCACGTTCCGTAAAAACGTGGTGTACCAAAGCCCCAACAATTACATCGAGGCCGACACCCTTACTTATTTTACCCGCGAGAAGTTGGCCAAATTCAACTCGCGCACGCGCATCCGCACGCCCAACGGCCTGGTAATTGCCGACGGCGGGGAATACAACGAAACCCTGGGCACCTCCAAATTCAAGGGCCGGGCCAAAATCGACACCAAGGATTACACCATCAGCGGTGATTTTTTAGATTATGATAAGATCACCGAAAAAGGTGTGGCCCGCAAAAACGTGGAGTTTTACGGCAAAAAGGACAACATTACCGTGCTGGGCGACTACGCCAAGCACGACGGCGTGATTGAGCGGACGGAGGTGTATGGCAACGCCGTGCTCATTAGCCCGCCCAGCTACGGCACCGACACGCTGTTCATTTCGGCCGATACGCTGATCTCGTACCAAGAAAAATCAGGGGTGGACAGCCTGCCCGACCGCGACTATTTGATCGGCTACCGCAACGTGCGGGCCTACCGCTCCGATTTCCAGTCCAAGTCCGACTCGATCGGGTACTTCCTCAACGACTCGACCATCCACTTTGCCTACGACCCCGTTATTTGGTCCAAAGGCTCGCAAATGACCGCCCAAAAAATTGACGTGCGCATGAAAAACGGCCAAATCGAGGACATGAAGCTCAACGAAAAGTCGTTCGTGATCTCGACCGATACGGTCAAGAACTTTAACCAAACCAAGGGCCGGGAGATCAAAGCCTTTTTCCGCAAAGGCCAACTGTACCGCACCGATGTGGACGGCAACGGCGAAAGCCTGTATTATGTGCTAGAGCAAGACACTCTGGTAACGGGCATCAACTACATCAAATGCGCCAAAATGAAGATCAGCTTTAACGACTCCAGCCGGTTGAGCGAGATCATGTTTTACCAGCAACCCGATGCCAAGCTGATCCCCCCGCACGAGATCAAGGAAAGCGATACCCGGCTCGATGCCTTCACCTGGCGCATTGACGAGCAGCCCGCCAAGGGCGAGGTGCTGGGCATCCACGCCAGCAACCAGTATCGCAGCGGCGAAATCCAGGGCGGCCGCCTGGTGGTGCAAGACCAGTTTTTGGTGTTCCACAAGGGCGGTAACTTGCTGTTTTACAAGGCCGACGCCAAAGACGAAGACCTGAAGCCCGCGTTTGTGGTGCAAGTGTTCCCCAAAGACAAAAACGACATCCCCATCGAGCTGCGCAAGGCCGGCTACACCGACCTGGGTTTCCAATGGCCGGCCGAGGCCCGGCGCGGCCGCGTGGCCCTGCACAGCCTACCTCTGCCGGAACACAAACTGCTCAAAATTGTGGTGGGGCAAAAAGATGCCAAGGGCAAAATGCTTTGGCAAAAGACCTATTTTGTGAAGTAGGCAGGCCGGGCGGGCCATTGCGGAAGTTCTTCCAATGCGGAAAACCGGGGAATGGCTATCTCACACTAGTATGATTGTCAGATTAAGGGAGTGTTCACCTTAATTATCAATCATTTAAACTAAAGAGAATAGACCTCTTGCAGATGTAGGTTTTTGGCCGGGTCAAAGCCCGAAATTTTCGTTCAAGACCTGCCCTTTTTTGGCCCCACCCTGTCCCTCCCCGTCGGGGAGGGGACGCAATTTCGACCTGAGTACGGCTAATATGCAAGAGGTCTAATGCATAATCGCCATTTAATTCTGGTATTAGCTCAATCCAGAAAAATACAATCCTCTTTTCTTGAACATCGCGGTTGCCCTGGCTACGCCTTCTTCTTCGCCTCCACCTTGGCCGGGGCGGCGTTAGGCTGCCAGCCCAGGTCCACCGCCAGGCCGGGCAGTTGGGTTTGCAGTTGTTTGGCCCCGGCCTCGGTTACTTTGGTTTGCCACACGTACAGGGCCTGCAACCGTTTGAGCGGGGCCAGTTTGGCCAGCCCGTTATCGGTGAGGGCGGTGCCGTAGAGGTTGAGGTACTCCAGGTGGGCCAGGGGAGCCAACTTATCGAGGCCCGCGTCGGTTACTTGGGTGTTGGGCAAGGCCAGTTTCACCAGGTTGGGCATTTGGCCCACGGTGGCCAGGCCCGCGTCGGTTACCTGGGTGTTGCCCAAGTCCAGCCACACAATTTGCGGGGCCAGGGGGGCCAGCAGGGCCAGGTGCTGGTCAGCGAATGGCTGGCCGCTGCCTTTGAGCGGGGCCAGGCCCGCCTGCACGCGCAGCAAGTGGCTCTCCAGGGCAATGGGGGCCACCAAAATGCCCAAATCCTTCAGTTTTTTAATGGCGGCGGCATCGGGCGCGGGCACTTGCTTTTTGTACACTTCGCTCTCCACTTTTTTGGCGGCGGCCGTGGCCGTGGCCGTAGCAGCACCCGTGCCCCCCAAGCCCACCATTTTTAGCGCGGCCTCAATTTCCGGGGTCTTTTGGGCTTGGGCCAGGGTTTGGTCGGGCTTGGCCCCCTGGTCGATCCACCAGCCGATCAAGGCGATTTCTTCCTTGGTCAACTGGGGTTTGCCCTTGGGCGGCATATGGTGGTCGTCGGCCTCGGGCAGCAGCAGCACCTTGTACATTTCGCTTTCGGTGGCCTTGCCCGCCGTGAAAATGGCCCCGTTCTCGCCGCCTTTGGCCACAAAGTCGTACTTATCCAACCGCAGGCCGCCCTTCTGCTTGCCTTGGTTGTGGCAGTTTTCGCACTTGGCGTGCATGATGGGCTGCACCACGTGGGCAAACACCAGGGCCTGGTTGGGGTCGGTGGGCGGGGGCGGAGCCTGGGCCGCCAGCTCGCTGCGCGGGGGCAGGCCTGCCAGTTCGCGCAGGGGGGCGGGCATGTACTCGGTGAGGTAATTTTCGCCGTGGGTGAGCGAGCCGCCCCAGTGCCCGGCCAGCGTAAGGGCCACGCAACTGCCTAGCAGCGAAGGCCAATAGGCCGCCCGCGATTTACGGGTTTTGGCCCAATAGGCTACTACGGCCAGTACTGCCACGGCAATGCCCGCCCACTGGTGTTGGGCCAGCAGGTCGGCATCGTAACCCCCGCTCAGCGACAGCAGGTAGCCCACCAACGCTGCCAGCACCGAAGTGAGGGCGGCCAGGAACAGCACAAACTCGCTCGATTCTTTTAAAGCTCGGAAGCGGCCAAACCCGGCAAATATTTCCATCAGCAGGGCCACAAACAGCAGCCCAATGGGCAGGTGTACCACCAGCGGGTGAAACCGCCCGAAGAAAAGGAGTAATTCGTTGTTTTCGTTCATTGTTAGCCACCTTGAGTGCCTGCGGCCAAAGTGGGCCTAAAGATAAGCGGTTCCGTTCACTTTCTCATCACCCAGGTCTATACCAGTTTAGATGGTGAGCATGCCGCCGTTTACGTGCAGGGTTTGGCCCGTTACGTAGCGCGACAGGTCCGAGGCTAAAAACACCGCGCAGTCGGCCACCTCTTCGGGGCTGCCGCCGCGTTTCATGGGGATGCCCTCGTTCCAGCCCTCCACCACTTTAGGGTCGAGTTGGGCCGTCATTTCGGTGAGGATAAAGCCTGGGGCGATGGCGTTGCACCGCACGTTGCGCGAGCCAAGTTCCTGCGCCACCGACTTGGTGAACCCAATGATGCCCGCCTTGGACGCAGCGTAGTTAGCCTGCCCGGCGTTGCCCTTTACGCCCACCACCGAGGTCATGTTGATCACCGAGCCACCGCGCTGTTTCATCAACTGCTTGGTGGCGGCTTTGGTGAGGTTAAACACCGACTTGAGGTTGACGTTGATCACGCCGTCCCACTGCTCCTCGGTCATGCGCAGCAGCAGGCTGTCTTTAGTGATGCCCGCGTTGTTCACTAACACTTCCAGGCTGCCAAAATCGGCCAAAAAATCTTGGATCAGTTGCTCGGCGGCCGCGTGGTCCGAGGCATCGGAACGGTAGCCCTTGGCCTTCACGCCCAGGGCCAACAGTTCGGCCTCGAGGGCCTGGGCCTGGGCCGCGCTGCTGAGGTAGGTAAACCCTACGTTGGCCCCGGCCTGGGCAAACCGCAGGGCGATGGCCCGGCCAATGCCCTTAGATGCCCCGGTTACCAAGGCGTTTTTGCCTGCTAGTAATTGCATAACTTGTTCAATAAAATTTGGGTACAAGGTGAAAACCAGCCTAGGCCGGGCCGCAATGTTAGCCCAAAACCCGCAAAATGAGGCTCGCCATCAATCGGCCTCGTTCCAAATGCGCCAGGCTTCCTCGGCTTGCAAGTAGAGCATTTCCAGCCCGTTTTTGACCTGGGCTCCCTGAGCGGCCCCCCGTCGCATTAGCTCGGTTTGTTCGGGGTTGTACACCAGGTCGTACAAAAAGTGGCCGGGGCCAAGCTGCTCGTAGGCCAGGTCGGGGCACTCAGCCACGTTGGGGTACGTGCCCAAGGGCGTGGTGTTGATAATGAGCGGGTAATTGGCCAGCGGCTGTTGCTTCAAGCCTTGGTAGGTGAGGCAGCCGGGCCGCTGCCCCGCCTCGCGGGATACGTAGGTGTGGGGCAGGCCTAGGTCTTCCAGGGCGGTGCCGACCGCGCGCGAGGCCCCGCCCGTGCCCAGCACCAAGGCCCGGGGGCGCACCCCGCCCAAAAACCTTTCCAGCGACTGCCGAAAGCCCACGTAGTCGGAATTGTGGCCCGACAGGCGCCCGCCCGGCCCGATCTTGATCACGTTAACCGCCCCGATGCGCCGGGCCGTGGCCGCGATATGGTGCAGCAGAGGCATTACCTCTAGTTTGTAAGGGATGGTTACCGTAACCCCGCGCAGCTGGGGCAAACGGGCCACCAAGGCCAAAAAATCCTGGGCCTGGGGCAGTTCGTACAACTCAAAAGCCGCGTCGGCAATGTGTTCGCGGGCAAACTTTTCGGTGAAATATTTTTTGGAGAACGAGTGGGAAAGTTTTTTCCCGATCAACCCGAATTGGCGCATGGCAAGAAAGTGAGGAACCTTAAAGAAGGCAATGTTAGGGGTTTAAGCCCAGGTTGGCAAGTTTGGGCAACCCATAACGGGATTGTAAAGCTAAAACCTATCCCAAAATCAAGTAGCGATTGCGGATTACTGGTGCTATTAAATAATTGATAACCAAGTAGAACAATCATTTAATCATGCAATCATTTTGCATTGGTCAACCCACCACCTCCCCAAGCAATAAAAAACCCCTCCGCGCGCGGGGGCGGGCGGAAGGGTGCAAGTACCGGGGCTAGTTATTGGCCCTGGGCCAGGGTATAGCCTTTTTTGCCGTCGAAGTGGCAGAGGTTCTCGGTTTTAATAAAATCGATGCCCGCTTTGGCGGTGTTGGCCAGCACGGCCAAAATGTCAGCGTGGCCAATGGGGCCGCCGTCGGGGCTTTCAAAACGGCAGCGCCAGTGGTCGGTGCAAAAGGTTTCCGGCAGGCCGTCGGGGTACACCTTCACGCCCCGGTTGCTGATCACCACCAGCTTGAGGCGGTCAGTGCTGCAGCCCTCCATAATTTTGCCGATGGCGTTGGGCTGGCCCTCCCAGTTGATGAACACATCCACCCCCACGGTGTCTTTTTTGGCCGGGGTATGGGGCCTAAACTGGAACGGTTTGAACTCCTTGGGCTTGGAAGTGCCATAGTCCACCGCCTTGAGCTGGTTGGGCTTTTGGCCCAAGCGGGCGATCACGGCCTGGGCAAACTCCTTGGTGCCCACCTTTTCCTGGCTCACACCTTCTTTAAAAATATCGTAGGTATGGATGCCGTCCTCGAGCGTGCGCAACCAGGCGTTGTGGACCTTGGTGGCCACATCGGCCTGGCCAATGTGGTTGAGCATGAGCACCGCGCCCAGCAGCA
>JALONO010000240.1 GCA_025454895.1 Bernardetiaceae bacterium
TTTGTAAGATCGCCCGGTTTTTGAAGCAGCCGCACTTAAATGTCATTTCATTACCGACAAACTTTACACTACTCCGTTTTTGGTTGCGCTTTTGGCGCGGGTTTCCCATTTTTGGCCTTTGCCATCGACCTTCCGTGGCGCAAGCTACCGTGGACCTGGGCTGGTTTGGTAGCCCTGCACCAGGTTAACCCGTTGCACTACATTATTGATACGGCACCGCTGTTTTTGGGTTTGGCGTTTGCTATTGCCGGCCGCAAACAAGATCAAATTTTACAGGTTAACCAGGGGTTAGAGGCCCAAGTGGCCGCCCGCACGGCCGACCTAGGCCAAAGCAATACCGAACTGGTGGCCGCTAATGAAGAAATCCGGCAAAACCTGGAGGAGATCACCGCCATCCACGAGCAGTTGGAGAACCAGAACTTGCAAATTACGGGGCTGCTGGCCGCTGTGCAGAGCAGCATCGGGTATGCTAAGCGCATCCAACAGGCCCTCTTGCCCGACCCCGATTATTTGCAAGCCGTTTTGTCCCAGCATTTTGTATTTTACCAACCCAAAGATGTGGTGAGCGGTGATTTTTACTGGGCTAACCAACAAAACGGCAAAACCTTTTTGGCCGTAGCCGACTGTACGGGCCACGGAGTGCCAGGAGCTTTTTTGTCGCTGTTGGGCATTCAGGCCCTTAACCGCACCGTCGAGGCCGAAGGTTACCTAGCGGTGGACCAAATCCTGGATCGGTTGCACCACCACGTGAGTACGGCCCTCCAGCACGACCGGCAAGCTAGCCACGAGGGCCTGGAAATCGGCCTTTGCTGCCTTGACCACCAGGCCCGCCTTTTGCTATTTGCAGGGGCCAAGCATTCGTTGTTTTTCTTCAGCCAAGGCCAATTGCACGAGATCAAAGGCGACCGGCGGAGCATTGGCGGGCGGGCCGAGCACCAAGCCCATTTCACCCAGTTTTCCCTGCCGTTGCCACAAGGCCAGCCCACGGCTTTTTATTTGGTAACCGACGGCTACCGCGACCAGTTTAGCCCCCAGGGCAAAAAAATGGGCTACCGACAGTTCCGGGTTTGGCTGGCCCAAGCCGCTCAACTGCCATTTGCCGACCAAGCTGAATTCCTCCGCGCCCGGTTTACCCAGTGGCAGGGCCACCAACGGCAACTCGACGACGTGCTGCTGCTCGGTTTTACGGCCTAGCCAGTCGGCGCGCGTGTGCGCAATTGCGCACAAACGGGGCCGTTACCCCAGCAGCAAAAAAATTTTTGCCTGCTTTCCAACTTATCCCCGAAATGTTTGGTTAATTTTGAGCTATGCAGTTCTTCAATCGCACCTTGGTGGATTTACGGTGGTTTTTGGTTCAAAAATTATCCGATCCCAACAGGTTTTAGGTTGTGGAGGCAAAAGAAAGCTTACCTAAACGCGCAGACCGCCGGTTGCCCACATGCGATCGGCGGTTTTTTTTGCCCCAACATTTGGGGTTGATGAGCAGAAAAATCGGGCGGCAGCGGTTACCCAGATTGAGGTTTTACCACCCAAGGCGAGCGCGTTTAATCTGTAAGCGGTTTTAATAGACCTCTTACGGATTAGAGTAAAGCCTTTTCAAATCACCCTTACTCGGTTCGAAATTGCGTCCCTAACCACCTACTCGCCCCAAAAACGCTCGTTTTAGGCGAGTAGGTGCGGTTGGTCAAGGTGGGGCCAAAAAGGCCGGGTTTTGAACGAAAATCCGGCCATAAACTCGTTCAAAAACCTAATCTGCAAGAAGTCTAAGAAGCTGTTTGAGTTACTGATTGTAAGGTGAAAACGATGAATTTTTAAGTGAAACGCCCCAATATTTACATGCCATAATAGATTTATGGTCAAGAAGCTTCTAATGAAACTTTGCAACAAAGAAGGGTAGGGCGGAAGACATCTATTTAACATAATAACACTGTGGCCTTTTATTAAAAGACTCTTGTCTATTAACGGTGATTTAAAATGTCTGTCTCGGGTGGAAGCCAGGGATGCCCAATTGGTTTTTTGCCAATCTGACCCAGGCTAACCTGATCAGGATAGTCTTAGGCCAGTTAGTTGATCGGGGAGGGTTTTTTATTTAACATAATTTATATTATGATGCAAACAAATTTACCAAACACCGAAGAAACTTCCTTTCCCCGATCTCTCCTCTCAGAAAACAATCAACTTGTCCCCTACCGCTCTTGGCCAGAAAAACCAGAACCTAACCGCAAGGCCAAACCAACCTTACAGTCCAACCAAATGCTTTCATCGGCCCGCGAATAGCCCGCAAGTTGAGCTTGGGCGGGGTTTTAACGGGCCAGTTCTGGCGATAAAAGAAACAAAACCAGGTAGTTTGCCACAAATTGGCTACTTTTACCGGGTACCAACTTTTCAGCCGGGGCCAGCGTAGTTGTCATAATATTTCCCAACGCGACATTAATAAACTGAACTATCGTACTACTATGCGTACCCTCTTTTCCTTGGTGGCCGGTGTGGCCATCACGCTGGCCTTCAGTGGCTGCCAAATATTCAACGAAATCCGCTGCCCGGACATCGAGTTCCGCTACGAAACCAATGTTTACTACCCCCAAGCGGGCAGCCCCCGGGTAATCCGCCCGGTAGGCGACTACGAAGACGGGGTGTTTGCCATTGAAAACCTGGCCCTGGCCAATGGCGACGAGCTGGACGTAAAGCAAAATTTAGCCGGTTTCGACTCCCGCACCGGGGCGTTTGACGTAAACAACAGCGTGGGCGGCATCAAATACACCATTAGCTACCAACCCAGCCGGGGGTGTTACAAAAACCGCAAGTTTACCACCCAGGTTACCATCCAAGGCGGGCGTTACCCCAGCGGGGTGTTTGTGGTAACCCAAACCAACAGCATCCCTCCCGTTTACGGGGCCGACAAGCCGCAACCCATCCCGGCCACGGGTTTTGGCTACAACTACATTGTGCAAAACGACCGGCAGGAAGTTTTGCTGCGCGGTGGGCAAGGCACACCCAACGCCGTGGTGAGCACCGGGGCCGCGCTGGACGTGCGCCGATTTGTGGAGTTTGCCGTAAGCCGACCTCCCTTAGGCCAGCCGTACTTTGTATCGGTCGACTACTTCGCCACCGACGGCAACAACCGGGTGGCCAGCAACTTGCGGGCCGAAGTGCGGGTGTACCGCCGCCGGGCCGATGTGCCGCCTGAACTGTTGGCCCGGGCCAACGCCCTGGCTACTTTTAGCCAAGGCCGTTTGGAAGAATCGTATCCCGCCGTTGATCATCATCATTTTAGAAGCTTAGGCACATCCATGCACGTTCATACATTAGTATGGTGCCGTCCGGGTGATCTCATCGGGGCGGCACCATACTGGAATTTCCGGTAAAATGACTAATTATGAGCGTTTTCTACAATAGAAAGTGCTTCAACTAAATTGGTTTGATTATGAGCAGCCGATTTGACTTTTGGCTGGCCGGGTGGGTCGGGGTCTTGCTGATCGGGCTGGGGTGGCTGCCCCACCAGCCCTTGGCCCAGTCGGCCGGGTTTTTGCCCAAGGCGGGGGGCGAGGCTGCCCTCTTGGCCCCATTGCGCAGCATGTACTACCAGGGACAAAACGCCGAGAATGAGACGCAAATTGCCGGGCTATTGGCTCAAGCTACCAAAGCGGAAAAAGAACTGCTGCCCAACTCGCGGGCAATGGTGGAAGCCATCGCCTACCGGGGCATGTTGGAATACACCCTCGGGCAAGTGCCTCAAGCGATTGAAACCGAACGACGGGCCTTGCAAACGGCTAGTCAAGTGCCCCTGGCCCTCACCGATAGCTTACTTTTTCGCATCCACCTCACTTTGGGTGATTTGTATTGGCAAAAAGCCGAAGACAGCAGCGCATTCGCGCATTATCAGCGCGCTCAAGACTTGGCGTTACGCTATCCTAAAATCCACAAAGCCACATCGCTTTTCAATTCATTAGCGGGTTATTATTACCGCCAAAACAACTTAGGATTAGCCTCTCGTTATTTTAGTCAAGCCAAAACGGCTTTGGCCTCGGCCCCTTTGTCCCCGCAAATAAAGCAAGAAATACGAACCATTATCAACAACAACTTGGCTGGGGTACTGTTTGAGCAAAAACGTTATCGAGAAGTCCTCAGTGTTAATCTGGAAAATCTCCTCAACAGCTCAGAAAAAAACTTGGTGTGGATGGCCGCCAACATGAATGCGGGTATTTGTTATAAAGAACTTGGCCAATTGGACAGTGCCCAATTATACTTTAAGAATCTGGCTGCTAATCGGCAAATTTTTGAAAAAACCCCCTACCTGGCTGTGGTATTACGCAACACAGCCGATAACCTTATCAGTTTGGGCCAATTCAACGAAGCCAAGGCTAGCCTAGACGAAGCCGAACAAGTGGCGGCCACCCTGGGTAACCAGCGGGCTTTGGCTGCCACCCACCTGCTGCGCAGCAGGTGGCACAAGGCCCAGGGCCAGTTGCCGGAAGCTTTGCGGCAAACCCAACGAGCTATCATCGCCTTGCACCGGGAGTTTAAAAACGAAGACCCGGCCGCCCAGCCGCCTTTGCGCAATTTTAGGGCACCCACCGTGATGTTGGAAGCCCTGCAAACCAAGGCCCAACTCCAAAACGAGACCCGTCAACCGGGGGCGGCCTTGGCCACCTACCAACTCTGCACGGCTTTAATCGACAGCATCCGCCAGGGATTTGACCAGGAAGCCAACCGGGTATCGTTCACCAACCGCATTTACTCGGTGTACGAAGAGGCCATCGTTACCGCCCTGCAACAACAACAGCCCGAGCTGGCCCTGCATTTTACTGAACTGAGCAAAGCCAACGCCCTGCGGCTGGGGCTGCAAAGTAGTAAGGCCCGCCAACTGGTAAACCTAGGAGCGGAGGAGGCGAAACAACGCCAGCAAATCGCCAAGTTGCAAGAAGCCCTGGTGGTGGCCGCCCAGAAAAAGGAACCCGCCGCCGTTGCTGATAGTCTCAACAGTCAGCTCTTAGCCGCCGAGCGGGGCTACCAGCAGTTTATCCGCGAAGTAGAGGCCAAAAACCCGCGTTACTACCGCCTTAAATACGCGCAGCGGTTAGCCCCCCTCGCGCAGGTGCGTGCCTGCCTACCCGATGCGCAAACGGCTATGCTCGAGTATTTCTTGGGCGAGAAGAACCTGTTCGTGTTTGCCATTACCCAAACTGGGCTGGTGGCCAAAACCATCCCGCTGGATGCCGAATTTGGCCAGCAAACCGAAGCCTTGAACGGTTTGGTAACCAGCCTGCGCAACCGCTACAACGCGGCCACCTACCGGCTGCAAGCCCGCTACTGGTACGACAAACTGGTGCTGCCCGTGGAAGAAGCACTGAACCAGGCCAACGTTACCCGGCTGGTGCTTGTGCCGGACGGCGCGTTGCACAAGGTGCCCTTTGATGCCCTGCTCAAACCCGACGGTCGTTATTTATTGTACAAATACGCCACCAGTCGGGCTTATTCGGCTACTTTGTTTTGCGAAGCGGTGCGGGCGGGCCGGGGCGACGAAGGTAGCTTGTTTGCCCCCCGGCGCGGCTTCCAGCGTTCCGACTCGTTGTTCGTGGTGGCCCCGTTTGCCCGGGGCGACACTCGGTTCACGGTTTCCATCACCCGCGACTCGCTGGAGAACCTGCCCTCTACCCGCGAGGAAGCCGAGGGCATCGGCCAGCTTTACGGCAGTTTATACACGCTCTCGGTGGACCGGGCTTTGAAGGAGAATTTTCTGCGGGCGTACCGCCGTTACGGGGTCATCCATTTGAGCACCCACGCCGAAGCCGATGACAACGATCCGCTGGCCTCTTACGTGGCGTTTTACCCGCGCGAAAACGACTCGCTGCGGGTGTGGCGGCTCTACACCCCCGAAATTTACGAACTGGAGATGGACGAGGTGCAACTGGTGGTGCTCAGTGCCTGCGAAACCGGCGACGGTGAGGTGCTCAAGGGCGAGGGTATTTTGAGCTTAGCCCGGGCTTTTACTTATGCGGGCTGCCCCAACCTGATCATGACGTTGTGGAACGCCAACGACCTGGCCGCCAAGAATATCAACCTCGCTTTATATAAATATTTGAAAGACGGTTTGCCCAAAGACGTGGCCCTGCAACGCGCCAAAATGGAGTTTTTGGATACCAACGGCACCAACACCAGCCCTTATTTGTGGGGCAATTTTGTGTTGGTAGGCGAGCCGGGACCATTATTTGGGGACTCCGGAAGCTGGTGGTGGTGGGCCGGGGGTGGGCTTTTGGTCTTCCTTTTGCTGGTTGGGTGGTGGCTCCGCGAGCGTTAACCTTCCGTGTCCAATCGGCTCGTCAGCACTTTTTCGGCGGCTAGCCGCAGCCCGTCCAGGGTTAACGTGGGTTCGATGGCGTAAAATTGGCTGCGCAACGGCGGTATCACACTCGCCAGCCCGCCAGTGGCCACGGCAATGCAACGGTCTTGCAGCTCGGCGCGCATGGCCGCCAGCAGGGCCTCCACCAAGCCCCGGTAGCCAATGAGCACGCCGGCTTGGATCGCGTGCGTGGTGCCCCGCCCCAAAGCCGAACTCGGATATTCCAACGGGACGGTGGGCAGCCGGGCCGTGTTTTGCGACAAAGCTTTGATGGCCGTAGCCAAGCCCGGCGCAATGTTTACACCCAGGATGTCGCCCCGGGCCGAAATAGCCGTGAAGGTAAGCGCGGTGCCAAAATCGACCACGATACAGGCTTGGCGAAATTTATGGTGGGCCGCTAACGCATTGGCCACCAAATCGGAACCGATTTCCTGGGGGTTCAATAGGTTGATCCCCAGTTGGGGGTACACCTCCGGGCCTAGGCGCACGAGTGGCCGGGTGGTGGCGGTCTGGACCAAATAACGAAACACCTCGGTGAGCGGCGGCACCACGCTGCTCATGGTTACGTGCCGCAGGTGCTCCCAATGGATGCCCGCTTGGGCCAGCCATTGGTTCACTTTAGTATCGTAAAAGGCGGCGGTTTCGGTGATCAAGGCGGGAGTACGCCACTGATGTAGCCAATGTTGGTGGTGCCATAAGCCTACCACCACATCGGAGTTGCCGATGTCGATTGCCAATACCATTATTCGCGTTTAGTCAAAAAAGTACATTTGTTCCAAAAAAAGTACTAGTAAGAGCGCCAAAACAAACTCTTCCCAGCGATTTTGCCAAGCCCGTCCGGCTCGCAAATTAGGTTTTCAAACCAGGCTACCTCCCTAAAAGCGGCTCGCGGTTAGTAATCCATCTTTTTTGGTTTCATTTCTCGACAATATCCGGCTAGCCGGGCGAAAGATCACTTGAAAATAAAACGGGGTAAAACCGAGGCCAAAACCAGGTTCCTTCGGTTCCTTTTCCTATTTTGTGCTTTTGTTTGTAGCATGAATGTATCGGAAACCCCACCTCCAGCCGAATTGGGCCTCAAAAAAGAAATCAACACCATCCAGCTTTGGGCCATTGCGGTGGGCCTGGTCATTTCGGGCGAATATTTTGGCTGGAACTATGGCTGGGAAACCTCCGGCACCCTCGGGTTTTTGGGTTCCACGTTGCTGGTTACCACGCTCTACATCTCGTTTATTTTCAGTTATACCGAACTCACGGCCGCGATGCCGCAAGCTGGCGGGCCCTTCACCTATGCCCGCCGGGCATTTGGGCCGCTGGGCGGGTTTGTGGCAGGTTTTGCCACCTTAGTCGATTTTTTGTTGGCCCCCCCGGCCATTGCTTACGCCCTGGGCAGTTATGCGCACTTTTTGCACCCGGCCATTCCGGTTACGCCTACGGCCGTGTCTATGTACTTCATCTTCATCACCGTCAATTTATTTGGAATCAAAGAAGGGGCCCGGTTTTCGGTGATCGTTACGGTGTTATCCGTGGCGGAAATTTTGGTGTTTCTGATGATCATCGCTCCGCACTTCGAGTGGGCTAAGTTTATGGCCAACAACCCGCCCACCTTGGTTACCGAAGGCATTTTACCGGGCGTGCCTTACGCCATGTGGTTTTTTGTGGCCATTGAGGGCGTGGCCATGGTGGCCGAAGAGGTCAAAAACCCCCAACGGACGATCCCTCGGGGTTACTTAGGGGCCATTTTTACGCTAGTAGTGCTCGCCCTGGGCGTAATGCTACTCAGCGGCGGCGTAGGCGACTGGCGCGGACTGAGCAAAATCGACCACCCCCTACCCGAGGCTTTGGGCCAAGTACTGGGCAAAAACAGCCAATGGACGGCCATTTTCGCCAGTTTGGGGCTATTTGGGCTGGTGGCCTCGTTTCACTGTAACACCATCAGCTACTCGAGGCAAATTTTCGCGATGGCCCGCGAGGGGTATTTGCCCCGACGGTTGGCCAATTTGCACCCGCGTTATCAAAGCCCGCACTGGGCCTTGGTAGCGGGCGGCGTGGTGGGCCTGATCGCCATTTTTTCCGGCCGCACGTCCCAGATCATCACGCTGTCGGTGCTGGGGGCGGTGGTAATGTATTTTACCAGCATGGTGAGCTTGCTGGTGTTGCGCCGCCGGGAACCCGGTTTGATCCGGCCTTTCAAAACCCCTTTTTACCCTTGGCTACCGTTGCTGGCCGCCACCCTAGCGGTGGTGTGCGCCGGGGCCATTGTGTATTATAACCCGGCCGAGAGTGCCCTGTTTTTTGGTTTGATGGCGGTTTGTTCTGTGATTTTTTGGATTTGGCAACGGTTTACCCGTTAAAAATTTGTGCGCAATTGCGCACATTGGGCAAGGCGGCCGGTACTACGCAGGCTGGCAAACTTGAATTAAACGACGTTTTACCCGGTTGCCGGATGTTCATTGGGGCAAAGACCGCCCCCATACTCAAACCGAAACGGCATATTACTGATGTTGTAAATGATTGATCGCCAGGCTGAAGCACTGTTTTCGCCCGTAATCGTCGTGAGGTAGTTTTAGTACAACTCACGCTCCTCTAGCTTTTCTACCCGTTGGGCCAGGTGTTCCAGGCGGGTTTGCAGGTCGGCGGCATCGTTAGCCAAGTGGGCCGACAGCTTCCATCGTACTTGCCACATTTCCAGTAGATTATCCACTTCCAGATCAAACGTGGAGTGGGCGGGGTTATCGCTCAAACAGCGGAAATAGCCTTGGGCCAGGCGGTTTTGCACCCTTTTTACTTGCAAGCCCCGGTTTTGGCTGGCCAGCACGTACACCTCGCCATTGGTAGCGTCGGCCCAGCGGCCAGCGCGGCCAGCCTCCAGCAGGCGGCATACTACCAGGTCGCCGTCGTGCAGGGTGGGTGCCATACTGTCACCGCTCACTTGCAGGGCATAGTGCTGGCCTCCCCGGAGCAACGGGGCCGGGAGCACCAGCGCGTCCAGTTGCTCAAAGTACTCTTGGCTGTGCCCTTGGGCCAAATAATTGGCCGCCGCCCGCCGGTTAATGAGCGGCACGGTGAGGTTGCCGGTCAGGTCTTGAGTGGCCACCAGCACCCGGTCGGGGCTGGCGGGCTTGAGCATCTCGCCCCGGCCGCTAATGAGCCACTCAATATTAATAGCGGGATGGGCTTCGGCAATGCGGGCCAGCATCTCGAAGCCGGGTTTGCTCTGTTGCTTGCCCGTGGTGTAGTTGTTGATCACCGCTGGGCTAACCCCCAGGCCGTCGGCAAAGCGTTTCTCGTTGCCCTTGGTCAAATGGTCGATGACCATCACAAGGCGTTGATTTACAGTGTTTTTCATGTTTAAATCAATTTTTATTTAAAATTTTTGTCCTTAGGTATTGACTTTTTAAATCTTATTGATGTATCTTTGTTCAATAATTAATTACAAAGGTAAACGC
>JALONO010000388.1 GCA_025454895.1 Bernardetiaceae bacterium
TTGGCGGCTTGTCCGCCGTGGCGTAATTTTGCCACCGTTCACCCAATGCTTTGTTATCAATTATGGAACAGACCATGCGCTGGTTCGGGCCGAAGGATCCGGTTTCCCTCTCCGATATTTTGCAAGCCGGGGCCACGGGCATTGTAACCGCCCTGCACCACGTGCCCAACGGCCAAGTGTGGGGCGAAGAAGAAATTGCCCGTCGCAAAGCCGAAATTGAGGCTGCTGCCCAGTGGCAAGGTCGGCCTATGCTGCGCTGGAGCGTGGTGGAGAGCGTGCCCGTGCATGAAGAAATCAAAACCGGCGGGCCTAACTGGCAGGGGTATATCGATCATTACAAGCAAACCCTGGTGAACCTGGCGGCTTGCGGCGTGTCGACGGTGTGTTACAATTTTATGCCGGTACTAGATTGGAGCCGCACCGACCTGGCCTACCCCATGCCCGACGGCTCGCGGGCTTTGCGGTTCAGCCAGGCCGACTTTGCCGCTTTTGACTTGTTTATTTTGAACCGCCCTGGAGCCGCCGCCGACTATGATGAAGCCACTCAGGCGGAGGCCAAACGTCGCTACGAGGCCATGACGGCCGAGCAGGCCCACCAGTTGGCCCGCACCATCATTGCCGGGCTGCCCGGCTCGGAAGAGAGTTTCACGTTGGAGAATTTCCAGGCCGTGCTGGACACCTACGCCCAGGTGGGCGATGCCGAACTGCGGGCCAACCTCTACCACTTTCTGCGCGAGGTAGTGCCCGTGGCCGAACGGGTGGGCGTTCGCCTGGCCATTCACCCGGACGACCCGCCCCGGCCCCTGCTGGGCCTGCCCCGGGTGGTGAGCACCGAGGCCGATTTGGAACAACTGCTGCAAGCGGCCCCCTCGCCCGCCAATGGGTTTACCATGTGTACGGGCAGCTACGGGGTGCGGCCCGACAATGACCTGCCCGGCATGATTTTGCGCCACGGGGCCAAAATGCACTTTATCCACCTGCGGGCTACCAAACGCGAGGCCAACCCGCTGGATTTCCACGAGGCCGACCACCTGGCCGGGGACGTGGACATGTACGCCGTGGTGCGCGAGATCGTGCGTGAGCAACGCCGCCGGGCCGCCACGGGCCTGGGTGTTACCCACATCCCCATGCGCCCAGACCACGGCCACCAAATGCTGGACGACCTGAAAAAGCAATCGGCCGCCCCGGGGTACACCGCCATTGGCCGGCTGCGGGGCCTGGCCGAAATCCGGGGCCTGGCCCTGGGCATTGAGCGGGCTTTGCCAGCATAGCCAGCAACGTGTGGTCAGTTTTGAGAAACTGACCACACGCTTATTAGACCTCTGGCGTATTAGATTAAAATCCTTTCAAATTACCCTTTCTGAATCCGAAATTGCATCCCCTCCCCAACGGGCAGGGCTGATCCGTTCAAAAATATTTCTCGCAAAGCCGCTAAGACGCAAAGCTAGTTTTGGGCTTTTGACCGTGCCAAGCTTGTTATAAATGGCCTCCGGGCTTTCACCCGGCCAAAAACCTAATCTGCAAGAAGTCTATTGGCATGGAATGCCGGTTTTGAGAAACTGGCACCGCTTGTATGCCAGATTTTTGGCCCACCCAAACTGCGCAAATCCCTCATCATCCGGCAGCGGCCGTGCCTCTTGCCTTTGCGCTTACTCCGGCTAATAACAACCACAAGCAAATCCCAAGCTCCCCGGCGGAAGGCAGCAGGCCAAAATAAGCCGACACGCCCCAGGAGGAATAATCAGCGGCCAGGGTGAACCCCAAAAAGTTGACCACGTAGCCCAGGCAACCCAGCATCAATAAAACCCCCAACAGCTTGGGTAGAAACCCTGACCTAAAAACCAGATAGCCGAACTGGAGCAACCATAATCCCCAAAAAAGGGTGGCGATCAATATCCCGTTGTCGTAATGGTCTAGGTACAGCCTAGCTTGCGCCGGGAAGTCTGTCGCGGTGGTCAGGCTTGGCGATTTCGCTAGGCCGATCAGATCGGCCACGGCGTACTTGCTTTGCAGATTGAGCAAAGAAATGGGTACGCTCAAGATGGCCAAAACCACCATCACTTTCGCGACAAACTCATCTACTGGTTTAAGCAGTTGGTACAAAGCCAGCGGCAGTAACGCGAAGGCCGTGTAACAAATGGCACTGCTGGCCATACTCAGCCGGAACAGGGTTTCGTGCGCGGTCAGGTTGGCGAAAGTCTTGGCCGGGTCACCTTTTACAAAAAGTTGGCCGGGCACGTAGGCCAGGCTAAACATCCCGGTTAGTACCACGGCCAGGTACAAAAGCCCGGCTATTCGGGCGGCTCGGTTGGGGTTGGTCATGTTTGTTTAATTTGACGATGAAGTATCTTATCCAATGGGGTCGGTTTCTCAAAACCGACCCTACGATACTTGGGGGAAAATCGGGCAATCAGCGAGTTAGCCTAGTGTTATCATCCGTGATGGGGTAGGCCACCACCTGATGGGACAACTGGGCAAGTTAGCGGCCCGGCGAGTTGGGTTGCTTCATCGGTCAAATTGCGCGGGCTAACCTTACTGGCTCCAGGCGGTGGGCTGGCGTTCCCAGCGGTGGGGGCGCAG
>JALONO010000035.1 GCA_025454895.1 Bernardetiaceae bacterium
GTGCGCCGGGTGGCATCGGTGTCGATCCAGTTATCGTCGAAACCTTCCATTTGGTATTGGTAGCGGATTTTGCTGGGCTTGCTGTGGTCCAAGGCCGCAAAGTCAAAGGAGAACACATAGTCCTGGTAGTGGAGCACTACTTCGGTGGCCTGGCTGATCTGTTGCCGTAGGGGCGAGCCGTCGCCCACCGCCACGGGCCGGTTGAACAGTTTGAAATCGGTGAGCACCACTTTCGGTTGGAAGTCGCTGGCTTTCAGGCTGTCGGGCCAAAAACTGTTGAAGCCGTTAATGCCCCCAAAGAACATTTCGCCCTGGGCGTTTTGGTGAAAAGAATAGACGTTGAACTCGTTGCTCTGCAAACCATCGGCGGCCAAGTAGTTGGTCGACTGCCGGGCCGAGGGATCAAAGCCGGCCAGCCCCCGGTTGGTGCTGAGCCAGAGTTTGCCCTTCCGGTCTTGCAATATGCCATAGATGTAGTTGTTCGGCAGGCCGTCAGTTTCGGTAAAATAGGTGAACTTGCCCGTTTCGCGGTCCAGCAGGTTGAGGCCCCCGCCCGCCGTGCCCGCCCACACGCGCCCGCGCGGCTCCACCAGCAGGCAGGTAACCAGGTTGCTCGAGAGCGAAGTAGGGTCTTTGGGGTTGTTTACGTAGCGCCTAAACCTGCCCGTTTGCCGGTCGAGCAAATTAAGCCCGCCCTCGGTGGCCACCCAGAGCCAGTGGGGCTTGAGCGGGTCGACCACGATGTGCCGCACGATGGAGTGGCTCAGCGAGTCCGGGTGCGAGATCAGGGAACCGTAGTGGGTAAAGGCGTTGGTCCGCAAGTCCAGGCGGCTCAGCCCCACCAGGGTGCCCATCCAGAGCGAGTGGCTGGCGGCCTCGTAATAGAGCGACCGGACGCTGTTGTGGGCCAGGCTCTGGTAGCTGCCCTCCACGTGTTGGTAGAGTTCGGTCTCCCAAGTAAGCTGGCCCGTGGCGGGATCGGGCCGGGGCGTAAATTTTTGTAAACCTCGGTTCAACAGGCCCACCCACACGTTGCCATCCCGGTCTTCGGTCAGCACGTTGATCCGTTCCTCGGCCAAATAGGGGAGTTTTTGCCGGGCCACGGTGGGGATGGAAGCCGCATTGGCCGCCACTTCGGGCGGGGGGTAATAATGGATAAACTGCCCCTTGGCCCGGTCGATCAGGTTGAGGCCAGCCCCGGTGGTGCCTACCCACAGTATGCCCCGCTTGTCTTGCCAAATGCCCCGCATCCCGTTGCCGCTGAGCGAGTTGGGGTTTTCTTTCAATTTGTAATAATGGGCAAACTTGCTGCGGTTGCGGTCCAGTTTGTTCACCCCGCCGTTATAAGTGCCTATCCACAAAAAGCCCTGTTGGTCTTCAAATAGGGCGTAGGTTTCGTTGAGCGACAGGCTATTGGCTGCGCCAGGATCGTGGGTAAAATGGGTGACCTGCCCCGTGCGCGGGTCCAGCCGGTCCAGGCCCTTGATGCTGGTACCGATCCAGACAATGCCCTCGCGGTCCACCAGGACTTCGATCACCGAATTTTCGCTGATGCTATTGGCTTGCCCGTTATGGGTATAGTTAACGATTTTGCTGGTTTGGGGGTCAAAGGCAAAAACCCCGGTGAGAAAAGAAGAAAACCAGATGCGCCCCTGGGCATCGCTGCTCACCGAGGTAAGCGCATCGTCTGGTTGGGATTGGGCGGTGTCGAGGTAGTAGTGTTTGGCAAACTGTTCGGTGGATCAAAACTGACCAGGAAACTGCTTTCGGTGCCCAGCCAGAGCTTGCCCTTCTTGTCGGTATGGAGGGCATAAACTTGGGCATCGGGCAGCGAGGCCGGGTTGGCTGGGTCTTTTTGGTACAGTTTCAGGGGCCGCTGGGGCGATTTGAGATCGATCCGCAGCAGGCCGTTGCCGTCGAACCCTACCCAGAGGTGCTGCTGGTGATCTTCACAAATATCGGTTACCCGGCTGAGGTTGGGGGGCAGCAGTACGCTGTCTTCCGTTACCCGGCTGAGGTTGGGGGGCAGCAGTACGCTGTCTTCCAACAAATGGAAACGTTCTGTCTGGCGGTCGAGGTAGTGCAGGCCCCGCCGGGTGCCTACCCACAGCGTGCCCTGGCTGTCGACAAAGACCGAGTTCACCGCTGCCCTGGCTGTCGACAAAGACCGAGTTCACCGCGTTGCTGCGCAGCGAGAAGGGATTGTTCACCTCGTTGCGGTACACCTTGCAGGTGAGGCCGTCGAAGCGGTTCAGGCCGTCCAGCGTCGCGATCCAGATAAAGCCCTGCTGGTCTTGGGCCAGGTCGGTTACGGTGTTTTGCGACAGGCCCTGGTCGATGGTGAGGCGTTCAAAACGGTAGCTGGCGTTTTGGCCAAACGACTGGAAGTGAAAAAGCAAAAGCCCGAAGGCCACTAGCTTCCAGTGTAAAAGTAATGCATGACTTGGATGAGGTTCGCCCAAGTATTACAAAAAATTGGCCAGAAAGGGCTGGGTAAAGTGAACAAATGAACAGATAAGTCTCTAAACCGCCTTATCAACCAAGTCTTAGCCTAAGTGGCAGTTACTTGGCTGATACCGCCAAGCCTTGCAAGTACTGGCGGGCCTGGTTTGGGTGGTCAAACACTTGAAAAATAGCGCTCAACTTGGTGATGACCAGCAATTTTTGCACTGCCGCCGAAGGGCCAACCACTACCATTTCGCCATTGCGGGTGCGGAAATGGGTGAGCAACCGGATGAGGAGGGTAAGCCCCGTACTGTTCATATAGGCCACTTGCGAGATGTCCACCAAACAAAAAAGGATAGCATCGTCTAGCTCGCTGGTGGCCCATTGGAGCAGCCGTTGCTCGTCGGCCAGGCCCAGCAAGTCACCTGCTAGGCTCAGGTGCAGCGTATCGGCAGTGAGTTGGTGGGTGAAGGTCATAAACGCTAACGGTCAGCGGGAACAGTGGCCCGGTTGGGGCATTGGGCGTTGATACATTGGCCGTAGAGCACTAGCGAGTGGTGCTGGATTTGGAACTGAAGTAGCTCGCCCACCATGGTTTGGATGTTGTGGATGCGGGGATCGCAGAACTCTTGTACCTGGTGGCACTCCAGGCAAATGAGGTGGTCGTGTTGGCGGTAACCGTACGATTTTTCGTATTGGGCCAAATTACCGCCAAACTGGTGCTTGGTTACCAGGTCGCATTCCACCAGCAGGTCCAGTGTGTTGTAAACGGTGGCGCGGCTCACCCGGTAGTTTTTGTTTTTCATGCTGATGTAGAGCGACTCGACATCAAAATGATCATGCCGGGAATAAATCTCCTCCAAAATAGCGAAGCGTTCGGGGGTTTTCCGCAGGTCTTTCCGCTCCAAAAAGGCCGTAAAAATCCGCTTTACCTCCTCGAAGCGCGGGTTTTGCGGGGTTATTTTCTGCATGGTCTCATCTGCCTAGTAGCAAAGATACGAATTTACGCCCGAGTTGGCATAGGTTAACTTCATTGCACAATTATTGCCTAGTTTTACACGATTAAACTTTTTTAAAATTTCAGGCTAAAAATCATGAATCAGAAACCTTCGGCGGCGTTTATCGGAGCCTCTTGGGTAGCCCTGGGCGTGGGCATTATCGGCTATTTGGTGGGCCTTTGGCGCGCCGAAATGCTCCTCAACGAAAAAGGTTATTACTTCACCGTGCTCATGTACGGGCTTTTTTCGGTGGTATCGGTACAAAAAAGCGTGCGCGACCGGCTGGAGGGCATCCCCGTTACCGACCTTTACTACGGCCTAAGCTGGTTTTCTACTATTTTGGCCATTGTGCTGCTGGCCGTGGGCCTGTGGAACGCCAGCCTGCTGCCCAGCGAAAAGGGTTTTTACGCCTTTGCTTTTTTGCTGGCCATGTTTGGGGCCATTGCGGTACAAAAGAACACCCGCGACAGCCAATCGACTAGCAAAGAGGAGGTTTAAGCCAACTTAGCGGCCAGGTAATCAACGAGTTGCCGGGCCTCGGCTCCGGTGCTGTCAAACGAGGCGACGAAGCGCACCTCGCACGGGTCGGTTTGCCATACGTAGCCCCAGCCATCGGCTTGGAGCTGTTGGGCCACGGGCAGGGGCAGGTTCACAAACACGTGGTTTGACTCTACTGGCTGGGCCAAGCTCACGCCGGGCAGTTGGGCCAGCCCAGCGGCCAAGGTTTGGGCTACCTGGTTGGCTTGAGCGGCGTTTTGTTGCCATAGCTGGCCCTCGAGCAGGGCGATAAATTGGGCCGCCACAAACCGGTTTTTCGAGTACAGCTGGAGCGTATTTTTATGCAGATAGGCCAGGCCCTCTTGCATGGCCGGGTTAAACACCAGCACGGCCTCGGCCAACATGGCTCCGTTTTTAGTCCCGCCCAGCGAGAGCAGGTCGGCGTGGGCCACGGCCTGGGCCAGGGAGCAGCCCAAGTAAGCCGCCGCGTTGTAAACCCGGCAACCGTCGATGTGGAGCCACAGGCCCAGTTCGTGGCAGGTGGTGGCCAAGGCGGCCAGTTCGGCGGGGCGGTAAACGGTTCCGTATTCGGTACACTGGGCCACCGAAACCAATTTTGGCTGGGTGGCATGAGGCCCGCCGCTGGTTTCGGCCAGGTAGCGCGCGCGTACTTGCGCGGGGGTGAGCTTGCCATTGGGTGTGGGCACGGTGAGCAGTTTGCAGCCCACCATCTGCTCGGCGGCCCCGGTCTCGGCCACGGCAATATGGGCGGTGGCCGCGCAAATCACCGACTGGTAGGGGCGCAGGGCGCATTTGAGGGCCAGGATGTTGGCCCCGGTGCCGGTGGGCACCAACATGGCCTGGGCGGGCCGGGCAAAAGTTTGCTGGAACAGCTCGGTGGCCCGGGCCGTGAAAGGATCGGCCCCGTAGCTGAGGGCGTGCCCCTGGTTGCAGGCTTGCAGGGCCGCCATGATCAGCGGGTGAACCCCGGAGCAGTTATCGGATTTGAAGGTTTTCATGAGCGCAACGGCCCGCTTGGGCTTGCAAAGATGAACGCCGGGCGGTTGATCTTCAAGGGATGCTGGTTCGGGGGTGGCTGAGCGATCTGGGTTGTTTTGTTAGGTTTTTGATTTTTCAAAGCCTTAACTAGATTAGACCTCTTGCACATTACCCGTAATCGGTTTGAAATTGCGTCCCCTGCCCGCCGGACGACAAAAACGAGAGTTTTTGGGCGGGCAAGTGCGGCTGGCCGGGGTGGGGCCAAACAGGGCGGATTCTAAACGAAAACTTGGGCCTTCGCTTGGCCAAAAATCTGATTCGCAAGAGATCTACTATATTGATTTTCATAACTTTAACTATATTGAGGCACGTTACTTACCCACTCATAAGGAGGATGGGCAAAACAAAAAACGGCGACCCGGAGGGCCGCCGTCAACAATAGCCATTCGGCTTTGGGGATGTCTTAAGAAAACATGTCGCGCACGCGCTCGAAGAAGCCTTTTTCTTCTTTGCCGGGATTGGGCTTGAAGTTGGGCGACTCGCGGAGTTTCTCCAACATGGCGCGTTCTTCTTTGCTCAGGTTTTTGGGTGTCCAAATGTTGACGTGTACCAGTTGGTCGCCGGTTTGGTAGCCGTTGACCTCGCGGATGCCCTTGCCGCGCAGCCGGAGGATTTTGCCGCTTTGCGTACCCGGCTCGATGGTGAGGCGGGCCTTGCCGTCAATGGTGGGCACGTCGATGGCGGTGCCCAGCACGGCATCCACAAAACTGATGTGGAGGTCGTGGTGGAGGTTGTTTTGCTCGTCGCGCTTGAGCAGGGGGTGCTCCTCTTCCTCGATGAGGATGAGCAGATCACCGGCCACGCCGCCCCGGGGCGGGTAGTTGCCCTTGCCGCTCATGGCCACTTGCATCCCTTCGCGCACCCCGGCCGGGATTTTGATGGGGATCACTTCTTCCTCGGGTTTTACGCCGTCGCCGTTGCAAACGGGGCAGCGCTCGGTAATCCGGGTACCCTCGCCGTTGCAAGTGGGGCAGGTGCTGGTGCTGATCATTTGCCCCAGCATGGTGTTTACCACCCGGCGGGTTTGGCCAGTACCATTACAGGTGGGACAGGTGGTTTTGGCCGTGGCGTTTTTGGCCCCGCTACCGTTGCAAGCATCGCAAATAATGAGGCGTTTTACTTTGATTTTTTTCTCAACGCCGGTGGCCACTTCTTCCAAAGTGAGCTTGAGTTTGATCCGCAGGTTGGAGCCTTTGCGCTGGCGGGGGCCGCCGCGCCCGCCAAACATTTCGCCAAACCCGGTACCGCCGAAAATATCGCCGAACTGGGAGAAGATGTCCTCCATGCTAAAGCCGCCCTGGCCGCTAAAGCCCCCATTACCGCTCACCCCTTGGTGGCCAAAACGGTCGTAACGGGCCTTTTTGTCAGGGTTGCTCAGTACCTCGTAGGCTTCGGCGGCTTCTTTAAAAAGCTCCTCGGCGTCCTTGTCTCCCGGATTTTTGTCGGGATGGTACTTGATCGCCGTTTTGCGGTAGGCCTTCTTAATATCGTCGGCCGAGGCATTGCGGCTTACCCCCAAAATTTCGTAAAAATCCTTTTTAGTTGCCATATCGCTTTTTTACGCGCCTCACGCGCCTACAACCACTTTTGCGTAACGGATCACCTTTTCGCCCAGGAAATAGCCCTTTTCCACCACGTCCATCACTTTGCCCTTCAGTTCGTCGCTGGGAGCGGGAAACTGGGTAATGGCCTCGTGAAGGTCGGGGTTGAAGGTTTCACCGGCGGCCTCCACAGGTTTTACCCCTTTTTGTTCCAGTACCCGGTATAACTTATTGTAAATGAGGGCCACTCCTTGTTTAATAGCCTCCAAGTCAGTCCCGCCTTGTTCAAACGATTTCTGGGCCCGCTCAAAGTCGTCCAGCACCGGCAACAGGGCCTTGATCAGGTCTTCGTTGGCGGTGGTGAAAAATTCGAGCTTTTCCTTAGCCACCCGCCGCCGGTAATTTTCAAAGTCGGCAAATAGGCGCAGGTATTTGTCTTTGGTTTCGTTGATTTGGCTCTTTAGTTTCTCGATGTCGTCGGCTTCCGGCACGTGCGCGGCCAAGCCCTCGTGGTGTTCGGCCTCGGGGGGCGTGGGCTGGGCGTTCGGTTCTTCGTGGATGGGGTTTTCTGGATTAGGATTGTCCATAACGGTGCGTTGAAAACTAAAAGTAAATCGGTGATTAGTCGGCAATTAATTTGCCAGACGGGCGGCTTGGCCCCTGGTTGTGCCAAATTGGCAGGGCGGCGGCCTTTGGCAATAACAACGCCGCCCGCGCTTGGCATCGAGCGGCGTTAGTTAAAATGGTGGGGTCAGGGAATTATTTGCTTTCTTCCTTCTTATCGGCCGGGGCCGGGGTTTGGCCCTTGTCTTTTTGGGCTTGATACTGGTCGTTGAGGCCCTTGAGTACTTGCTGGGTAATGTCCAACTTGTCGGCGGCCAATAAAATGCCACCGCCGGGGGTATAGCCAAACACAAACTGGTAGTTTTTATCCTTGTTGTACTCTTTTAAGTAAGCCACCAGGGCATCGTAAAATTTCTTATTTTGGATTTTCTCTTCTTCCATCAAACCGGCGGCCACGTTGTCGCGGTAGGCGAGCAGTTCTTGTTGTTGTTGTTGGAGCTTGCCTTCTTCTTCCTTCATTTGGTTGGGGGTGAGCAACCCGGCCTGGGCGCGCCGCTGGTAGCTTTCCATGGCTTGGCGCAGCGAGCCTTCGCGGCCCAGCAGTTGCTTTTGCACGTTTTCGCGTTTGCCGGCCAGGTCAGTATTAATGTCTTCCAGCATCTTGTAATTATTCAAGATAGTGTCCGTATTGATGTACACCATGGTTTGACCAGCCGCCGGGGCCGCCGAAGTGCCGCTGGCGGTAGCGGCCCCACCGCTGCCAGCGGAAAAATGCCAGTAATAAAGCACGGCCACGGCCACCGCCAACACTATATTGAGGAGTAGAGATAGATTTTTCACTGAATTGATGTTTTGATAAAACGCTTGGTATTTGAGCGAGCGACAAAATTAGGGTAAGTTTCGGAATTGCAATTTGGCCCAGAGGCCTGGGCGGGCTAGGCACAACATTGCCCCCACCCCGCGTTGGCGGCGGAATGGGGGCATTACGTAGCAGCGGCAAGCTGAAACAGGCCTTATTGCCCGTTTTTGTTGGCCTCCACTTCGCCAGGCTCGGGGGTTTCGGTGGGGGTGGGCGGTTGGTACTCGAACGGCAGGCTATCGGCCAGGCCTTGGTTGCCCCACTCGCCCCACCAGGTAAAGGCCAGCGGGTTCTGCACGTTACCGTTATCGTAAAACACGGCCAGCGGCACGTTCATTTTCAACCAAGAGGTGGGGTAATAAGTCATCCCGTTTTGACGGATGGTGCGCCGCACGTAGTCGATCCGCATGGGTTTCTCGAAATGGATGTAGTTTTCGCCGGGCAGGCCCTTACGCCAAATTTTTTTGGGGTCGAACAGGCCCACTTCTTGGTCGCCTTCGGGGGTTTTCACGGTTTCCATTACCCGGAACCCGTTACGAGATAGGCGGTTTTGGGCCAAGGCCCGGAAAAAGTGCCGCAGCGAGCCTTGGTAAGTGGCCAGGCGTTGCTTTTGCCACTGCTGGGCCTCGCGGGCGTGGCGGGGGGCCAGCGTATCGAAAAACGAGCGGCCTACGTAGCGGAAACCTTGCTCTTTGCCATACACTACAAAGTCGTCGAGCAAGAACTTGATTTTGTAGCCCAAAGCCCGGTTGTCCACCTCGATCAGGTCGGTGGCTTTTACCCGGAACACCCCGTTTTTCTCCTCGGTAAATACCAACACCTCAGGGTTTATGATCTCGCAGTCGCGGGCGTTGGCGGTGGCCCCCAGAAAGTACTGGCCGAACGTGGCCAGGTGAACTTTGTAAGTGCGGGCCTTGAGGCGCACCTCCCGGCGGATTTCGGCGTTGGTTTTGGGGCGCACAGCCACCTCGTCCAGTTGGGTGGACTGGGTTTTGAGGGCCAAAGCCAGGGGCGGATTATCGCCGGGGGCCACTTTGATGCCCAGGCGCACCGGCTCGTAGCCGATGAACGAGATCACGATCTCGTGCGCACCCACCGGCACTTGTTTGAGTTGGAAAAAGCCCCGCTCGTTAGTGCTGGTGCCCAGCAAGCTGTTGCTCACAAATACGTTGGCAAAGGGGAGGGGTTTTTGGTTGTCTGCGTCCACCACTAATCCACTTAGTCGGCCAAAGGCCTCCTCCGGGGTTTGGGCCTGGGCTACTCCCGTCAAGAGCAGCCAGAGGCAAAAAATATGTAGCCGTTGCATAATGGTAAAGGTGAAGTGTTGATACCTTTATTAAACGTAACGGAAGTTACTTATGTTCAGGCAGATGATAGAAAAGCACCGCCCGGGCGGCTCAAGCGGGCTGGACCCCGTAAGTGCGCATGGCACTGGCCGTTTGGCTCTGCTCGGTGGTTTCCGGGAACAAAAAATACGACGGGGCTTTGATCGTGGCTACTTGGGTAATGGCCACCTCGATAAGCGATAAAATCGGGTAACGATCGGAGAATTTCGCGGTCAGTTTTTTTGCCTTTTCCGGGAAAGAAGGATGCGATGGCGCGATTAGCTGGGCACTTCCCTTGAGCTTGAAGCCCTTTTGGGTAAAAATATTCACCAAGCTCACGCACACCAGCGGGTTAGCGGCGAGGTTGCGCACGCTGTTGGGCGAGGCCAGGTTGGCGATCAGTAATTTGCCTTCCGGCAGGTAAACGAACATTTCCTTGGGCGACACATTGGGTTGACCCTGAGCGTCTGCCGTGGCCAGCCAGCACAAAACGCACTCGGCTAGGGCTTTTTGTTGATCGGGAGTAAGCATAACATAACATTACATGATTAGACCTCTTGCACATTACCCGTATTCAGGTCGTAATTGCGTCCCCTACCCGACGGGGAGGGACAGGGTGGGGCCAAAAAGGGCGGATTTCAAACGGAACTCCGGGCTTTCGCCCAGTCAAAAATCTAATTCGCAAGAGGTCTATTACATGATTTTTTCTCATTGATTACCAATGATTTATATACTTTTAATCCCCAGCCGCTAATTGATTTTAGCCTTTCGCTTACCAGGTTGGGGCCTTTTGCCCTAAACCTGGGTGATGGGCTGGCTCACTTCATCGAGCAATAGTAACAACGATTGGTAAGTTTGCCCCACGGCCTCGGTGAGGGCCATTTCGCAGGTGCGGGCCGAGGAGTAGTAGCCCTGGTACTGGTTTTGGCGCACTTCGGCAGCTTCGGCGGCGGTGGCGGCCTGGGTGAGGCCCGGGTGGTAAAACCCGCGGTCGCCGGCCATGCCGCAGCAGCCCGCCGCCACGGGGAACACCGCCTCGCGCGCGCAAGCCTGGCCAATGGTTTCCAGTTTTTTCATCAGCCCCATTTTATGCACCGAGCACACCGGGTGGAACACAATCCGATCCTTGGGGGTAATGGCCAGCCGGGGCAGCAGCCAATCGGCCGCAAAGTCGATGCTGTCTAAAATACGCAGTTGGTCTAACTTGGCCTGGTTAGCTAGGCTCAAATAGGGGCGGCCCTGCTGTAACGTGTGGGTGCAAGAAGTCAAATCCAGCACCACCGGGTATTTCCCTTGCTGGGTGAGGGGCCAAAGTTTTTCTACCAACTCATTGATTTTAAGCCGATAAGCGTCAGAAAAACCCTTGGAAGAAAACGCCTGGCCGCAGCACAACCCTCCCACGTGCGGGGGCAGGTGCACCTGCACGCCCGCGCGGGCAGCCACCCGGAGCAGAGCGGCCCCGGCATGGTCGCCGTGCGGCAGCCCGCCCATCATCCGGCCGGGGCAAGTGGGGAAATACACCACCGCCGGGGCACTGGCCGGTAAACTAGGGGGCGGTTTGAGCTGAGTGGGGCGGCCCAAGCTGGGTGCCCAGCGCGGCAAACCAGGGCTTAGCCGTTGGAAGGCCCGGGTAAGGCCGGGCATGGCCCCCGCCCCCAATACCTGGTTCACGGCGTGGCCGGTGCGCAGGCTCAGTTTCACTAACCCTTCGGCCAGCTTGAAATTTCGGGCCACCCAGGCGGCCCGGCCCTGAGCCTGGGGCGATAGGTTTTCGCGCCGCAACCGCTTTACTAGCTCGCCGGTGTTGATGTCCACCGGGCAGTCGGTGGCGCACAGCCCGTCCACGGCGCAAGTGGCCAGCCCGTCGTGGTCGTAGTCGCGCAGTACGGCGTGGTAGGTGGCCGTTTGGCCGGTTTCGCGCAGGCGGGCCAGGGCGCGCCTAATGCCGATGCGCTGCCGGGGCGTGAGGGTAAAGTCGCGGCTGGGGCAGCGGTTTTCGCAGTAGCCGCACTCGACGCACTTGTCCACTTCTTCCTCCACAATGGGGAGGGTTTTCAGGTGCTTGAGGTGGGCCTGGCTGTCGGGGTTGATGATGACCCCAGGGTTTAAAACCCCTTCAGGATCAAGTAGTTGCTTCAGTTCGCGCATAATAGCGTAAGCGGGGCCGCCCCATTCGGCCTCCACAAACGGGGCCATGTTACGCCCGGTGCCGTGCTCGCCTTTGAGCGCGCCGTTGAACCGCTGCACCACTACTTCTACCAGGTCGTCCATAAAACGGGCGTACCGCGCCACCTCGGTCGGGTCGTTTACGGGCTGGGTGAGGATGAAGTGCAGGTTGCCATCTTTGGCGTGGCCGATGATATTGGCCGAATGGTACTCGTGTTTAACAAACAGTTGGCGCAGTTCCAGAATAGCCTCGCCCAGTACTTCTACCGGGAAGGCCACATCTTCCAATAAAACGGCCGTGCCCTTTTGCCGCACCGCCGCCACCGAGGGGTAAGCCCCCTTGCGGAGCTTCCAAAGTTTGGCCTGCTCGGCGGCGTCGGTGGTGAACTGCGCGGGCCTGACCAGGGGCAAATGATCCAAGCAAGTTACCTGGGCGTGCGCGAACTTCTGCTCCAATTCGGCCTTGGAATGGGCCTGGTATTCGGCCAAGAGGGCGGTTTGGTCGCCCGTGAGTTCGCGCAGCTCGGGCGGGGCGTAGTAAAGTTCTTCCAAGCCCTTGAGGGCTGGGCGGTCCATCAGTTCCAGGGCCTCTACCCCCGACTCTTTGAGGGCCGCGATGGCCCGGCAAGCACTCAGCACGTCAGGGAAGTACAACATGCCCGTGATTTTTTGCGGGTAGTCCGGCACGGTGTCCAGCACGGCCTCGGCAATGAAACCCAGCGTGCCCTCGGCCCCAATGAGCAAATGGGCCAGCATGTCGAGCGGGTGCTCATAATCGACCAGGGCATTGAGGCCATAGCCCACGGTGTTTTTGGTGCGGTACTTGGCCCGGATTTTCGCGACCAGTTCCGGCTGGGCCAGCACCCGGCGGCGCAGGGCGGCCAGGCCCTGGCTCAACGCGGCGGCTTCGCGATTAAACCGTTCATAGTCAGCGGGTTGGGCGGTGTTAAATTGCTGGCCGTTAGGCAGCACAAAGGCTACGCTGCGCAAGGTATGGTAGGCGTTTTGGGCCACGCCGCAGCACATGCCGCTCGAGTTGTTGGACAAGATGCCGCCCATCATGGCGGCGTTGATGGATGAAGGGTCCGGCCCGATTTTGCGCCCAAATTTTTTGAGGGCCAGGTTCACCAGGCCGCCCACCGCACCGGGCTGCACCCGTACTTGACTGCCGCCGGCCAAGGGCCACACACCGCGCCAGTGGCGGCTCAGGTCCACCAAAATCCCGTCGGTAACGGCCTGGCCCGAGAGGCTAGTGCCGCCCGCCCGGAACGTGAGGCTCACTTTGCGCTCGTGCGCGAGGGCAAACAGGGCCTGCACTTCGGCCACCGAAACCGGTTGCACCACGGCCTGGGGCACGAGGTAGTAAAAACTAGCATCGCTGGCGTAGGCGTACAAGTCAATGGGCCGGGTCTTGATCCGATCCGGGGGTAAAATTTGGCCTAAGGCGGCGGCGAGTAGCATAAAAACGCAGATTGACGAACAAAGGTAGAGGTTTTAGCGGGTTTGCCCCTGTTAAGCCCGAAAAGCCTAAACAGGTGGTTTCAGGGTTAGATTAATTTCTTAAGGCTAAGCTATTGTCTAGTAAAAGATAGTTTTTCTATCTTAAAAAGAAAAAAACCATCTATTGATCAATTAACGGTAGCCGACGATGGCCCTTGCTTCCGCTATATTTGCTGTTGATCACCGGAGTATGACGACCTGGCTCAAAAATCACCCTTTTGCCGTGGAGGCGCATTTCCGCCGGTCGGTGGTGCTCACCTATGCCCTGGCCCCGGAGCACCTGGCCCCGCTGCTGCCCCCTTGCCTCGGGTTGGATACCCACGCCGACCGCTGGGGCTTTGTGGCCATTGCCCTGGTGCAAACCGAAGGCTTGCGGCCCCGGGGCCTGCCCCGGTGGCTGGGCAACGACTTTTTTTTGATCGGCTACCGCATTTTCGTGCGCTACCGTAATGCGGCGGGCAAGCGGCTGCGGGGGCTGTACATTTTGCAGTCGCAAACCGACCGCCCCAAAATGGAGTGGCTGGGCAATTTGTTTACCCATTACCGGTACACTACGGTCGACATTGCCCAAACAGAGCAAGGTGATGGCGGGCAAATCGCCTCGTTGCGGGGCGGGTTTTCGCTGAGCTACCGGGCCAACGACGAGGCGGCCTTGCCCGCGCGTTCGCCCTTTGCCAGTTGGGCGGAAGCCCGCCGGTTTGCTGGGCCGCTGCCTTTTACGTTTTCTTACCTACCCACTACCCAAAAAGTGGTGATTGTGGAAGGGGTGCGCCAAAACTGGACCCCTCGGCCCGTGGAAGTGTTGGAACACCACAGCACTTTTATGGACACCCGCTGGCCCGGCCAGGCGGTGCTGGCCAATGCGTTTATGATCGAGGACGTTCCCTACCACTGGAAAAAAGGCCGCACCGAGCAATGGAAAATGTAAGGCAGCCCTGGCAAGGCGTGTGGAACATTGTGCGGTTCAATTGGCACTTTTACCTGTTGGCGGTAATTTTTTTGTTAGTTATAGCATTGGTTATCAATTTTTTACCTGAAAGCCTTCGTGCGTACGCGCTCGGGCTGGGCGGGCTAGCAATGGCCTCAGTGCTGGTTACGCTGCTGGTATCGTGGTACGTGTACGATGCCTCGGGGCTGTACCGTTTTGCCTGGTTGGCTCAGTTGCCCACGGGCGGCACGGTGCTCAACATCAACGCCGGGTTCGACGAAACCAGTGCCATTTTGGGGCAGCAACTCCGGCCCCAGCAGTTGCTGGTGCTTGACTTTTACGATCCCCAGAAGCATACCGAGGTGTCGATTAAGCGGGCGCGGCGGGCCTATCCGCCGCACCCGGCCACCCAGCCTGCTAGCACCCGCCACCTGCCGCTGCCCGCCGGCACCGCCGACCGGGCGTTCCTCATTTTTGCCGCCCACGAGGTCCGCGACCCAGCCGAGCGGCTGGCGTTTTTGCAAGAAATTAGCCGGGTAACCAAGCCCGGCGGCCAAGTGGTGGTGATGGAGCACCTACGCGACTGGCCTAATTTTTTGGCCTACAACTTGGGCTTTTTCCACTTTCACTCCCTGGCCAGTTGGCAGGCGGGGTTTGCCGGGGCGGGCTTGCGTTTGGCCCGGCAAACCAAGCACACGCCGTTTGTCTCGATTTTTTGGTTGATCAACGATGGAACTGCACTTTAAAATCGCGGGGTGGCTGCTCATGGGCTTGGCGTTGGCCCATGCGGTGTTCCCTTGGTATTTTAATTGGAAAACCGATTTGGCCCCCCTGAGCCTTATTAACCGGCAGGTGATGCAGGTGCATACCTTTTTTATCGCGTTCACCGTGCTGCTCATGGGCGGGCTGTGTGCTTCCTGCGCCCCTGAGCTAGCTACCACCGCGTTAGGCAAAAAAATTTGCCTGGGGCTGGCCCTGTTTTGGACCGCCCGGTGGTTAGTCCAGTTCTTCGGCTACTCGGCCCGGTTGTGGCGGGGCAAGCCGTTCGAGACCTTCGTCCACCTCGGCTTTTCTGGGTTTTGGACGTACTTGGTTTGGCTGTTCTGGACGGCTTATTTGGCCTGAGCCGGACTAAGTCCTCAACAAAACTTATCTTATTAATTGATTGTGATACTAAAATGATCAAATGATTGCATGATCAAATGATTGTTCCCTTTGGTTGTCAATCATTTACAAAATGTGGAATGCGTAATCTCTATTTGATTTTGGCATGAGATGTTTGCAAAAAATCTATTCTCAAGCCGAGTTGGATATGAAGGCAGTTGCCGTGAATATATTAGTTGAATGGTTGCTACTGCCCGCTAAAGTTTCCTCACTCAGTTGGCCTGGCCCGTCATGATTGGCGGTTGGTGCTCCTTTTCTGAAGTCTTCCCCATAATTTTGACAAAATGGAAAAAACCTTAATTGCCGCCCCTAGGGCCGATGATTTCCCTCACGCGCCAAATGGCCCATGGCCCCAAGGTTGGCTTGAAATCACGCGGCCATGAGGTTGGTGTGCCTTTCGGACACCCACGGCCTGCACGGCCAAATCGCAGTGCCGGAGGGCGACCTGCTCCTGCACGCGGGCGACGTGTCGCGGCGGGGCGAGCTAACGGAGATCATCGAGTTTGACCGCTGGCTGGGCACGCTGCCCCACCCGCACAAGGTGATAGTGGCTGGCAACCACGATTTTTTGTTCGAGCGGGAGCCGCACTTGGCCGCATCGCTGATCAGCAACGCCATTTACCTCAACGACTCCGGGGTGGAAATTGGCGGGGTCCGGATTTGGGGCTCGCCCATTTCGCCAAGTTTCCACAACTGGGCCTTTAACCGGGAGCGCGGGGCCGACATCCGGCGGCACTGGGACCTGATCCCGGCGGGCACGGATATTTTGATCACCCACGGGCCACCGCAGGGGGTGCTGGACCTGACCCTAGACGGCCAAGCCGTGGGCTGCGCCGATTTGCGGGAAGTGGTGCAAAAAATCAACCCTGGGTTACACTTGTTTGGCCACATCCACGAGGCATGGGGCCAGCAACGCCTAGGCTCCACCTTGTTCGTGAACGCCTGCGTGCTGGACCGCTACCAGCCAGCCCACCCGGTAGTGGTGCTCGATTGGCCCTTAGGTTAGGCCCAGGGGTGATCCCTTCTATTTTTGGCGGCTCGGAACAGGCCATTTATGGCAAACTTGGCACGATCAAAGGCCCAAAACTAGCTTTGCGCCTTAGTGGCTTTGCGAGCAACACTTTTGAACGGATCAGCCTTTGGGTTAGGCGGGGCGAGAAGTGGCCGGTTTTTAATCCTAAGTTACTGAAAACCGGCTTGCGCTGGGGTAGAAAGCGATGCTGTTATTGATTATCAATTGGTTAAAAGATAAAAATCGCCACCTCATTTGGTCTTGCTGTTCAACTTCTGGTTGGTTGATCGGTTCCCCAGCAAGTCCGAAAACGGTACTTACTAATAGGCAGCTTACCGCTGGGGGCGGATTTGGGACTCGTTCACGTACACCAGGGCGGCAAATAAGGCGGCGAAAACCAGGTTCCACCGCCCCCAAAGTAGCAAGTGGGGGGTGAGCCAAAACTCCAGCAGGTTCATGAGGAGCACTATCGTTATCTGCGTCCAAACTTGGAGCCGCCGTTGGTAGCCACTGAGCACCCAGGCCGTCATTACCAGTTCGGCTAGGCCAATGAGCAGGGTGAGCGGCCGGGCATAGGCTTCGCCCAAAATGCTGGCCACGATTTGCTGGTGCCGGGGCACTAGGTTCAATACCTTGCAAATCAACCCATTCACTAGCCAAATTGTAGCGGTGATGAGCGTGAGTGAGCGATAAACCAGGAGGTTGCGCATGGCCGCAGCGGAACGAAAAGAGAGCGGCGAAGCCCGGCCAAGGCTAGTGCCCTGAGCCGAACAGCAGGATAAAGGTAACGGCCCCGGCCAAGTAACCTAGCAGGGCGATCCAGGCAATGCGGCGGGCGTACCACATAAAATCGATGTGTTCCATGCCCATGGCGGCTACCCCGGCCGCCGAACCGATGATGAGGCAACTGCCGCCCGTACCGGCGCAGTAAGCGACCATTTCCCAAATGTTGCTGTCGGCGGGGTGGGCTTCCAGGCTGTACATTTCCATGGCGGCGGCCACCAGGGGCACGTTGTCGATCACGGCCGAGAGGAGGCCCAAGACAATGGCGATGAGGTTTAAGTCGCCTACCGTTTTGTCCAGATAACCGGCCAAATTGCCCAAAATGCCCACCACGCCCAGGCACGACACGGCTAATAAAATGCCCAAGAAGAACAACACGCTAGGGACATCGATACGGCGAATGATGTTGACCACCGAAACCGGGTCGCGTACGGTTTTCTCTTCGCCCCGGTGGATCAACTCGGTTACGATCCATAAAATGCCCAGGTTGAGCAAAATGCCCATCATGGGGGGCAAGTGGGTAACGGTTTTGAACACGGGTACCATGAGCAAGGCGAGCAGGCCCACAAAGAAGATCAAGTTGCGCCGCCCGGCCGAAACTTGGTAAGGGTGGCTATGGGCGTGGGCCTCGTCCGACAAATGATCGTCGCTGCCCGAAGTGGAACCTACGGGCATTTTGCGCACAAACGGGGTCATGAGCAAGATGGGGATCACCAAGCATACCAGGCTAGGTATAAACAACTTTTGGATGATGTTGGCACTGGTAATTTGCCCGCCGATCCAGAGCATGGTGGTGGTAACATCGCCAATGGGTGACCAGGCCCCGCCCGCGTTGGCCGCGATCACCACCAGGCTCACAAAATAGAGCCGGGCTTCGCGTTGCTTCACCAGCTTGCGCAAAATGGATACCATCACAATGGTGGTGGTGAGGTTATCCAAGGCCGCAGAGAGGAAAAAGGTGATGAACCCGACAATCCACAGCAGCGAGACTAGGTTCGTAGTGGTGATTTTTTCGGTAACGAGTTGGAAACCCCGGTGGGCATCGATCAACTCCACGATGGTCATGGCCGAGAGCAGGAAGAACAAAATGCTGGCGATCTCGGCAAAGTGGTGCATCAACTGGCCCTCAAATATTTTGGGTTCCACGTGCGAGGCCAGTACGTAAATAGTCCAGCAAAGCACGCCGGTAACCAGGGCCGAGGCCGATTTGTTGATGTCGAGCGGGTGCTCGAAAGCGATGGCCACATAGCCAATCACAAAAACGAGAATGAGTGCGAGTTCCATGTGTGTAGCCGCTCCTGAGGTGGGGTTAAGTTAGGTTTGTTTGATCGGCAACCAAGATAAAAGGGCGATTGGAAACAAACAAACTTGACCGGATGAATTTTTCGACCGGGAGGTTAACCACCAGCGTCTCGGCCTTAGGATCGCCAGTCAGGGAAGCGGCGCGGGTCGGCCTCGTTCATCAGGGCATAGGCCAACTCAAACACGTCGTCGGGATTGGGCTTGCTAAAATAGTCGCCATCGGAGCCATAAGGCGGGCGGTGGGCTTTGGCGGCCAGGCAGCGCGGCGGGCTGTCGAGGTACGGGTAGGCATTTTGGCCTTCCAGTACTTGCTGCATCAGGTAGGCACTGGCCCCGCCGGGCACGTCTTCGTCGGCAAAAATGACCCGATTGGTCTTTTTGATCGACTCCACAATTTGCTGGTTTACGTCGAAGGGCAGCAGGGTTTGCACGTCCACCACTTCCACACTGATGCCCACTTCGGCCAGCAGGTCGGCGGCTTCCAGCACCACCCGGCACATAGAGCCGTAGGTAACGATGGTGAGGTCTTGGCCGGGCCTAATCACTTCGGGTACGCCGTAGGGCACGGTAAACTGGCCCACGTTGCTGGGTAGCCGTTCTTTGAGGCGGTAGCCGTTGAGGCACTCGATGATCAGCGTAGGCTCGTCGGAAAGCAGGGCGGTGTTGTACATGCCCGCGGCCTGGGTCATGTTGCGGGGCACCAGCACGTTCATGCCCCGCAGGCTGTGGAGGATCATGCCAATGGGCGAGCCGGAGTGCCAAATGCCCTCGAGCCGGTGCCCGCGCGTGCGCACGATGACCGGGGCTTTTTGCCCGCCCGCCGTGCGGTATTGGAGGCAGGCCAGGTCGTCGGTGAGGGTCATCAGGGCGTACACGAGGTAGTCGAGGTACTGGATTTCCACGATGGGGCGCAGGCCGCGCATGGCCGCCCCGATGCCCTGGCCCACAATGGTGGCCTCGCGGATGCTGGTATCGCCCACCCGCAGTTCACCGTATTTGGCTTGCAGGCCCGCAAATGCCTGGTTTACGTCGCCGATTTTGCCCACATCTTCGCCGATGGCAAACACGCGGGGGTCGCGGCCCAGCATGGCATCAAAGCAGGCTTGGAGCACCTCGCGGCCGTCGACCAGGGGGGCGTTGTCGGCGTAAGTTGCCTTTACTTCGGGGATCCGCAGGGCGGCCTCGGTGCTCTGGCTATGCAAATGCGAATTGAACCGCTCGGCGTTGGCGGCCAGGGTTTGGTCAAGGAACTGCCCCAGGGGCTGCCGCGCGGCCGGGGCTTCGAAGCGCAGCAAGCGCAGGGCTTTGCGCACGGCCCGCACGCCGTCTAGCCGCAGGGGGTTAATGGTGCGCTGCAACTCGTCGCGGGTGGTCATGAGTTGGTTGCGCAGGCCGGGCTGGTGGGCCACTTGCTCGGCAGCGGCGGCAATGAGGGCCAGGGCGGTTTGGTGGTCGGGCTTCATGGAGTCCACAAAGGCGGCCCAGGCCCGGTTTTTGGCCTCCAGCACGGTAGTTTTGGCTTGTTTTTCCACCGCGTCCAGTTCGGTGGGGGTGGCCAGTTGGCGGCTCAGTATCCAGTCCCTGAACTTTTTGAGGCAGTCGTGCTCGGCTTCCCAGGCCAGCCGCTCCCGGCTTTTGTAGCGCTCGTGCGAGCCGGAGGTGGAGTGGCCCTGGGGTTGGGTTACCTCGCTCACGTGTACCAGCGCAGGCACGTGCTCGTAACGCGCCAGGGCGGTGGCTTGGGCGTACACGTCCAGGAGGGCCTCGTAGTCCCAGCCTCGGGCTTGGAACAGCTCGAAGCCGGTTTCTTGGCCCTGGCGTTGGAACCCGGCCAGGAGTTTGTAAATGTCGCCCCGGGTGGTGTGGTAGGCCTGGGGCACGGAAATGCCGTAGCCGTCGTCCCAAACGGACATGACCACGGGCACTTGCAGCACGCCCACGGCGTTCATGGCCTCGAAGAACAGCCCCTCGGAGGTGGAGGCGTTGCCAATGGTACCAAACGCTACTTCGTTGCCCTGGTGGGAAAACTGGGCCAGGTGGGCCAACTCGGGGTTTTGGCGGTATAATTTAGAAGCGAAGGCCAGCCCCACTAGCCGGGGCATTTGCCCGGCGGTGGACGATACGTCGGCAGAAGAGTTGAACTGGGCGGTGAGGTTTTTCCACTGCCCGTGCTCGTCGAGGCTGCGGGTGTTGAAGTGGGCGTTCATGCAGCGGCCGCCGGTGGCCGGCTCGTGGGCCACGTCGGCGTGGGCGTACAACTGGGCAAAATATTGCTCCAGGGTTAGCGCGCCCAGGGCAAACAGCAGGGTTTGGTCGCGGTAGTAGCCCGCCCTAAAGTCGCCTTTGCGCACCACTTTGGCCAGGGCAATTTGGGGCAGTTCCTTACCGTCGCCAAAGATGCCGAACTTGGCCTTGCCCATGAACACTTCTTTGCGGCCCATGAGGCTGGCGTGGCGGCTTTCCCAGGCCAGGCGGTAGTCGGCCAGCACGGCCTCGCGCGGTTGGGTGGCTACTGGTGGGGCCACGGGTTCCAAAGTTTGCGCCATGGTGGGTACACGGTTGAGTGGTGAGCAAACGTTACGGGTGGTTGGCCGGGCCGGGCCGGGTTGGCGCACAAGCCAAAGCGGACGGGCGGAGGGCGTTCCGGGCGCGAAGGTAGCGCATTGGGGCGGAAAGTGTAGCGTTAGCGGGCCGGGAGGCTCCGGGGCGCGGGGGGTGGGCACGCCCGGCGACTGGAGCACTGGGCCGGGGACCCAGGTGCGGGCGGGCGGGGCCGGGGCCGGGCGGGCTTGGTGGGGGGCAGCCCGGCCCCGCCCGCCCGCACGGGAGCGCAGCGGACTGCGGAAGGCGCCGCACCGGGGTAGGCTATAAAAACGGATCGGCCCCGGCGCCAAATCAAAAAAATGAGGCGGGGGGCCGACGGGGAAAGGGGGCCAGGGGACTACATGCGGAAATGTTCTTTCACGTTCTCGGTTACTACTTTACCATCGAACAGGTTGATGATGCGGTGGGCGTACCCGGCATCGTGCGGGGAGTGGGTAACCATGATGATGGTGGTGCCGGCCTGGTTGAGCTGGGTAAGCAGGCTCATTACTTCCTCGCCGTTGGCCGAGTCGAGGTTACCGGTCGGTTCGTCGGCCAGGATGAGTTGGGGGTTGGCCACCACGGCCCGGGCAATGGCCACGCGCTGCTGCTGCCCGCCCGAAAGCTGCTGGGGGAAGTGGTTGCGCCGGTGCATGATGTCCATGCGCTGGAGCACGGCCTCGACCTGGGTTTTGCGCTGCCCGGTGGGCACTTTGAGGTAGAGCAGGGGCAACTCCACGTTCTCGAACACGGTAAGCTCGTCGATGAGGTTGAAACTTTGGAACACAAACCCGATGTTGCCTTTGCGCATTTTGGAACGCTGCCACTCGGTGAATTTGGAAATTTCTTGGTCCAAGAAGTGGTACTCGCCGTGGGTGGGGTTGTCGAGCAGGCCCACGATGTTCATCAGCGTGGACTTGCCGCAGCCCGACGGCCCCATGATGGCCACAAACTCGCCCTTGCGGATCTCGATGTTGATGTTGTTGAGGGCGGTGGTTTCCACTTCTTCGGTGGTGTACACTTTGCGCAGGTCTTTGGTGCGGATCATATAAATTGTAGAAAATCAGCGTGAGCGGGTAAATAGGGATGGTTTAATACTAAAATGATGGCATGATTAAATGATTGTTGTCTCTGATTATCAACCATTTAAAAGACGGGGAATACGCAATCTCAATGTGATTTTGGTATAAGTTGTTGACAATGTTTTAATTGGAATTTCTTAGATCGTATCGATAACCAATTTGACGAATGGCTGGGACTAGCCTGGCCTCTTGCTGGTGGGAGTGGCCGGGGCCAGTTTCGCCAGGTTACTCTTTAATAACCAATACCTCGTTGTCGCCAAAATATTCATAGCTGGATGTGATGACTTTTTCGCCGGGTTGGAGGCCCTCAAGGATCTCGAAATGCTCAGTGTTTTTGCGGCCCAGTTTGATGGTGCGCTTGCTGGCCCGCTTTCCGTCGGCTTCCATTACATATACCCAGTTGCCGCCGGTGTCTTTGTAGAACCCGCCCACGGGCAGCAGCAGGGCCTCGGCGGAGTTGCCCAGTTCCAGGCGCACCCGCATGGACTGCCCGCGCTTGATGCCCTGGGGCATCCGGTCCACAAATTCCATGTCGACCTCAAAGCGGCCGTCGGTGATGGTGGGGAAGATTTTGGCGATGCTGAGCTTGTACTCTTCGTTGTTGAACTCGCAACTGCCCGGCTGGCCCACCGCAATGCGGGGCAGGTAAAGTTCATCGATGCGCACGCGGAGCTTGAAGTTGTTCATCAGGTCCACCTGGCCCAGTCGCTGGCCCCGGTTTACGGCCTGGCCCGGCTGTAGGTCCGGGGCGGATAATTGGCCCGCTGCCGGGGCGCGCACCACTAGGTTGTCCAGGATCTGGCCCACGGCGTTGAGGCTGCGCCACATCCGGTCCTCCGACTGGCTAAACTGGTCCAGTTGGCGCATCCGGTACAGCGAGTCGGCCCGGTAGGCGTTTTGCATCAGCTTGCGGCGGTTGCGCTGGTAGTCGTAGTTTTCTTTTACTTCCTCAAACTCGCGCTGGGAGATGGCTTTGGCGGCCACTAGGGTTTTAAACCGCTCAAACTGGGGCCGGAGCACCTGCATTTGGTAGTCGATTTCGGCCAGTTGGCTACGGCGGTTGATGTCGTTTTGTTCCAGCAGCAGGCGCGAGTTGCGCATGTTGTTGATCTGGTCAAACAGTTGGGCCTCGCGGTTCATCACTTCCAGTTGCAGGGCCGAGTTGGTGAGCAGCAGCAGGGTGTCGCCCTGGCGCACCACCGCGCCCGACTCGCGCACGATGCGCTTGATGTTGCCGCCCTCGATGGCATCGATAAACACCGTTTGCAGGGGCAGCACGTTGCC
>JALONO010000241.1 GCA_025454895.1 Bernardetiaceae bacterium
CGGCTCGCAAAGCCTTCTTAATCAACCGCTTAGCTGACTTGGGTTTCCTTTTTGCGCTGATGGCGGCCTGGGCCGGTGCCCAAAGCCTGAACCTGAGCGAGTTGGCTGGGCTGCCCGCGCCCTGGCTGGGCTGGGCCGGTTGGGGCCTGCTGCTGGCCGCAATGGGCAAGTCGGCCCAGGGGCTGCTGGCCGGCTGGCTCCCCGATGCGATGGAAGGCCCCACCCCGGTTTCGGCCCTACTCCACGCGGCTACCATGGTGGCCGCCGGGGTGTATTTGCTGGCCCGGGCTTATTTTCTGCTGCCGCCCTCGGCCCAATGGCTGGCCCTGGCGGTGGGCGGGGCCACGGTGGTGTGGGCGGGGCTGGCCGCCACCCAGCAATCCGACCTCAAAAAGGTGCTGGCCTACTCCACCGTGTCGCAATTGGGCTACATGTTTTTGGCCCTGGGGGCGGGGGCGCCCGCGTTGGCCTTGTTCCACCTGTTTACCCACGCTTTTTTCAAAGCCGTTTTGTTTTTATCGGCTGGTTCGGTCATCCATTATGTCGGGGAAGAACTGCGGTTACAACAATCGCCGCGTTCGCCGCAGCAGATGGCCAACCTGGGCGGCCTGGCCCGGCGGTTGCCCTGGGTGTTTGTTTGCTACACCTTGGCGGCCTTGGCTTTGGCCGGGCTGCCGTTTTTAGCGGGTTTTTTGTCTAAAGAACTCATTTTAAATCAATTACTGGCTCTCGCGCGCGGGCAGGCGGGCGGCTGGGCACAAGGGTTGGCCGGGTTTGGCCTCCTGGCTGGCGTGACCGGAGCCGCCTTGACGGCGTTTTACCTGGCCAAGCAGTGGTGGTTGGTGTTTGTGTCGCCTGCCCGGTGGCTGCCACCCCCGCAGGCCGTGGCTGGCGAAGGGCACGTTTCCGCTTGGGAACGCTGGCCGCTGCTCGGGCTTAGTTTGTTTGTGCCCTTTTTCGCGTTCTCGGCGCACCCGTGGCACCCCGAGGCGGCCTGGCTGCTGCCCCCGCTCCTCGGCGACGGGGTTTTGCCCCCGGCCTCCGGTTGGTTGGCCTGGCTCACGTTGGCCTTTACCGCCCTGGGCTTGGGGCTGGCGGGGTGGCGTTACGGTGGCCGGGCCAACCGCTCTCTCGGCCCCGGCCCCCATTTTGGCTGGGCCTGGCTCAACCGCTTTACCGACCAGTGGCTGCCCGGGGCCGGGTTGTTCGGCAGCCGCCAGTTGGCCCGGTGGGACCAACGGGTGGTGGATGGCCTGGTCAATTACGTGGGGGTGGCCGTGGTGGTGGCAGGCCATTGCAGCGCTTGGTGGGACCGCCACGTGGTGGACGGCCTGGTGCGCCTCGTGGCCCGGCTTACCGCCCAGGCCGGGCAACTGGCCCGCCAACCCCAAGCCTCCGGCCAGGTGCAGCAGTACTACGGCTGGGCCGTGGGGGCCTTGGTAGCAATGGTGCTGGGCCTGGCCTGGTGGCTGGGGTAGTGAAAATGATTGTTCTATTTGATTTCCAACGATTTGTAAAATTGAGATAGATCATCTATGGCTAATTTAATTATAAAAAACTTATCTTTAAAAAGAATTATAATTTTAATATTAGAGTTTTTGCACATTGAAAATCAGATAGTTGACTTAAATTGGTCTCTTGTCCGCCACCTCCATGCGCTTCGAGATTGCGTCCCCTCCCCGACGGGCAAGGGTGATCCCTTCTATTTTTGGCGGCTCTGAATGGGCTATTTGCATCCAGTTTGGCACGTTCAAAAGCTCAAAATTAGCTTTGCGTCTTAGCGGCTTTGCGAGAAAAATATTTTTGAACGGATCAGCCCTGCCCAGCGGATGGCAAAAACGGGAGTTTTTGAGCGAGTAAGTGCGGCTGGCCAGGGTGGGGCCAAAAAGAGCGGAATTTAGATTTAATTTATATAAATAAATTTTTTTAGTAAGCTTTATTGAAAAATCGCTGTTTAACCCGCCCGTCTTGGCCCCTCCCCAAGCAGCCGCACTTCCTCGCCCCAAAACTCTCGTTTTGGTCGTCCGACGGGGAGGGGCTTCCTCCGAATTTAGCTAAGATGCTCATTATCAACACACAAAAACTCTATTGATAGATAGCACAGTAAATTATCCAAAAGGTACGCAACCCCCCCAAATCTGTGATGCTCAATTTACCTAATATCTCTCGGCCGAAATGGCCCTTCTATTGGCTGGTCGCCTTGCTTACCACTGCCCTAGCCGCCTGCCAACCCAGAACCAGCGGCCCGGCCAAAGGCGACCCGGCCCCTGACTTTGCCCTGGTGGACTTGCAGGGCCGCACCCATCGCCTCAACCAGTATCGGGGCCGGGTGGTGCAACTCTACTTTTTTGCCGACTGGTGCCCGGTGTGCAAGGAGGAGTTCCCTAAAACGTGCGACAACTACACCCGCCTGGCCGGTGCAGACTTTGTGATGCTGGCCATCAACGTGGGCAAAGAGGCGGCCAAAGCTCAGCAATGGGCCGAGGCCAACGGGGCCACCTTCCCGGTACTGCAAGGCGCGGGCGGGGCTTTGGAAAAAGCCTACGGGGTAAAAGCCCTGCCCACCAACTACTTTGTGGCCCCGGACGGCACCGTGGCCCGGCGGCTGGACGGCTGGGCCGACGAGCAACAGGTGCGCGTGGTGGTGAACCAGGCCCTGGGCCGTTAGTCGGGTTTGGGGCGGCCCAGTTGCCAAAAGGCCAGGGCTTCCATCAGCAGGGCAATGCCAATGTGGACCATCATGCCGCCCAGCGTGCTGCGCGAATAGTGGGCCACCACGCCCAAAATGTAGCCCCCGAAAATGGAGCCGATGGTTTCGGGCAGGGGCTTGTTAAAGTGCAGGTAACAATACAAGGCCACCATGGGGAACACCGCCCCGCCACCCAGATAGCGGCCCAGGGCCATCACCATAAAGCCCCGGAAAAAGATTTCCAACGCCACAAACTGGGCCACGTAACTCACCTGGTATGCCCCCACCGTGAGGTAGGAGCTGTAGAACCGCATTTCTTCCAACACGCCGGGGCGATAGCGCGGGTAGGCGCGCAAAAACGAGCCTTGGAACGAGGCCCACACCAGCAGCGGTACCATCAGCAACAACAATAGGCCATAGGTTTGCCAGTAGAACCCTTGCGCGGTGCAACCAAAAAACCGGGTGGGGCGCAGGCTCTGGTCCCACCACACAAACAGGCCGGGCACTAGCAGGTAAAACAAAGTGGTGTGCAGGTTATAGCCGATTTTGCGGGCCCACTCCCACCAAGGGTAGGGCCAGTTTTGGTACACTGGGCGGTAAAATGGCACGTATTGGTTGAAGTGGACCACCGCCAACACCCCGGCCGTGGTGAGCCAAAAACCGGGGCGTTGCCAAAAATCCCACCGTCGGAAAAAAGCCGAATAGAGCAGCAGGGTTACAAAATACGGGAAGGCATTGAACGCCAGGCCCTTTAGTTGACCTAGCCAGTTGGGCGGCCAGGCGGCCACGTTGGGCGAGACCCCGACGGCGTACCGTAGCCAAATGGAGGCGGCCAAGAAAAGCCCCAGGGCCAGGTAGAACCCCCAGGCAGGGTATTCGCGCAAATGTTGGAGCAACAACTGGGCAACGTACCTCATCGCCCGGCGGCCCGCTCGCGCTCTTTGCGCATTTGCTGATGTTCCTGGTGGGCTTTGTTCACGATCTCCCTAATCACCTTGTCCAAGTGGCGGGCCAGTTGTTCCAAGTAAATGAGGCTTTGTTGGTCGATTTGATTGTTACTCATTTTAGCCAGTTCCAGCAGGCCCAGGATGGAGGCCACCGGCGAGCGCACGTCGTGCGAGTTGATGCGGGCGATGTCGGCCAGCCGTTTTTCGGCCTCCAGCTTCGCGATCCGCTGGTTTTGCCGCAGGTAAATGACCAGCACAAACCCCAGCACGGCCAGCAGGGCAAACCCGGTAAGGTAGGCCGTGCGCACGGCCAACCGGTACTCCATCTCTTGCCGCAAGGCTTGGATTTCCTGACTAGCGGGCGGAGTAGTTGGCTGGGCCAGGCCCGCCGGGGTTAGCCAGCAGGTGGCCATTAATCCCCAAAAAAACACGAATCTCTTTAAAACTAACATGGCCAATGGCAGTTTGGCTTAATAGGCAAATCATAGGCGATAAATAGACGGGGCCGAAGCCCAAGGTTCTGGATGGAAGAAAGTTAGCCAGTGGCGCAGAAATAAAATGCATTCAGCAAGGTTAATAACAAAAAAATGCAAAACAAAAATTTTATAGTTCAACTAAAGTTTTTTGCCGACCAAAAAATCCAAAACCGTTTTTGCGCGTTAATTAAGCAAAACTTACTACTAACTATGAAGCTGAAATGGATAGGAGCCGCCTGGTGGCTACTGGGCATCAACTGGGCCTACGCCCAGGTAGGTTTTCGGGATGTGTTCCCCGATGTGCGGTTTACCAATCCGGTGGACCTGGTGGCCATTGCACCCGCCGCCGACCCCCAGCCCGCCGAGTTTGCCAACCGTTTTTACGTAGTGGAACAGGCCGGGGTGATCCGCACTTTCCAGGCCGTGGGCACCGCGCCGCCCGCCCAAGTGGCCACCTTTCTCGACATCCGCGCCCGGGTAACGGCCGGGGGCGAGCGCGGGCTACTGGGTTTGGCCCTGCACCCCAATTTTGTAACCAACGGGTTGCTGTACGTGAACTACACCCGCACTTTCCAGGGGCGATTGCAAACCGTGGTGGCGCGCTTTCGGGCCTCGGCCACCCAGGCCGACCCGGCCAGCGAAACTGTGCTGCTCGCCTTTGACCAGCCGTTCGACAACCACAACGGCGGCAGCCTGGCCTTCGACCGCGACGGGTTCCTGCTCATTGCCTCCGGTGATGGGGGCAGCGGTGGCGACCCGCAGAACAATTCCCAAAACCTAGGCAATTTATTAGGGAAGATTTTGCGGATCGATGTGGACCGCCCGGCCACGGGGCAACCGTATGGGATCCCGGCCAGTAACCCCTTCGCCAACCGCGCCGGGGCCAGGCCCGAGATTTACGCCTACGGCTTGCGCAACCCGTGGAAGATTTCGTTTGACCGGCCCACCAACCAACTTTGGGCCGCCGATGTGGGCCAAAACGCGCAAGAAGAGGTGAATTTGATCGAGAATGGGGGCAATTACGGCTGGCGCATTTTGGAAGGGAACGATTGTTTCAACCCGGCCACCAACTGCGACCGCACCAGCTTGGCCGCCCCCGTGTGGACCTACGGGCACAGCAACGGCGACCGTTCCATCACGGGCGGGCACGTGTACCGCGGGCGCGACTTGCCGTTAGCCGGTCGTTATATTTATGGTGATTACATCAGTGGCAACGTATGGGCCTTGAGCCGCAACCCGGCCGGCCAATATGTGAACCAGTTGCTGGGCAACGCGGGCGGGCTTATCTCGGCGTTTGGGGCAGGCCCCGACGGCGAGCTGTACGCAGTGCTGCACGGGGCCGGCGGCCGGTTGCTGCGCTTGGTACCACCCCCGCCTACAGCCCCCAGCCAGTTGGTGGCGGCCCAGCTCAGCCCCACCAACAACCTGCTCACCTGGACCGATAACAGCCTCAACGAGACGGGCTTCCGGATTGAGCGCAGCCAAAACGCCACCACTAATTTTGCCGCCATCGGCACGGTGGCGGCCAATGTGGTCATCTACAACGATGTGGCCGCCCAGGTGAGTGTGCGCTATTTTTACCGGGTGCGCGCCCTCGGCCCCGGCGGCGACTCGGGCCCCAGCAACGTGGCCGACGTGGTAACGGCCCTCAACAACCCCGCCGCCGCCGTGCACCTGCGCCTGCGGCCCAACCCCGCCCGTGGCTCGGTGTGGGTAGAAGTGCCGCCCAGCCTGCGGGGAACCTTGCAACTGCAAGTGCTCGATGCCGCCGGCAAGCCCGTGCGCACGCCCCTGGGCATCACCCCGCCCGACGAAGGGTTTTACCTCGACCTCCAGGGCTTGGCCAAAGGAGTTCACTGGCTGCAAATCAGCGGCCAGGGCCAGCGGTTGGTGCAGCGGCTGGTGGTGGAGTGATCTTAAA
>JALONO010000242.1 GCA_025454895.1 Bernardetiaceae bacterium
GCCTTTCACATAGAGAACTTCCTCTTCGCCCTTGAACAAAAAGGTTTGCGGCGAAATTTCGTTGCCTTGCCTAAACCGGTGTTTCAAAACGGCGTTGGAGTAAACGGGGTAAAGTTTAAGCTCCGAGGCCATGCGGGCCTGGATGGTATCGGCCCGGTCCTCGATGAGGAGCACCACGCGCACCTGCGGGCAAGGCGCAACGGCCGACAGGTTGGCGATCAAGTAACGGCAAAAGCCGCAGTTTACCCCGCCGTTGATCACCAGGGTGTAGGGCCGGTCGGCTCCTGCCGGGGCCAGCTCAGGGTTAACCAGGGCCTCAGCCGAAAAATTTGGCCGGTTGCCTGCCTGGCCAAATGCCGCCACCACTACGCCGAGTATTAATAAAAGCGAACCAAGGAGATAACGCGCCATCGCCAGTAACGGAAATTATTAAAGCAGGTGAGCAGAAGTTTTGACCCTGTTTACGCGCTAAAAATCAAAAGGTTACGGGTAATGCCAAATCAAATAAAGATTGCTTACTTCCTATCTTGTAGGTGATTGACAATCAAAAAGAATAATCATTTAGTCATTTTACTGTAAGGTTGGTGATTGGGCTAAAATACTTGCGCAAGGGCTGGCAGCAAAAAAGAACCACCCCCCTGGCTTCGGCCGATCGAAGCCAGGGGGGTGGTAATGCCAAAATCAGATAGAGACTGCGGGTTTATGTTGATATAAATAATTAGACTTCTTGCAAATTGGGTTTTTGATCAGGCGTGAGCCCGAAATTTCGCTCTTAATCCGCCCTTTTTGGCCCCACCCTAACCAGCCGCACTTACTCGCTCAAAAACTCCCGTTTTTGCCGTCCGCTGGACGACCAAAACGGGAGTTTTGGGGCGAGCGTGTGGGTTGGAACGTAATGTTGACCCGAGTACGGGTAATGTGCAAGAGGTCAAATCATTGAATCACACAATCATTTTAGAATGAGGCACCCGAGTGATTACGGCTGCTTGGCCGGGGATTTTTTCAACACTACCTGCTCGGCGTGCTTGGCGATGATAAAGCCAAAAAAGCTCTTCAAAGCGGTGTAGTCGTCGGGCAGGAACAGGGTTTCGCCCAGCACCTGTTTGATCGTGATCTGCAACCGGTTGCCGTTAACGGCCATCAAGTACTCAAAGCGGGTCTTTTTGCCGTCGCCCCAGGGCATCCGCACGTTTTTGGGCTGCTCCTCTATCACGTACCCATCGGGCAAGGTAATGGTCAAGAAAAAGCTCTCCTCGCTGGGGTAAGCAAAATCCACCGGGTAGGCGCGGGCCCCTTGTTTGAACGGGTTCTCGGTCATTTTAAACGTCGGCAGCGGGCTAAAGTAAATCCGGTCGCCGGACACTTGGCCAAACTCCGCGATCTCGATCTCCTCCGTAGCCTTGAGGGCCTTGGTCAAGTCTTTCTCGTGCTCAATGTTGGTGAGTTTGCGCTTGGCCAAGCTGTTGGCTTCGTCCAGGTCGTTCACGTCGCTGTCGGCTGCGGGGTCGGTTGCCCCCTCCGCCTCCTGGCTGGCCGCCGTTTTTTTGGCCAATTGCTTGCGCAGGGCCAGGGCTTCGTAGCCGCTGATGTTGTACTTAAGCTCGCCTTTGAGGGTCCCGTTGGCTTCCAATTGCAAATCGCCCATGATCAAAGTGGCGGTTTTTACCTGGGCGTTCAGGGGCACCCACCGGCCTCCCTGTTCGCTCTCAACAATGAGCAGGCCCTCACCGCTCAGGGTGTTGTAGTCGAGCATCCCGGCGGGGCGCAGCGGATCGGTGGCATCGAGCAAAAGGGTTTCTTCCCCCACCAATACCTGGGCCAGCACATAATTAAACTTATTGGTGATGGGGTGGATTTTACTCGCCCGCCCATGCCCGCGCGTGCTCAAAATAACGGGATTGGCCGCGTAGCCTGCCTGCCGCAACAGGTTGATCAACAGCAGATTAATTTCGGCACTGCTGCCGCTTTTGGCTTTGAGCACCTCGGCCACCGAGTGGTCGGCGGTGTAATCGTCGTCGTCGTTATACGTATAATTGTCGCGCACGTGGTGGTAGATGGCCAATAGCTTTTCCTTCCCATCGCCCAGGCCAGCGGTGAGTTGCGCCACCAGGTCCTTGGTGGGGCCGGTTTTGTTGATAAAGCCGCCAAAGTCTTCGGCATTAACCAAAGCCCCAATGAGCGAGCCCCAAGTGCCCATGATCGGTTTCAAGGGCGAGTTAGGGAATTTGATGGAGCCAAGCTGGAACTCGATCTGGTCCAGGTAGTCGCGCGGGGTGGTAATGAACTTTTCGTTCTTGAACGCGGGCACGTCCTTCATCACCCACCGGTTTTGGAACACCCGGTAGCTGGCCGAAGCGGTACTCACAGTCTGATTGGGGACTAGCCCGTTTTGATCGTCGCGGTTAGAGTACACCTCGGTGATGTTTTCGGACTTCTCGCTTTGTTCGTTCAGGTGGAAGCCGTGGTAACCTTGCGAGAGCATTTTGTAGTCGAAATACTCCGGAATGGCTACCCGGTACTCGCTCCACGCTACGGGGATTTGCCGCTGGAACCGCCAGGTTTGTAGGTTAAAGAAAAAATCGGACGAGATGGTGTAGCTGTACTCGATTACTGAGCCTTCTTTCACGTTAGGCATCGCGATTTTGACCTCGTGCCAATTTTTGGTAACTTCTTTATCAAAAATTGACGATTTCTCCAGCTTGGTTTTTGACACTTGCCCGTTTTCCAGGTTGTAAGTAACCCCTTTGATATCGATTACTTTTTCCCGGTTGCCGCCACTCTCGTAATAGCGGATGGGGATGTCGGCCTCGCCCAGCCCTTCTTTGCGCAAAATTTTGAGGCGGGTGTGCCGCTCAAACATCAGCTTAAAGCCCGTTTGCTGGCTGTACTGAAAATACGTTTTGCCGTAATCGGCCAATACCACCGCTTCCGCGCTGCTGTCGGGGGCGTAGGTGGTCATTTTTAGCTCGGCCTCGCTCACCTTGCCAAATTTGAGGGGGGCTTCTTGGGCAGTGGCCCAATGAGTGGTACACAGGCTGGCCACTAACAGGGCCAGGCCAAGGCCGCGCCGGAACTGCCGGGCCGCCAGGGTAGCGGTTTTGTTCATGAAGTAATTTGTTAGCTACTGGTGATAAAACAATTAGCAAGTGAAAGCCGACCGTTCTGCTAAACGGCAAGCCAAGACAGGGTTAGTGAAAATGAGAGAAATGACAATAACGCGGCCAAAAATGACTAGCGCGGCTGCAAGGGCAGGTCCGGGTAGGGGATGATCGACTCTAAAAGTAACCCCACGCTATCGCGTACAAAGATAGCAATAATTACAACAATTGTCCCCACAATCAACCCCACGGCCACGTTATTAGCCGCAATTTCCTTGAATTCATTGATTTTGGTAAGGGATAAATACAAATACAGCCCCGATAAAATGACCACCAAGGCCGCCACCATGCTAATGCTGAGGAACAAAAAGGCGTATTTGCCCACTTCGACCAAAATGGCCTGGCTGGTTTCGGCCTGGCGGTTGAGCACCCGCACCATGCTGAAAATGGGCTGGATGGTGCCCGATACCGTGAGGCCCACGGCCAGTAAAATGCCCGCCGTTAAAATGGCAAAGGCCACGTTATCGTCGCCGATGGCAAACCGGGTTTTGACAAACCGGTTCACCACCAAGTAAGTAACGTACACCATCAGTACCCCGATCACCAACGACAGGGTGAGTTCCATCAAAGCCAGCAAAAAAAGGCGGGTGTCCATCCAAGAGCGTGAAAAAATATGAGACATTGGGGGGCCACCGAGGCGGACGGCCAGCTTCCTTCGCTCAACTTTACGCAAATCCCGGCAAAAAACGGTGGCTGCGCCTAATTTTGTTGGCCTTAGGCAACCTCTGGCCCGCCAGGGGCGTAACCGTTAAAGTCAGCCGCCGGGTAGCCACGCCCCCAGTTTAGCGGCCACTTCCCGAGCAAGCCTAACCCCAGCTATCCCCATGATGCCCCTCCGGTTTTGCCTCCTTTTGTTGCTCATTGTCGCCTGGACCGAGGCCCGCGCCCAGGTGCCCGCCTACACCTTTTACGACAGCGTGCCCGTGCGCGCCAGCAACCAACCGCTGGCCAATGCCTGGGCGGGCGGGTTCAACTCCCCCCAGTTTTCTACCATTGACCTGGACGGCGACCGCCGCCCGGACTTGTTCGTTTTTGACCGCACGGCCAACCAGGTGTTTACCTTCATCAACACGGGCCAGGGTTACCGGGCCGCCCCGGAGTACGCCGCCCTGTTCCCCCCGGAGCTGAGCGACTGGTGCCTGCTGGCCGACTACGACGGCGACGGCCGCAAAGACCTGTTTAGCCGGGGCAACCTGGGCGTGCGGGCCTTCCGCAACGAAACCCCGCCCAACGGTCGGCTCGCCTTTAGGTTGCTCAAAAACCCGCTGGAGGTGCGCTCGCTGCTCAACAACTTTGTGCTCAACCTGCAAATTGATGCCACCGACGTGCCCGCCCTGGCCGATGTGGACAACGACGGCGACCTGGACATCCTCAACTTTGTGCCCGCCAGCGGCAACAGCCTGGAGTGGAACCGCAACGTGAGCCGCGAACGGTTTGGCCACTCTGACAGCCTGGTGTTCGAGCGCAGCACCAACCGCTGGGGCAACTTTGACGAATGCGCGCGCTGCAACGAGTTTAGGTTTGGCCCCAGTTTTTGCCGCACCGAACGGCTGGAACACGCCGGGTCCACCACCCTGGCCCTGGACCTGAACGGGGACAATTTAAAAGACCTACTCATTGGCGACGTGAGTTGTAACAACCTGATCGCGCTCACCAACCAAGGCACCACGCGGGAGGCTAACTTCACGGGTTTTAACCCAGCGTATCCGCCCAGCCGCCCGGTGGATATCCCGGTTTTTCCGGCCCCTTACTGGGAAGACGTGGATTTTGACGGGGTAAACGACTTGCTCGTTAGCCCCAATGCCGCCGCCAACGACGGCCTGCAAATCAACTTTGCCCAGTCGGTTTGGTTTTACAAAAACGTGGGTACCAATGCCCGGCCCGATTTTCAGTTCCGGCAAACCGACTTTCTGCAAAACCAAATGGTGGACGTGGGCGAAAACAGTCGCCCGGCCCTGCTGGACGTGGATGCCGACGGCGACCTGGACCTGCTGCTGGCCAGCGGCGGCTGGCGGCCCAACCTCAACGAGCCTTACCGCTCCCGGCTGTACCTGTTCCAAAACGTGGGCACGGCCGCTCGTCCCTCGTTTAATCTCCTGGAAACCAATTATTTGAACTGGTTAGACCAAAACGTTCGGTTTTTGAAGATTGGCGTGGCCGACCTCAACGCCGACCGGGCCGACGACCTGTACTTCACTTTTACCACCAATGGCAACCCGGCCCGGCCCACGCTCGCGTATGTGCCCAACCAGGCCGGGCCGGGCCAGCCGTCCCGCTTCGACCTGGCCCAGTTGACTACCCTCAGCCTGGAAACCCTCAACACCAACGACGAAGCCCTATTCCTCAACACCGATACTGACGGTGACCTGGACCTGCTACTGGCCAAAAGCAACGGGGCCGTGCAGTGGTGGGAAAACACTGGACGGCTTCAGTTCACCCAGCGCAGCGACCAAGCGGGCGGCCTCAGTGCCGACCCAGCCCGCACCGGGCCTAGCCTGGCCACCACCGACCTGGACCGCAACGGCCAGCCCGACCTGGTCGTTGCCGACCGCAGCGGGCGGTTGCAGACCTACCTCAATTTTTTGCCCCAACTTGGCGGGCGGTTCAACTCGCCCAGCCCGCTGGTTTTCAATGGTTTAACCAGCCAAGCTATGCCCAGCCCGCTCGGCTACCTGGTGGGCGGCGGTGCCCCGGCGTTCTATGGCCGCGACTTGGTGCTGGGCACCCCCGGCGGGGGGCTGCGCTACCTGCGCCCGCGCGAGCTGGTAACCGGCCTGCCCACTGAAATCCCGCTCAGCCCGCAAGCCCTGTGCGCACCCCCGCCCCGGGCTGGCTGCAAGTAACCGACCTGCTGGGCCGCCTTCGCTGGCAAGGCCCCACCCCCGGCCAGCTTGCGTTGCCTTTGGCACAGTGGCCCGCCGGGGTGTACCTGGTAATTTGGCAAGCCGCCAACGGCCAACGCCTCACGGCCAAACTAGTGGTGGAAGGGTGTTGAGAGTGGTTCTTGGGAAACCCGTAAATATTTTGTTTAACCACCGCCCAGCCCACAACCCTACCAGCGATCGCCAGACCTTGTGGGCGGTTGAGAGATGGACTAGTAACTTGATATTCCTGCTCTGCGCAATACGATGTTTGGGTATGTCCAAGTTACTACACGCTGGATACTAAGAAGCTGTTTGAGTTAAAAAGAACTTGGCAGAAAGTAGCTATATTAATGGATGCGAACCAACAAATACAGTTCAGACCTTTCCGCCAAGCATTGGCAAGTTATAGAAAAACTTTTGATTGTACAGCGCAAAAGCCGTTGGCCCTTGAAAGACATGGTGGATGCCATCTTCTATGTGACAAAAAATGGTTGTGTTTGGCGGGATTTGCCCGCCGACTTTCCTGTCTGGCAGACCGTTTACTGGTACTTCCGCAAGTGGGCAAGGGACGGTATCTGGGAAAGGATAAATGGCTGCCTGATTGTTGACCATAGGGCCAAAATGGATAAAAACGCCCAACCAACTGTGGCTATTATTGATAGTCAAAGTGTAAAAAATAGCCCAACTTGTACCGAGGATGTGGGGATAGATGGTGGAAAACTTGTTAAGGGACGCAAACGGTTTTATATTGTCGGTACGCTTGGCAACCTTTTGGACAGCTTCGTGACCCCTGCCAACTGTCATGACGGGACCACCGCTGCCAAATATTGGCAAACACTGTCCCTGCGCAATGTTTTGTTGGAAAATGTCGAAAAAGTATATGCGGATGGCACGTTCGGGGGAACTTTTGGCCAGGAAATGGGCGAAAAAATGGGCATTACCGTTGAAATCCCCCAAATAGCCATCGCACAAAAAGGGAAAGTCCCCATCCACGAAAAAAGGTGGATCGTTGAAAGGACGATTGCTTGGACTTTAAACAACAGGCGGTGCGCAAAGGATTATGAACGAAAAGTGGGAAATGCAAATGCTTACTTAATTATAGCTAATATTAGGAGGGTAGTCCGAAAAATTTAACTCAAACAGCTTCTTAGCGGCAAGGCCGTTTACCTAGGCGGCCAGCCGGTGCGGCAGGCTAGCCTGCTGGTGCGAGACTCGGTGGGACCATCTCGTGAGTTTGGCTTTATCAAGGATGGAGCCTATCAATTAGTGCTTAAAACGGCTTACCGCCAGTTGGTGGTAGAAGTAAAGGCCATAGGTCACCAGTGCCCTCCCCTAGTCCTAACCCAGCCCCAAACTGACCAGCTTTATCAGCACAATTTTGTACTCGTCCCAGACAGTACGCGCTTGCTCAAAGAGGTGGAAGTGAAGAGCCAGGTTCCTTTTCACCAAAAAAACGATACGCTTACCTACGACCTGGCCGCCTACACCGATGGCAGCGAACAAAAGGTGCTGGACATCCTTAAAAAGCTGCCCGGCCTGGAGGTGGACGAAAAAACCGGCGCGGTCAAGTACCAAGGGCGGGGAGTGCAGGTGGTCAATCTCGATGGCGACGACCTATTTGGCTCGGCCTATACCATAGGCACCAAAAACATCAATGCCCGTGTTGTTGAAGGCGTACAGGTAATAGATAACTACTCGTCCAACCCGGTGCTAAAAGACTTGGAGAAAAGTGGCAAAGTGGCCCTCAATCTACATCTCAAAAAAAATATTGCCGATTACTCCGGCGACTTGAACGGCGGGGCGGGAGGATTTGGCAGTCCTCGCTCTGATTTGGCCCGCAGCCTCAATGCCACCTTGCTAGGAGTGTCGGCCAAGTACAAGTCGTTTGGCATGGCCGCCCATAACAACATCGGCACCAACTATAGCACGTTCGATTACTTTGCCCTTAACCAGTCTCAATTGGCCGACGGCCCGGTGGGCTATTACCCGATTCGGCTAGTTCCAGAGGTGAGTTTGGCGGGTTCGCTGGACGAGGGCCGGGCCAACATTAACCGCCAAATGATGTCCAGCTATAACTTTTTGACCAAACCAGCCAAATACCTGACCACTCGGGTCAGTGTTAGTTTTGTGGACGATCTGATCCGAGCCAACCAGCGGCTGGACGTGGCCAACCTGATCGGTGGGGCTGAATTTGCCACTTCCGATGGGCAGCAACTGCAAAAGCGGCCCCGCAACTACCAACTCGACGGCGAGGCCAAGTACCACGATCCCAAGCGCAATCTTTACATCGAGTACCGCCTAGCAACGCTCGTCGAACAGATCAACATCCGCTCCGAAGTGGTGATCAATGACCAAACCGCCTATCAACTAGCCCAACGGTCGGCCAACCGCTATATGGCCCACACCTTGCAAGCCACCAAAAAATTGGGCCCGCGCTCGGTAGGCCAGCTTAATGCCAACTTTGCCCAGGGCCGCCTGGAACAGCAGTTGGACTTGACCGCACCAACTCCGCCTAGCGAGGGAGCAACCACTTTTGCCCAAACCGCCACTAGCCAGCGGAGCAACTTGGGCCTGAGCGGGCGCTACCTGTATGTGCGCGACCAGAAATTGAGCCTGGCCCACACCGTGGGGGCCAGCCTAGACCTGGCCCCTATCGCCACCCAGCTCACTCAAATGGAAGGCGGCCCCAGCCTCCCACCAAATGCGCCAACTAACCAAGCTAGGGTGCGCCAGCAGTCGGTCTATTACCTGGCCGATTTTCAGTACAAGGCCCGGCGGCTGCAAATTGGCCTCCAATTCAAGCCCCAGTACCTCGGCCAGCGGCTCGATACTGGCCAGGCTAGACTTACGCGGGTCGATCTGGTGCTGCAGCCTAAGGCCCAATTGAAGTATAAACTGGGCAAGCACCTCTCACTCACTGCCCAGGCCGAATACCTGGAGCAGCCCTTTGGCACTGGGCACCTCTACCCCAACCAGGTATATTTGTCGGCCCGGGGCATCAGCCGTAACCAGCCTGAGCTCCGTTTACAACGGCTGTTCAAGCAGTCGGCAGGGATCAATTACGCCGACTTGTATGCCAACTTCCAGGCTAACGTTACCTTTAACTACACTCATGCCAGCGGAGATTTTATAGCAAGCAACCTAGTTTCCTCTCGGTTCACAATTACCGAATTTGCTTATTTGCCGCTGCCCACTCGCACCTACGGCTTGGCGGCAATGGCCGAAAAACTCGTGGCTGCCGCGTTTACGGTGCGCCTACGCTTTGCAGCTAACTGGTCTAACTATTACAATTATCTAAACGCCTCGGCCCTGCGCAACAACCAGTTTGCGGCTTACAACACTCAGTTTTTCCTAAAAACGGCTTTTAAAGGGAAATTGAATCTCGAGACCGATCTGGTGTACCGCTGGTCAGTAGCCAGTGCGGTTGGGGGACAGGCTACTTTCCGGAACGCAGCCCTGGCCAATGTGGCCAAGGTCATTTTCCGGCCTGTGCGCCCGCTGCTGGTGTGGGTGGTGGCCGATGTAACCGCGCCCAACCTGGCCCAGCCGGGCCAACGCTTCGCGTTTTATGACCTTATGGCTGAATACCGGCCCCCCAAGACCAAGTGGGGGCTAGGGCTGAGCATCAAGAACCTGGCCAATACAACCCAGTTTACCACCATTGAGGTAACCGATTTTGCCACCCAGACCTACAGGCGGGACTTGTTGCCACGGCATGGGATTATTAGAGGTTGGTTTAATTTTTAGCCTGTTTATAAACCCGCCAAGGGTTTGAGACTCTTGGCGGGTTGCGTGAGAGAGAACCCAGTCTCCGTTTGGCAATCCCGCCGGGGCGGCTCAAATTTGCCCAATGCCCGTCCAATTGTTCCAGCCGGTCCCCTGCGCGCGCGCCTGGGCCGATTTTGCCTTGCTCACCGACAGCCGTAGCCTGGCCACCGACCCGGCCCGCACGGTGTTTTTTGCCTTGCGCGGCCCGCAACAGCACGGGCACGCCTACGTACCGGAACTTTACCAGCGCGGGCTGCGCCATTTTGTGGTAGAAGCGGCGTACCTCCCCGCCCCGGAGCTAGCCGAGGCTCATTTCTACCTCGCGCCCGATACCACCGCTGCCCTGCAAGCCCTGGCCGCCGAACGCCGGGCCGGGTGGGCGTTCCCGGTGGTAGGCATCACGGGCAGCAACGCCAAAAC
>JALONO010000243.1 GCA_025454895.1 Bernardetiaceae bacterium
GGGCCGTCGGGCAGGTGGCCGATAATCTGGTTCACAATGTCGGGGTTGGCGTGCTGCCCGGCAAGCACCCGCTTCACCCGCAGGCTGTCGGCCCCAAATGCCTCCCGAAAAATCCGCCAGATGCGCGAAGCCTCCAGCGCGTAGCCCCGCGTAAACTGGCCAGGGTATTTGGCGTTCAAATAACCAAACGTCTGGAAGCCAGGGGCAAAGTTCCAGGCTTCGTTGGCATACTCGACATAGATTTCCAGCTCGGGGTTGAGGCTATCATAAAAAAGTTGGGCCATGCGCCGCACGTGGTTGTCGTCGGTGGCAAACCCCACGTTGATCCACGGGCGGGTATTGGTCAGGTTCGACAGTTGGACAATGTATTCGTAAGATGCCCCCGCCCCCCGGGCTTGGGTCTGGCTGCGCGGGGTGGTGCGCCCCTCCCAAGTGGCATTGGTGTTGGTATTGGCGTTCATCCAGGGCATGTAGCGGATGGCGTAAAACGGGCGCACCCGCGCCAAAAACTCCGGGTTGAACGGCTGGGCCAGATAATCGCCCTCAAACCCTGGGCGGACAAACCGTACATTTCGCACGTGGTTGCCCCGCCGAGAAGTGAGGAGCCGGAGGAACATCCCCGGCGACCCGGGCCCCACCGTGACCCTGGCCGATCCGCCGTTGGCCCCCTGCACGTAGCTGCCTGGCACTATGCTGGCCCCCCAGAAGTCGATGGTGCCCACACCCTCCCAGTAGAGCGTGTAGGTGCCACGGGCAAAGTTGCCATCGTTGTGCAGCAACAGCGGGGCCTCCATCACCACCGGGCCGCTGCCCGGCACGGTATAAGGCAACTCGAGCGGGTACCCATCGGCATCCTTGGGCACATGCGTCTTTGAACGGATGGTCGTTGGCGTAGTAGGCCAGCCCGCCCAGGTTCATGCCCATTTGCATGCAGGGGTCTTGGGCGCGCAATGCAGAAGTGAGGCAGCAAAAGCAAACGAGGAGACATGCTCGCAATCTGGCGGGTTGAATTGGGATGCAGGCGGCAAAACGCATTGAAAAACTGGTGGATAGGCTATAAAATAGGGCGAACTAATCCCGTTGATCATCAAAACAAGGTGCGGATGCCTTTACTACGCCCACGTTCTTCCTTTTATTGTATGTGGAAGCTAAAAAGCCGGAGATGATTTGCCCTATTTTAAAAAACCCCAAACCCGGTTGCTTGCGGCAATTGCTGGAATGCCCGTGGGCGGGCGTGAGGCGCGCGTGGCTAACGGCTCAAACCCAGCCGTTTCCACCAATGCTGGAACACGATGATGGCCCACACGTGGTTTTGGTCGTAGCTGCCGCGCGCCAGCACGGTTTTTTTAAGGTTTTGCAGGTAGCTGGGGTTAAAAACGCCCTGGCTAGCGATGAACGCCGGGTCAAAGGCGGCCTCCAACCACCCGCGTAGTTCGGTTTGGAAGCCCTTGGCCAGCGGCACATCGAACCCGTGCTTAGGCCGCCGGTAAAGCTCGGCGGGCAGCAGGCCGCGGAAAGCGTCTTGCACCAGCCGTTTTTTCATCTGCCCGGTAATTTTATACTCGGCCGGTAACGAGAAGGCGAAGTTGACCACCCGGTGGTCCAAAAAGGGCACGCGCACCTCCAAGGCGTGGGCCATGCTCATCAGGTCCACCTTGGTCAGCATATCGTTGGGTAGCAACGTTTGCACGTCGGCCAGCAAAAACTCGTTGAAATCAGTAGTTTGGAGGGGGCGCAGCACTGCAGCCCGGCGGTGGGCGTAGGGCTGGGCCAGCAGTTGCTTGAGCAGGTCGGGCAGGTACTCGCTCTCAGCTTCGGAGGGCAGCAGGCCGGAGTCCAGGGCCAGGCCGGGGGCAAACAGTTGCTCCAGGGCGGCTTCGGCCATAAAGCTGCTGAGGAACCAGTACCGCTCCGGCGGGGTTTTGCCCAGGCTTTGGGCCAGGCGGTACAATTGGCGCACCCGGTTGCCCAGGGCCGAGTTGCGCGAGCGGGGCAGAGCCTCCCACAACGGCAGGCCCGCTTTGACCAGGGCATTGAGCAGGCCGCCTTGCCGGGCGCGGTACTCGCCCAGGTATTTATTGTAACCGGCAAACAGCTCGTCGGCCCCGTCGCCGGAGAGGGCTACCGTTACGTGCCCCCGGGTGCGCTGGCTCAGGATGTACACGGGCAGGCACGACGAGTCGGCAAACGGTTCGCCCAGGCCGTCGAGCAGGGGGCCTACGGCTTGGTACAGGTCATGGTTGCTGAGGCTGAACACGGTGTGGCGGGTGCCAAACTTTTTGGCCACCAGGTTGGCGTAGCGGGTTTCGTCGAAAAACGGCTCGTCGGTGTAGCCGATGGAAAACGTGTGCAGGTCCGGCACGTGGCGGCGGGCCAGGCCCGTGATCACCGATGAGTCGATGCCCCCGCTGAGGAAGGTGCCCAGGGGCACGTCGGCCACCAGCCGCTCGGTTACCGACTGCTCCATGAGCCGCACCAACTCGGTTTGGGCGGCCTGGTAGCTCAGCCCTTGGCCGGGGCGGGGCGGGGCCAGCGGCACCGTGTACCAGGCCTGGGTGGTAAGTTGGCGGCCCTGCACCCGCAGCCAGTGGCCGGGTAGCAGCTTGCCCACCCCGCGCAGCATACTGTGCGGCGCGGGCACGTAATGGAGTTGGAAATACATCCGCGCGGCCGCCCAGTCCACCTGCCGGGGCAGGCCAAACTCGAGCAGGGCGTTGATCTCGGAGGCAAAAAGGAACTTGTCCTCGTCGGCATAATACACCAGCGGTTTAATGCCCAGCCGGTCGCGGGCGATGAACAGGCTGTCCTCGTCGCGGTCGTACACGGCAAAGGCGAAAAAACCGTGGAGTTTTTCCAGGCAGGCCGGGCCAAACCGCGCCCATAGTTGCAGCAGCACCTCGGTATCGCTGGCCGACTGGAAGGGCACCTCGGCCAGCCACTGGCTGCGCAGCTCGCGGTAGTTGTAAATTTCGCCGTTGAACACCAGCGTGTAGCGGCCGGTGGGGTCGGTCATGGGTTGGTGGCCGGCCGCCGACAGGTCGATGATGGATAGCCGCCGGTGGCCCAGGCCGCAGCGGCCCTCGTCCCAGAGGCGGGCGGCGTCAGGCCCCCGGTGGGCCAGGGCATCGGTGGCGGCCCGGAGCTGGGGCATGGCCCACCGGCCGATCTCGTTAAAGGCATAAATACCGGCGATCCCGCACATGGCAACACAGGGTTGGTGGCGGGCAAAGAAACGGATTTTTTGGCCGTGATGGGCCGGGAAAACCGGAAAAGCGGGCCGGGCTGATCCGTTCAAAAATATTTCTCGCTAAGACGCAAAGCTTGTTTTGGGCTTTTGACCGTGCCAGGCTTGTTATAAATGGCCTATTCTGAGCCGCCAAAAATAGACGGGATCGCCCCTGCCCGGTGGACGACCAAAACGAGGGTTTTAGGGCGAACCTGTGGGCTGGGACACCCTGCTGGCCCGAGTTCGGGTATTTTGCAAGAAGTCTAATCAAAAACCTAAGTGCGCAAAACCAGGAACCACCGCCCGGTTTGTGGGTAGGGGGAAAACCCCCTATCATTGTGCAACACTTTCCCTTTGTAGCGTATGGCACCCGAACTGGTGGTTGGTATTTTGGTCGTTTACTTTGCGATGTTGATCGCGGTGGCTTGGTACACCTCGCGCGGGGCCACTACCGAGACTTTTTTCACCGCCGATAAGTCGGCCCCGTGGTACTTGGTGGCCTTTGGCATGATCGGCACGTCGCTGTCGGGCGTTACGTTTATTTCGGTGCCGGGGGCGGTAAAAGACCAGGGGTTTGGCTATTTCCAGATGGTGCTGGGCTACTTGCCCGGCTATGCGTTTATTGCCCTGGTGCTCATGCCGCTGTATTACCGGCTCAACCTGGTGTCGATTTACGGGTATTTGGAAACCCGCTTTGGGTTTTGGAGCTACAAAACCGGGGCGTTCTTCTTTTTGCTGTCGCGCACCATTGGCTCGGCGGTTCGGTTGTATTTGGCCGCGCGGGTGCTGCAACTGGGCATTTTCAATGCCTGGAATGTGCCTTTTTACGTAAACGTGCTCATTACCATTGGGTTAATTTGGATTTACACGTTCAAGGGCGGGCTAAAAACCATTATTTTTACCGATACGCTGCAAACGTTTTTCCTCGTGAGCGCGGTCATTATCAGCGTGGTGCTGGTGGGCCAAGCCTTGGGCCTCAGCCCGGGCCAGTTGGTGCAGGCGGTGCAGGCCAGCGAGTATTCGCAAATGTTTTATTTCGACGATTGGAACGACAGCCGCCATTTTGCCAAGCAGTTTTTGGCCGGGGCGTTTATCGCCATCACCATGACGGGCATGGACCAAGACCTGATGCAGAAAAACCTAAGCTGCCGCAACCTGGGCGAGGCGCAAAAAAACATGTTCTCGTTTTGCGTGGTGCTGGTGGTGGTGAACTTGCTGTTTTTGACCCTGGGCGCGCTGCTGTACCTGTACGCGAACAGCCAGGGCATTGCCCTGCCCGCCAAAACCGACGATTTGTACCCGCTGCTGGCCCTCAAGCATTTGGGCCTGTTGGTGGCGGTGTTCTTTTTGTTGGGCATCACGGCCTCGTCGTACGCCAGTGCCGACTCGGCCCTGGCCTCGCTCACCACTTCGTTTTGCATCGACTTTCTGGACTTTAAACACCGGCCCGAGGCCGAACGGGCCCGCCTTAAATTTTGGGTGCACCTGGGCTTTTCGGGCTTGTTGTACTTGGTGATCCTGGTTTTCCACCTCATCAACGACTCGGCCGTGATCACGGCGGTGTTCAAAGTGGCCGGTTACACCTACGGCCCGCTGCTGGGGCTGTTCTTTTTTGGGCTTTTCACCAAGCTAAAGGTGCGCGACCACCTCACGCCCGTAGTGTGCGTGGCCTCGCCGCTGATCTGCTACGCCCTCAACGCCAACTCGGAGGCCCTGCTGGGCGGCTACAAATTTGGGTTCGAGTTGCTACTGGTAAACGGGGCAATTACCTTTTTGGGCTTGCTGCTGGGCAGTAAGCGGCAGGCCGAGGCGGTTTCGGCTTAACTCTGATAATCAATGGCTTAATGGTAGTTTAGTCGCAGTTTATTTGCCATTTAGGCCCGTTTGGGGCAATTTTGTGGGATGTTAGCCAACCCGCCCGCCCGCCCCGGCGACATTCGCCAAATGTCGCCCGACCAGTTGAAGCAGTTTTTCGTCAAAAACGGCGAGCCGGGTTTCCGGGCCCAGCAAGTCATGGACTGGGTGTGGAAAAAGTCGGTTACCGATTTTGGGCAGATGAACAACCTTGGCCCGGCCACCCGGCAACTATTGGCCCAGCACTTCGAGTTTAGGCCCGTAGCAGTGGCCCAGCGGCAAAAAAGCACCGACGGCACCGTGAAACTGGGCCTACGCCTGCACGATGGCCACTTGGTGGAGAGCGTGCTCATCCCCACCGATACCCGGATGACGGCCTGCGTGTCGTCGCAGGTGGGTTGCTCGCTCACGTGCAAGTTCTGCGCCACGGGCTACATGGACCGGGCGCGCAACCTGGACCCCGCCGAAATTTACGACCAGGCCGTGATCGTGGACCGCATCGCGCGCGAGGAGTTTGGCCAGCCGCTGAGCAACATCGTGTACATGGGCATGGGCGAGCCGCTGCTCAACTACGCCAATGTGCTGGAGTCGGCGCGGCTCATTACCTCGCCGCAGGGCCTGGGCTGGTCGGCCAAGCGGCTCACGGTGAGCACGGCGGGCATTGCCAAAATGATCAAAAAACTGGGCGACGACGGGGTGAAGTTCAACCTGGCCCTGTCGCTCCACGCCGCCAACGACGAAAAGCGCAACCAGATTATGCCCATCAACGAAAGCAACACGCTGCTGAACCTGCGCGACGCGCTCAAGTATTTTTACGCCAAAACCAAGGGCGAGATCACCTACGAGTACATTTTGTTCTACCGCTTTAACGATACCCCGCAAGATGCCGAAGAGCTGTACCGCTTTACCCGCCACTTGCCCGCCAAGGTGAACATTATCGAGTACAACCCCATTGCCGAGGCCAATTACAGCAACACCGACCCCCAAACCCTCGACAAATTTGCCGCTTACCTGCAACAGCGCGGGGTGGTGGTAAACGTGCGCCGCAGCCGGGGCAAAGACATCGATGCCGCATGCGGCCAATTGGCCATTAAGGAGAAGGCGTAGCGGGGCTAGTATTAAAATGACTCAACGAGTGCCTGATTAAATAGAGTTTTGTGTGTTGACAATGAGCATCTTAGCTGAATTCGGAGGAAGCCCCTCCCCGACGGGGGGGTTGATCCGTTCTTCCTAAAGCCTTGAATTTGCCCGAAAAAGAACAAACCGATTGGCTGGAAGCCGCTTCAAAAAGCCATCCAACACCTCAAATGTGGTCGCTCCGGCCGCCGACACACCCCTGCAAGCGCACTGGCTCGCCCCAAAACTCCCGTTTTGGTCGTCCTCTCGGAGAGGGGACTTTCCCTTTGGCCAACCGGACGGAAAACAGAACGGATCGCCCCTGCCCGTCGGGGAGGGAATACAATTTCGAGGCGCATGGAGGTGGCGGACAAGAAGCCAATTTAAGTCAACTATCTGATTTTCAATATGCAAAAACTCTTTTGATTATCCGT
>JALONO010000244.1 GCA_025454895.1 Bernardetiaceae bacterium
CGCAGTTCGTCGCCGTAATTGCGCACTACGTTGTCGCCTGTATGGGCAATGCCGTCGTTGCCGTTGCCGCCCACGTAGGTAGAAGCCACCAGGCGGTTGCCGGTAGCCGAGAGCGTGCTCACGAAAATATCGCTGCCATTAAAGTAAGAAACCCCGCCGATGGCCCCCGGTAGGCCAGCTCCTGGATTATAAATGCGTGAAGTGCCCCCCCCAAACGCGGTTTGAAAAGCCCCCTGTGAAACCGGGAAGTTGCGCGACGAGGTGGAGCCGTACACCACTAGGTCGCCCGCGTTGTTCACGATCATGCTGTGGGGGGTTTCCGAATCGCCTCCGCCGAGGAAGGTGGCGTAGAGCAGCCGCCGGCCGTCAGGGCTAAACTTCATTACCACTACATCGGTGAGGTTTTGGTAGTCGGCGTTGCCGAAACTGACATCAAACGCCCCGGCCGTTACCGGGAAGTTGGTGGCAAATGCGGTGCCGCCGCTGTACAAATTACCCTCGGCATCAAAGGTGGCGGTGTTGCCCCAGTTGTCTGCCACCGAGCCGGAATAAGTGGAAAAGATGAGTCGGGGGTCGATTACCAGCGGGTAGCGGGGGTCGTAGCCTTGGGGGAACTCGTAGCTGAGCACGTCGCCGTCTAACCGAAAGCGCGATGGCACCTCCACCTGGCGACCGTTGATGCGTTGGTAAGAATAGGGGCGGTACTCGCTAAAGTCGGTCAAGGTGGTTTCCACCACCAGGTCGCCGTTTTGCAGGCGCAGGCCCGCCGCCCCCCGGTACTGCGCCCTAATGAGGGCCGGGTTGCTGCCGGGGGCCACTTCGTATTCGTATTTGAGGGCGGCATCCTTGCTAAACAACCGCAGGTGAATGCCGGGGTAGAGTTGCTCATAGTTTACCTCGGTGTATCCGTGCACATCGCTGGCCCAGCGGCTGGCGTCTTGGCCGGTAAAGTAGTTGCGCACGGCCTCGGTTTGGCCGCTGGCCTGGGTAACCGGGGCGGGGTTGGCCCCCAAAAACGCGACTTCTACCCCGTGGGCGCGCAGGCGGTTAGGGTCTTCTTGAACCCGAAAAAAGGCTTGCTGGCTGCCTAACTGCCCGTGTTTGAGCCGGTTGAGTTTTTCCCGGTCATAAAACACATAAAAAAGGCTATTGGGTTTGAGTAGCAAAAACCCGTTGGGGATATCGGCCCGGTAGCGCACATCGTCGGCCCACTGGCGTTTGTTTTCCACAAACTCAAATTGGGGCATTTGCGGGTCCACCTGGGGGCCAGGGCTGGCCTGGGTGGCCAGACTAAAGCCCCAACTACCCCCTAACAGCAACAGGACGAGACGAATTGATTTCATAAATGGTCAGTGGAATAGGGGAAGATCGTTTGAACATCAACTCAACAAGTTGTAAGAGCCGGGCCTCCTGCTAAAAACGCTGTTTAAGCCCGAACAAGTTTGCCACCCCGGTTCTTTTTATCTGAATGAAACAGAAATGATCTATTTTAGATAAATTATTGATAACCAATTAATAATAGTAATTTGATTATTCATGAGTCAAGAATACCATCCTCCCCACCAGGCATTGGCCCAGCGGCTATTTGTGCCACCGCAAGTTTTTAAATTAACTAATTAATTGACGATGAAATGTTTGATCAAAAAATTTCATCCACGCCAATAAATTTTACCGTTTATTGGTGATAGATGAGGTACGCCACATAGATTACGTACACCAGGATAAAAAGGCTGCCTTCCCAGCGGTCAATTCTTCGACCTCTGCCCACAAACAAGAAAATAAACACCATCGCACTTACCACCACGTTAGTGAGCACATCGAGGTTCATGCTCTCGCGGAAGGGTAGGGGCGTAATGGCCGCACTGGTGCCCAGGATAAAAAAGCTGTTGAAAATGTTGCTGCCCACCACGTTGCCCATGGCAATGTCTGAGTTCTTTTTATAAGCCGCCACGGCCGAGGTGGCCAGTTCGGGCAGGGAGGTGCCCGCCGCTACGATGGTGAGGCCGATCACGGCCTCGCTCATGCCCACTAGCCGGGCCAGGGCAATGGCCCCGTCCACAATCCAGCCGCCGCCCACCACCAGGCCGGCCAGGCCCAGCCCCAAAAACAGCAGCGATTTCCAAACGGGCATCACGGCCACTTCTTCGGAGGGGGAGGGGTCGTTGCGGGCCATGTCGATGATGTAATACATAAAAATCCCGAAGAAACAGAGCAGCACCAACCCGTCGCCCCGGGATACCTCGGAGCGGGCCTGGCCGCCGCTCAAAAAACCGTCGTTGACGATGAAGGCGAGCACAATGGCGGCCAGCAAAGCCAGGGGAATTTCTTTCCAAACGGTGTTTTTTTGGGCGTTTACCGGATAGAGCACCGCCGCTAACCCCAAGATAAATAGATAGTTAAAGATGTTACTGCCCACCACGTTGCCCACGGCAATGTCGGTGCTACCGCTGAAACTGGCCCGGAGGCTCACCACCAGTTCGGGGGTGGAGGTGCCAAACGCCACGATGGTGAGGCCGATCACCAGGTCCGACACGTTGAGCCGTTTGGCCAGCGAAGAGGCCCCGCTTACCAGCCAGTTGGCCCCAAAAATCAAAATCACAAAACCGAGGGAAAAGAGGAGATACGTCATAAAGGCGAGCAATGGCCGCGATTGTCCAGGCAACAAATAACGGCCATCGGGGGCAATTGCGCAACGATCCGGGGCTAGCGGCGCACGTACATTTGGTAGCTGTACGTTACCGTGCGGGCTTCGCCGGGCTTCAGCTCGGTTTCCCAACCGAGGCGGTGCGGCAAGCTGTACCCGGTTTGGCGGCTCACCAGTTTGTCGGTTTTCCAGGCCAAGTCGCTGCGCAGGGGCTCGCCCTCCACGTAGCGATCCATCACCAGTTTAATCGGCTCGCTTTTGTAGCTGCGGAGCTGGATTTTGGCTTCTACCGTTACCAGGTCGTAAAAATAGCCATCGCGCAGCTTGCCTGCTTCCTTGCGTGTGGTTTCGGTTTCTTCGGTTTTTACCACCACATTGGGCGAGGTGGTGAGGCGCACCTTCACCTTGGCCCCCGGCGGGGTGTAGGTGAGTTTGTCTTGCCCCAGGGGCAAACTGTGGCCGTTTTGTTGGCGGCTGAGGAAGGCCGCCCCGGTGGTCCAGGGTTGGCTACTGGTATTTTGCAGGCTGATGGAGTGCCAAACGGGCAGCGGTTCGGCTTGGTCGGCCCGGGGCGAGCTTTCGTTGGCGGCGGGCAAGCTTACCTCGTACACGTGCTCGTAGGGGCTTTTGGCGGTCAAAATGGGGAAAAACGCTCGCCCGCCCTTGGGCAAGCTGGCTTTTTGGGCCGGGTAAAAATAGAGGTCCTCGGTTTCGCCCGCCACGGTGGTGGTCGCGTCCCCGTCGTCTAGGTCGGCGGCCAGGTTGGCCATCGACTGGCGGGTAATGTCGGCCCGGCCCATCCGGCCACTGTAATAATTATTGCTGTTGCGGTTGAGTTGGTTAATGAACATCTCCACGGTATTCCCTTGGGCCAGGGGCGAGGCCAAGTAACTGTAAGCGAAATTGGGAACGCCCACCACAAAGTTCAGTTGGGCGTTTTCCAGGCCTTCCGCATCGTTGAGCACTTCGGCAAACAGGGCCACCGAGGCGGTTTGGGGATCGGTGAGGTCTAGGCGGTAGGTGGGCACCCAACTGAGGCCGTTTTGCAAGTAAGCCAACGAAACCGGCTGGCTAGCGGCCGGGTTGGCAAAATCGATGCGGAGCACGTGGGCACTGTCGGTGGTGGTGTGCTGGTAGTTGGGGGCCTCGGCACTGGTACACATCAGCACCTGGCCCAGGGGCAGGCTCACCACCCCCTGGGCCGTGCGCAACGACAACAAGGCCGCATTGCCCGCCAGCAGCGTGCCCTCCAAGGTTTGGGTATCTTCGCCCAGGGCCACCACCAGGCTCACCTTTTGGCCTAGCAAATTTGGCAGCAGGTCGGCCAGGCCCGTGGCGGCCCGCTTTTGCACGCGGGCTACCTTTTCGGTGGCCAGGCGGCGCACCGCGTTGCCCTCGGCCCCCACCCAAAACGTGCCAAAGGTGGCCCGGGGCACTTGCGGCAGTTGGGCAAACCCCTGCTTGGCCTCCAGGGTGAGGTTTTTAGAATAAAAAGAAGTGCCGTTTTTGAATAACGCCACTTGGGTTTGGGCAACCGACCGGGTGGCCAGGGCCAAGACTAGCCCGACCAAAAGGAGGCTTTTCTTCATAAAATGTTCAAGTAAAGGTGCTAGGTAAGCAAAAAAGCAGCAATAGTGAACAAATGACGCACAAAACGGGGGAGAGGTTGGGTGGAAGATGGTTAAATGGCAAGTATTTTTTAGCGGAATACTAATTTAATGAATTGAATTAATTTGCTGGTCATTCACCCACTCGTTATGAAACACTGCTTTTGCGTTTTGTTGATCGCCCAGGTTTGGGCAGGTCAACTGTTTGCTCAAACCACCATCGAGCTCATTGTCCAACCGGGGGCGCACCCCGTGGGCAAGGTCGATGCCTTTGACCTGAGCCAACAAGTTGTCCACTCGGTGGACTACCGGGACACGTTGCGGTTCGAGTTTGCCAAAACCAACGTGGACTGTTACAATTTTCGCTATCACGTCAATGGCGAGATGCTCCGGCAGCAGATCTGGCTCGACTCGGGGCACATCCAGATCCGGGCCCACCTCACCGAGCGCGAGTTGGTGATCGATACCGTGCTCAACTCGCCGATGTATTACTTTGTCAAGAAGTTCCAGAGCGAGAGCCAGCAATTTGCCAAGGATACCCTCATGTTCAACAATTACTTGTTAAGCACTTTTATTGAACAGGACAGAAATCCCTTTTCGTTGGCGGTAGCCCAAAGTTTTGTAACCTACAACCAAAATAACCGGGTGCGGTTGCTTGGTTTCAAACCTTTTTTTGATGCCCAGGGCGACAAGTTCAAGTGGTTTTTGCTCTATCCCGGGTTGGCTAAACAGTTAGAAATGGCTGCGGCTGGCCCCACTTCGCTCAATCTAGCTCAATACACTTTTTTTGACCGTAAGCAGCAAATGGTTAAGCTGGCCCTGACCGGGGCCAAGTATTACGTGCTGGACTACTGGTTCCTGGCGTGTGCGCCTTGTGTGGCCGACCACCGCGAGGTCAAAAAAAACCATGAATTGTTAACGCAAAATCAAGTGGAAGTAATCGGCATCTCGACTGATTATGACAATCCTGAAAAATGGCTAGCCTACCTGGAAAAACACCAGTACAACTGGCCCAACTACCGCCAAGCGAAACGGAGCGGATTGATCAATCAATTAGGCATTGGCATTTACCCCACTTATTTGGTATTGGACGGGCAGGGTAAGTTACTTGGCATTTACCACGCTTTTTCCCAGGTGAAGGAGCGGCTAAAGCTCAATAATTAACCTTTGGCCAACGGCCCACCGCCTGGCCATATCTTTGTCAGATGAAAATTTTTGTCCACCCTTTTCGGCTGGTTTTGGCGGCCGGTCTGGTTTTTTTGGTTTTTGGGATGACGCACGCGCAAACGCCCCGCCCCCGCGCGCGGGAAATCGGCCTGGCCACGGGCATTTTGACCCCTGGTAAGTGGAACGCCATTACCGACGTGACTGGCGTAACAGTGGGCCACGCCACCCTGCTGGCAGGCGACTCGGTGCGCACGGGCGTAACGGTGGTGGTGCCGCACGGGGGCAATGTGTTCCAGCAAAAGGTACCGGCGGCGCTGTTCGTGGGCAACGGGTTTGGCAAGGCCATCGGTACTACCCAGGTGGCCGAACTGGGCAATTTGGAAACGCCCATTGCCCTGACCAACACACTGAGCGCGCCCCGGGTGGCCGATGCGCTGATGGGCTACGTGCTGGCCCTGCCCGGCAACGAGCAGGTGCGCTCGGTGAACGCGGTGGTG
>JALONO010000036.1 GCA_025454895.1 Bernardetiaceae bacterium
GTATGTTTGTCATACTACCTAATTCACCACCGTTCCCCTTGCTTGCATGGCCGAGACCGCTACCAACCCCGAAATTTTTGCCCAATACCCCTGCCCGCCCGAGCTGCTGGACGAAGTGTTTTCCGCCCCCGGCCAGCCCAACCCCTACTACGAAAAAGTGTTGGCCCACCTGAGCCAATACTCCGCCCGCGACGTGCTGGAGCTAAACGAGCACGCTAAGCTCACCTTTTTCAACCAGGGCATCACCTTTGCCGTTTATTCTAACACGGCCAAGGGCGTGGAGCGGATTTTCCCCTTCGACCTGGTGCCGCGCATCATCCCCCCGCACGAGTGGGAGATGCTCGAGCGGGGCATCATCCAGCGCAACCTGGCCATCAACCTGTTTATCCAAGATATTTACCACGACCGCAAAATCTTGCGCGACAAAGTGGTGCCCGCCGAGCTGATTTTCAGTTCTAAAAATTATTGCAAGGCCATGATCGGCCTCAACCCGGCGGGCGGGGTGTACAACCACGTGGCCGGCACCGACCTGATCAAACACAAAGACGGCCAGTATTACGTGTTGGAAGACAACGTGCGCTGCCCCTCCGGGGTGAGCTACGTGGTGTCCAACCGCGATACCATGAAACGCACCCTGGGCAACCTGTTCCTCGAGTACAACGTGCACTCGGTGGAAGAGTACAGCCAACAACTGCTCTCGATCATGCAGTCCGTTTCGCCCGACGGGGTGGACAACCCCACCTGCGTGGTGCTCACGCCGGGCATGTACAACTCGGCCTACTACGAGCACTCGTTCCTGGCCCTGAGCATGGGCATCCAACTGGTGGAGGGCCGCGATCTTTTTGTCGAGAAAAACTTTGTGTACATGAAAACCATCCACGGCCCTAAGCGGGTGGATGTGATCTACCGCCGCATCGACGACGATTTTATCGACCCGCTCACCTTCCGGCCCGACTCGGCCCTGGGCGTGCCCGGCCTCATGGTCGCTTACCGGGAGGGCAACGTTACCCTGCTCAACGCCCCCGGCACCGGCGCCGCCGACGACAAAGCCGTGTACTGCTACGTGCCCGCCATGATCAAATATTACCTGGCCCAAGAGCCGATTTTGAACAACGTACACACCTACCGCTGCGAGCTGGAGAGCGACTACCGCCACGTGCTGGCCAACATGGACAAGCTGGTGATCAAACCGGTGGACGAGTCGGGCGGGTACGGCATCCTCATCGGCAACGCCGCCAGCCAGGAGGAACGCGAGCGGTTTAAGCAGGTGATCACCGCCAACCGGCGCAAGTACATCGCCCAGCCCATCATGTCGCTTTCGGTACACCCCACTTTTATTGAAGACGACCACTCCGTGGAGCCCCGCCACATCGACCTGCGCACCTACGCCCTCATGGGCCGCGACCGCCAGTACGTGCTCAAAGGCGGGCTGTCGCGGGTGGCCCTCAAAAAAGGTAGTTTGATCGTCAACTCGTCGCAAGGCGGGGGCAGTAAAGACACCTGGGTGCTCAAATAACCCCGCCCGGCGGCGGCCCTTGCCTTGCTTTAGCCTATATTAATTTCTTAAAAATCAATTATTTAAAAAGATAAAAGGGAAACCTGGCCCAATGAAACGGGCAGCACTCCCTCCTTGTTACCCATGATGCTATCAAGAATTGGCAACAGCTTGTTTTGGCTGGGCCGCTATCTGGAACGCGCCGAACACCTGGCCCGTTACGTAAAAGTGCAGTACGTGTCCAGCCTAGATGCCCCGCTGGCCCAGCGGCAGGCGTTTGTGCAAGAGTCGGTCCTGCGCATGGCCGGGGCCAACTGGACTTATCAGCAAAAGTACGGGACATTGTCCGACCAGGCCGTGCTCCATTTTATGACCGTGGACGAGCTTAACCCCGGCTCGATCATGGCCTCGGTGAACAACGCCCGCGAGAACGCCCGAGGCGCGCGCGACTCCCTGTCGGCCGAACTGTGGGAGGAGATCAACAAGTTTTACCACCAAGTAAACAACTACTCCCGCGACGAAATTCAGCACGAGGGGCCGTTCGACTTTGCCCAAATGGTGGAAGAGAACTGCGCCGAGGTAAAAGGTTATGCCGATAACAGCCTGCCCCGCAACGAAGTATGGCAATTGCTATCGCTGGGCATGCACCTGGAACGGGCCGCCCAGGTATGCCGCATCTTACAGGCCAAACTCACCGATATAGGCCAGGTGGAAGACAAACTGGCCATCACCATGGAAAGCTATCTGGTGATGACGATGCTCAAAAGCGCCGAGTCGTTCGACATGAGCAAACGCCACTACAAAACCATGCCCAGCCGCAACGACGCGCTCGAGTTCCTCATTTTCAACCCGGTGTTCCCCAAGTCGATTTACTTCAACTTGCAAATTGCCCGCGAGTTGGTCAAAAAAATCGCCCTACCGGAGGAGCTCGACCAAAAAGGCACGGTAAGTTTCGCCATTGGCAAAATGGCCCATACGTACCGCTACCTCACCATCGAGGATGTTACCGAAAACCCCACCGCCTTTTTGCAGGCCACCTTGCAGAAAATTTACGATATTGCTGCCTCTTTTGAGCAAAAGTACCTCTCGTACTGAGCCGCTATTTTTATGACCATCGAATACCAAGTAGCTTACCACACCCGCAATACTTACGACGAACCAGTCAAAGAAGCGATCTATAATTTATTGGTAGTGCCCTGCTCAGACGCTACCCAGCAGGTAACCAATTTACGGTACCAAAACTCGGCCCAGGCCGAAGTATTCACTTACCAAAACCTGTTTGGCTTTCAGGCGGCTTCGCTGCGGGCCACCCCGGGGTTTCAGGTGTTCGAGATAAGCATGACGGCCAGCGTGGAGAAGAAGTGCGGCCCCGCCCCCGCCCCCGCCCCGTTGCCCGTGGCCACCGAACGCGCCCTGCTCCAATCGGTCGATTTTTTGATTGACCACCATCTGTTTTTGCACCCTACCCCCTACACCAGCCTGGCCGACGACCACTGGCCCCTCGTACCCGAATTTGGGGCGGGACAAACGGTACTGGAATACCTGCACACCCTCAACGCTTTTACCTATGGTTTTTTAAAGTTTACCCCCAACGCCACCGACGTGCATACCACCGCCACCGAAGTGATGGATCTGCGCGAGGGCGTATGCCAAGATTTTGCCCATTTTTTTATCACCATGGCCCGGCACCAGGGCATTCCGGCCCGCTACGTATCGGGTTACCTCAACCAAGGCGAGCACCTCACCGGCGACTCGGTAATGCACGCTTGGGTGGAGGCCTGGGTGCCCGGCTACGGCTGGCTGGGCTTCGACCCCACTAACCACCTGCTAGCCGACCATAACCATGTGAAGGTGGCCCACGGGGTGGACTACGCCGATTGCAGCCCCCTGCGCGGGGTGATCACCACCAACAGCCTCCAACAAAAAACCGAGTACCAGGTAACCGTGCTGGCGCAAAAGCAATACGCTTAATGAATGACTGCATGATTAAATGATTGCATGATTGTTCTGCTTGACATCAATCATTAGACCTCTTGCAAATTGCCAGTACTCGTTGCAAAATTGCCTTCCAACCCCCAGGCTCGCCCCCAAACGCACTTGTGCTGATCGTCCTTGGGCAGGGCTAATCTCTCTTTTTGAATGGAACATTAACCCTCTAGCATAGCGCGGCCAAAAGCCCAGAACCACCTTCGCGTCTCTGCGGCTTTGCGAGAAATACTTTTGGGCGAGAAAGTGCGACTGGCCAGGGTGTGACCAAAAATGATGGCTAAAAATTATACCTCACCCCGGCCCCGGCCTGTAACCACAGGTAAAACGGACGGTCAACCACCTCCACAAACGGGGTAACGTCGGCAAAAATGCTCAACGGGTCGCTGCTGAAGGTGTATTCGAGGCCCAGCACAAAGTCGAGGCCCAGGTCGTAGTCGGCGTAGCGCTCTTCGTAGCGGCGCCCCCGGTTTTTGTACACCACCGCGTAACTATGGTGGCGCAGTTGGGCACCCAAGCCCCAGTACCAACTTAGCTCAGGCGTGCCCCGCAGCCGGTTATGCCACAAATAATGCACCTGCAAGCTCAGCGGCAAGCGGCCCCGGAAGTCCCAGTCGTCATCGTAGCGGCCGTTGTAGTACCCGCGCCAGCCCCAAACGTAGCTGCGCCCCAGATTGATTTCCAGGGCGTTATCCCCAAAATACTTTTTCACGGTAAGCCCGGTGGGGTCGCCCACCCGCAAGCCCAGGCCCAGTTCGGGGCGGCGGGGCTTGAGGCCCACGCCCGAGGCGCGCGCCCCGGGCGGCGGATCTACCCCAAGACTGACGGGAGCAGCCCAAATGGGTTGAACCAGGAGGAAAAATAGGAAAAAAACGCAAACTAACTTGTTCATAAATTTACCCTAAAATGACGTAATGATTGCATGACTAAATGATTGTTCTACTTGTTTATCGATCATTTAAGACATTGGCAACACCCAACCCTAATTTGGTTTTGGAATGAGTGCCAATAGCAAGCAACTTAGGAACGCCATTTTACCTTAAATGTTGTGGCCAAAACCGGTCATTACCGGGGTTTTGCCGCGCGGGCAATCGCAACCACGGTTTTAGTGGGGGCAGCCACGGGCCTAGTTTGCCCGGATTAGCGTGTGCGGGGTAAACCAGGCCGATCCTAACTGCCAGCGGGCATTTGAGGCAGCGTTAATTTGAAGTATTTAGTCGTAGATGCTTAAAATTCAGATAGATAAAATTAGTTGTAGCCTCTACAGGGTTGGTCAATTCATTAACAAAGGGTAATAATTCGCCCCTAAGTTAGGGTAAGTGGCCCTAGGCCGTAATTTTGCGGCCATCGTCAATTATGAAACAAATTCTACTTCTTCTACTAGCTTACCTGAGCCTGGCCGTGAGTGCCGCCCAAGCCCAGGCCCCGCCCCTGGAACGCACGGTTACCCTGCGGGCGGACAACCTCCCCGTGAGCGAGGTGTTAGACCGGGTGGCCCAGCAGGCGGGTTTCACGTTTGCTTACAACCCCCAACAGATCAACGTAGCCCGGCCGACCAACCTCAACGCCCAAGGCCGCACGGTGCGGCAGGTGCTCAACGCCCTGTTCCAAGGCACGGTGGAATACCGCGCCCGGGGTGAGTACGTGATTTTGACCCGCGCGCCCGAACCAACCGCCGCCCAGGCCCGCCCCCCAGAGGATTATTTGGTTACTGGTTACGTGATGGACGAGGCCACCGGGGCTAAACTGCCCAACGTGAGCTTGTACGACCGGGCCAGCCTGGCCGCCACCCTCACCGATGCCTACGGTTTTTACCGGATCAGGCTCCCGGCCAACCGGGGCGCCGTATCCCTCACCGTGATCAAACAGGGCTACCTGGCCCAAAACTTTACCTTGCAACCCCCTTCCGATGCCTACCGGGAGGTGAACCTGGTACCCCTACCCGACCAACAATTGGTGGTGCAGCCCCAAACCCTGGCCACCAACCCGCCCGACACCTTATCGTTGGATAACCAGCCCTTGCTAAAAGTGTTGGTGCCCACCCGGCAGCGGTTGCACGCGCTCAACCTGCTCGATACCGTGCTGCGGGGGATGCAGCTATCGTTAGTGCCTGCGGTGGGTACTAACCGCTTGCTGGGCGGTCGGGCTACCAATAACTTGTCTATCAACTTATTAGGTGGATATTCGGAAGAAATTACCGGCCTAGAAATGGGCGGGGTGTTCAACATTGTGCGGGGCAATGTGCGGTATGTGCAATTGGCGGGTGTTTTTAACATGGTGGGCGGCAACGTGCGCGCCTGGCAAGCCGCCGGCCTGGGCAACCTCAACTACCGCGATGCCAGCGGCCTGATGATGGGCGGCTTGTTCAATTTGCAGCGCGGCCGGGCGGTGGGCATGCAAGCCGCCGGGGGCTTGAACCTCACCTGGGGCCACGCCCGAGGAATCCAAATGGCGGGTATGTTCAACTTTAACCGCGACACTTTGCAAGGCTACCAAGCGGCCGGGTTGTTCAATGTGGCCTGGCGGCAGATCAAGGGGGTGCAAACCGCCGGGCTGTTCAACGTAGCGGGCGAGGTAAAAGGGGCGCAAATTAGCCCCTTGCTCAACGTGAGTACCCGGCGGCTGGGTGGTTTGCAATTGGGTTTGGTCAACTATGCCACCAAAATGCGGGGCGGTATCCAACTAGGTTTGGTCAATTATGCCGACTCCTCGCGCCACTCGTTGCAAATGGGCCTGTTCAGTTTTGTGCGCCGGGGCGGCTACAAGCGGCTGGAAGTTTCCGCTAACGATTTGACCAACCTCAACGTTACCGTGCGCAGCGGGGTCAACGGGTTTTACAACCTAATCACCCTGGGCCAACGCACCGCTTCGGCGGGCACCACCATTTGCATGGGCTACGGGGTGGGCAGCGGCTTGCCCCTGGGCAAAAGTTGGATGATCAACCTGGAAGCCACCGGCCACTGGTTCTTCACCGACGATTTCCACCTGGGCGAAGTGAACAACCAACTTTACAAATTTGCCCTGCTGGGCGAGTACAAAATCAGCAAGCATTTTAGCGTAGCCGCCGGGCCTACCGCCAACCTGGCCATTTTGCAAGATGCGAATTTTACCGCCCTTTCCAGTCTGATCCCGTATTACCAGTACGATTACGAGTTTTCCCGTGGGCAAATCATTGCCTGGACGGGCTTTCATTTGGGGCTGCGGTTCTTTTGATTCCGGCCTACCCAACCAACCCCACCCCTGCCGTCGGCTTCAAGCCACGGCAGCGGTTTCCGCCCCAGCCCCTGGCAGCGGCTAAAGGCCCTGCCAGCGGTTTTGGGCATCGCCCCGCAACCCGCCTTTTGCGTACCTTTGCCCAATGCAGTTGCCCGACGCTCCCCTCCCCTCGCCCGAGCGGCTCACCCTGTTTGCCGACGTGATTTTGCCCGTGCCCGTGGCGGGTACGTTCACTTACCGGGTGCCCCACGAACTTAACCAGCACGTGGTGCCCGGCGCGCGGGTGGTGGTGCAGTTTGGCCAACGGCGGGTGCTCACCGCCATTGTGCGGCGCGTGCACCCCAACCCGCCCAAGGGCTACCAGGCCAAGTACCTGCTCGAACTGCTGGACGAGCAGCCCGTGGTTACCGACCCCCAACTGGCCCTCTGGGACTGGGCCGCCGACTACTACCTCTGCCACCTGGGCGAGGTGATGAACGTGGCCCTGCCCGCCGGGCTGAAACTCTCGAGCCAGTCGCGCATCCAGCTCCACCCCGACTTTGCCGCCCAACTGGCCAACGGCGAGGCCGAGGCCGATCTGTCGGCCAAGGAGCAACGCCTGGTGGACGCGCTGGTGAACAACGACGCGCTCACTTTTGACCAGGCCGCCGACCTGCTGGCCCTGCAAAACATCTCGCCCGTGCTCAAGGGCTTGCTCAAACGCGGGCTTATTCTCATTTATGAAGAATTAAAAGACAAGTACAAGCCCAAAACCCAGCGGCACGTGCGGCTAACCGAGGCCCTGGCGGGCAACGAAACCGCCCTGGCCCAGTGGCTAGACCGGTTGGCGGGCCAGAAAAGCCGCCAAGGGCAAGAAGAACTGCTGCTGCGCTACTTGTCGAAAGTGCCGCTGGCCGCGCCCCGGCCGGTGCAGCGGGCGGGCCTGCCCAAAACCGCCCTGCTCGGCCCCGATGGCTCCGACAGCTCGCTCAAAACTTTGGTCAAGCACGGGCTTTTCGAGGAATTTGGGGTGGTAGTGCCCCGCTTGATTTCTTCCGAAAACTCAACCGAGTTAAATATCCAACTATCTGATTATCAAGAAAAAATCTTACAAAACCTCCATCAAAACTTTAACCAGCACAATACCGTATTGTTGCACGGCGTAACCGGCAGCGGCAAAACCGAGCTGTACATCCACCTCATCCAGCAAGTGCTGGACGGCGGGCAGCAAGTGCTGCTCCTGTTGCCCGAAATCGCCCTTACCACCCAGATCGTGAGCCGTTTGCAAAAGGTGTTCGGGTCGCGCATGGGCGTGTACCACTCCCGGTTTTCCGACAACGAGCGGGTAGAAGTATGGCGCGGCGTGCTCCAAGGCCGCTACCCACTGGTGGTGGGCGTGCGCTCGGCGGTTTGGCTGCCGTTTAGCCACCTGGGCCTGGTGGTGGTGGACGAAGAGCACGATGCCTCGTACAAGCAATACGACCCGGCCCCGCGTTACCATGCCCGCGACTTGGCCTTGGTGCTGGCCCAGTTGTTTCAAGCCAAAGTGCTGCTTGGCTCGGCCACGCCCGCGCTGGAAAGCTACTGGCAGGCCAACCAGGGCCGCTACGGCTTGGTGGAAGCCACCGAGCGTTACAACCAAGCGGCCCTGCCCCACATCGAGTTGGTGGACTTGAAGCTGGACCGGGCCTTGAAACGGATGAAGGGCGATTTTTCGCCCCGGCTGCTGGAGGCCATCGAGGCCAGCCTGAGCCGACGGGAACAGGTGATCTTGTTCCAAAACCGGCGCGGCTATGCCCCTAACCTCCAGTGCGAGGCTTGCGGCTGGGTGCCTTACTGCCCCAATTGCGACGTGAGCCTCACGTTCCACCTGCACGCCAACGAGTTGCGCTGCCACTACTGCGGCTACCGCGAGCCCCCGCCCGGCCAGTGCGGCAAGTGCCAGAGCACCAAACTGCGCACCCAGGGCTACGGCACCGAAAAAATCGAGGACGAACTGAAACTCCTGCTGCCCGAGGCGGCCATCCAGCGCATGGACCTTGACACCACCCGCACCAAATACAGTTACCAAACCATCATTGAAGAATTTGCCGCCCGCAAAATCGACATCCTCGTCGGCACCCAAATGGTGAGCAAGGGCCTCGACTTTGACCACGTGAGCCTGGTGGGCGTGTTCGACGTGGACCGGCTGCTCCATTTCCCCGATTTCCGCTCGCACGAGCGCACGTTCCAGCTCATTACCCAGGTGAGCGGGCGGGCGGGCCGCAAGCAAGCCGCCGGGCGAGTGCTGGTGCAAACCGCCAACCCCCAGCACCCGGTGCTGGAGCGGGTGCTGGCCCACGACTACCTCGGTTTTTATCGGGCCGAACTGGCCGAGCGGTCGGCGCACGGGTACCCGCCGTTTACCCGGCTGGTACGCCTCACCATCCGGGGCGAAGAACTCGGCGCGGTGCAACAAGCCGCCGCCGAGTTGGCCAGCCGCCTGCGCCAAGGGCTTGGCCCGGCCCGGGTGCTCGGCCCGGAGGCCCCCGTGGTGGAGCGGATCCGCAACTTGTACCTCCGCGACGTACTGGTGAAAATCGAGCGCGACAAAATCGACCTCAAAAAAGCCAAGGCGTTTATCAAAGCCACCATGCAGGGCCTCGGCGGCAGCCCCAAGTTCAAAACCCTCCAAATTATCCCCGATGTGGATCCGGTTTAATGACCAAATGATTGCAGGATTAAATGGTTATTCGCTGAATGTCAAATGCTTATAAAAAAATAATCCGCAATCTATATTTGATTTTGGGGTGAGATTTAGCCAAGTCCGAAATGTAGGGGCGGACCTTGTGCCCGCCCTGTCGGCCAATGAACGCCCGGCCCGCAACCGCTGCCGTGGCCCGGAGCCGACGGCAGGAATTTTGACCACGGAGACCTCATGCCCCGTCGCAAAAACCTCTAAAGGTTTAAAGTTCTAGGAGAGTCGAGATTCGCCCAACAGCCACAGTTTCCTGAAAATCACCTAAAAAAGCAAAATCATGCAATCATGCAATCATGCAATCATGCAATCATGCAATCATGCAATCATGCAATCTTTTTTAGTAAGAAACCGACAGAGGATTGGCCGGGGCCGTGAGGAAGGCCAGCCGGTCTTTCACCAAACCAAATACGTGGGCCAGGTCGGCGGGGCGGTGGCGGATGTCGAGCTCGTTCACATCGATCCGTAGCAGTTCGGAGTAGTTATAGTGGGCAAAATAGTCGGTGTAATGCTGGTTGAGCCGCTCCCAGTAGGTGCGGGGCACGATCTGCTCGTAGTCGCGCCCGCGCTCCTGGATGCGGGCCAGGGCGTTGTCGGTCGTGATTTCCAGATAGACCATGAGCCGGGGCCGGGCCACGTGCTGTAGCATGTTGTGCAGCAGTTCTTGGTACAGATCGTACTCCTCGGTGGCCATTTGGCCGCCTTCGGTGAGCAGCCGGGCAAAAATCACGTCGCCGTAAATGCTCCGGTCCATCACACAGCCGGGCAAAGTGGCGGCCTGTTTCAACATTTTGAACCGTTTGTTCAAAAAATAGACCTGCATGGGAAAACTGTAACGGGCCTGGTCGTGGTAAAACTTGTCGAGCAGCGGGTTGTCGTCCACCGGTTCGCGGAAAAATTCTAGGCTGAGTTCGCGGGCGAGTAGCTCGCCGAGGGTGGTTTTGCCCGCTCCCACCACGCCGTCCACACAAATCACCGATTCCATTTGTTCGTTTTTCAAATAAGTAGTGGCAAAAAATTCCCGATAAAACCTTTCCATGTAGTAGGGGCTTGGCCCGGCGCGTCCGTGCCGCACCCGGCTAATGAAGCGGGCAAATGTAAACCGAAAACGGCGGGAGAGTTGGGCGGGCATCGGCGATCGGCTAATTTTGCCCGGCCAAACCGGGGCCGCAGCGCAGGTCGCCCAATCCGGTTGTTTTATGCCTAATCCAGATCGTTTTCCTGGTCAGCCGACGGTGCGCCGTGGTGGGCCAGGGGTTTTACCGCCACCTCCGGTTGTTTGTTCATGCAAATCCACTACGGTTTAGCCCAGTTTCCCCGGCTGGCCCACTCCGTGGTTACCGAGGGCATTTTTGACGGCGTGCACGTGGGCCACCAACGCATTTTACAGCGGCTGGTGCAGTTGACCGCCCAAGTGCGGGCGCAAACCGGGGCCGGGGCCGCCAGCGTCGTGCTCACCTTTTGGCCGCACCCCCGGCTGGTGCTGCAACCCCAGGCCCCCCCGGTGCGCCTGCTGAGCACCCTCCCCGAAAAAATCGAGCAAATGGCCGCCTTTGGCATCGACCAATTGGTGGTTATCCCGTTCGACGAGGCGTTTGCCCGCCAAACCCCGGCCGAGTACGTAGTCAACGTGCTGCAAAAAGTCCATACCCGCCACCTGGTGATCGGCTACGACCACCGCTTTGGCCACCAACGGGCGGGCGATTTTGCCTATTTGCAAGCCCACCAGGCCCAGTTTGGGCTGTGGGTGGAGGAAATCCCCCGGCAGGACGTGGACCAGGTAGGCGTGAGCAGTACCAAAATCCGCAACGCCCTGGCCGAGGGCAACATGGTCGTGGCCAACCAGTACCTGGGCCGCCCCTACACGCTGGCGGGCGTGGTTACCCCCGGCGACCAAATTGGCCGCACCTTGGGCTACCCCACCGCCAACCTGGCCCTGGACGAGCCGCTCAAGCTCGTGCCCGCCGACGGGATTTACGCCGTGCGGGTGCGCCTAGCCGGGCAAATCCACGACGGCATGTTGTACATTGGCAACCGCAGCACCCTGGGCCAGGGTCTGCAAAAAGTAATTGAAGTGAATATTTTTGATTTTGAACGCCAAATTTACGGCCAAACCTTACAGGTGGAATTTTGGCAACGGCTCCGGGGGGAAATCCAGTTTGCGGGCCTGGAAATGCTCAAACAACAGATGGCGCAAGACAAAGCCCAGGCTCAGATTGTCTTGGCGCAATTGGCCCCAGCGACCAATTTGGGGTAAATCTGCTTTGAGATGAAGCCGAAACGGAAAATAATCAAGAACGCGGAAGCCGATAAAACCCGTTAGGCCCGGCCAGCCATCGGTTTGCGTACCCGGCGATAAACGAACCAAACCCCGTAGGCCAACCCCAAAATCAACAGGGTGCTATCCGCTTGATTGATAGGTACTTCCGCGAGTGGGTTGTTGGTGCAACGGGTATCGTTATCGTCGCAGGGGGGGCACGGGTCGTTAGTGCCGCCAGTCCGCACGCAGCCGCCGTTGGCACTGCCATCCACACAGCCGCACTCGCTTTGAGCAAAAACGGGTGTTGGCAACCCCATCAACCAACATCCCAAACTAAAGCCGCCCAAGCGCAGTAGTAACTTTTTCATAAGAGGTAATAATCTTAGTAAACCAGTAGTTCAGTGAAGTTGTTTGTCAATTGGCAATTACCAAGCCACCTCGATATTTTCTGCACAAAACTGGCTAAAAACTTACGTATAGTCCAGTAAATTCTTCCTAAAGTAAAATCATTTTTGGGTAAGAAGTGTAAAAACCTAGTTGGGCTGTCGGGTCTTTTTGATCGGGTGTTTTGGATGATAAGCTAACCAAAATATCACTTTCTAAACGGCAGGAAAAGCGCATTATTGCAGAAACCAGGCGGGGCTGCAAATTGTTGGCCCGGCTTTTTCCTCGCCAAAAAAGTCATCGCGAAATACGGGGGGAAACCAGCCCTGGAATGGATGGGTAGATTGCCCCGAAAAAAAATAGTGGAGGCGGTTTATGGAATTTAGCGAGGGTGGGCATCATGAGGGTAGAAACTTAAAACTCCCGAACCATGAAAAAGTCATTCATCCTGGTTTGCCTGCTGTGGTTGGGCCTGTTGCTGGCCCACTGCACCAGCACCCGCCCCGAAAACAAAACCAACGAGCAAGCCCCGACCGAAGAAGTAACGACCAGCCCCAAGCCTGCCCCCGTAACCGATCAGATGAAGATGGAGGACGGAGCCGCCCCGGCCACTTACGAAATGCGCAAGGAGTCGCAGGTAATGAAACGGCTCGATGCCAATCAAGCCCCCCAAGGCTTGCCCCAGCCCGAAATGATGCCTACCGACCAGGAGCCGCCCGCCCACAACACCGACGAGTATGGGACCATCACCGAAAATACCTTTACCACGCCCCAGGTTAGCCCGTTGTCCACTTTTTCAATCGATGTGGACCATGCCTCGTACAGCAACGTGCGGCAGATGCTGCAAGCGGGCAGCCTGCCCTACCGCGATGCCGTGCGGATCGAGGAGTTTGTCAATTACTTCGACTACAACTACCCCAACCCCACGGGCGCGCACCCGTTCGGCATCCATTTGGAGGCGGCCCCCGCGCCCTGGAACCCCCAACACCAACTGGTAATGGTGGGCCTGCAAGGCAAAAAACTCGACTACGACCACCTGGCCCCTTGCAATTTGGTGTTTTTGGTAGATGTGTCGGGCTCAATGGAAGCTGCTAACAAACTGCCCTTACTCAGGTCGTCGTTGAAGCTGCTGGTAGGCAACCTCACCGAGCGCGACCGGATCAGCATTGTGGCCTACGCCGGGGCGGCGGGCCTGGTGCTGCCCGCCACCCCCGCCAACCGCCGCGACGAGATTTTTGCCGCCCTGGATCGGCTGAACGCCGGGGGCAGCACGGCGGGCGGCGAAGGTATTTTGCTGGCTTACCAAGTGGCCAAGCAAAACCTGATCGCCAATGGCAACAACCGCATCGTGCTCTGTACCGACGGCGATTTTAACGTGGGCGTATCGTCCACGTCCGAGCTGGTGCGCCTCGTGCAAGACAAACGCCAGGAAGGTATCTACCTCACCCTCTGCGGCTTTGGCATGGGCAACTACAAGGACCACCGCATGGAAGAACTGAGCCGCAACGGCGACGGCAACTATTATTACATCGACAACCTGAACGAGGCCCGCAAAGTGTTTGTGAAAGAAATGCGCGCCACGCTGTTCACTATTGCCAAAGACGTGAAAATCCAGGTGGAGTTTAACCCGGCCCGGGTGCAAGCCTACCGCCTCATTGGCTACGAGAACCGCCTGCTCAAAAGCGAGGACTTCAACGACGACAAAAAAGATGCGGGCGAATTGGGGGCAGGCCACACCGTTACGGCCTTGTACGAGATCATCCCCGTGGGCGTAAAATCGGACTGGGTAAAAACCGTGGACCCGCTGCGTTACCAGCCGTCCGGCCAAGCCACGCCCCAGCCCTCGGCCGACTGGCTCACGGTGAAATTCCGCTACAAAAAGCCCGGCGAAAGTACTAGCCAATTGCTGGCCCAAAGCCTCCAAGCCCACCACGCCAAAACCGAGGCCGCGTCAGAAAACTTCCGGTTTGCCGCCGCCGTGGCCGGGTTTGGGATGCTGCTGCGCGGGTCGGAGTTCAAGGGCCAGGCCAGCTACGAGCTGGTGAGCCAACTGGCCACCGGGGCCAAAGGCACCGACCCCGAGGGCTACCGCCGCGAGTTTATCCAAATGGTGGACAACTGGCGGCTGCTGGCGCGGAAGTAACCTATAGCTGATCACCCGATCAACTGATTGTGCTGTCTGTTTATCAATTATTCGCAAGAGTAAACTGCAATCCGAGTTTGATTTCAAAGAGATAATCGTTCAAACCCTTTTCACTAAACCTAGTTTGGGCCGCCCTGGCAATTGGCTTTTCCTTTTTGGGAGGCCATTTTGCCAGGGTTTTGCCTTGCCTAACGTTGCCCCAGGCCTTACCTTTGCCCAAGGCCGCCTGCTAGTGGCCGCTACGCTCCAAACTCCTTTTCGCCCATGAAAAAACGTTTTTACTCATTCTGGTTACTTAGCCTGGCCCTGGTGCCTTTGGCCCAGGCCCAAACCGAAGTTTTTGGCAAAATCGCGGCCGAGGTGCAGCAAAACTCCCAGGCTTACTCCCGCCTCGACGAGGCTTGCCGCACCATTGGCCACCGGCTCACGGGCAGCAAAAACGGCGCAAAGGCCGAGCAATTCACCTACGACTTGTTCAAAAGTTACGGCTTTAGCCAGGTGGCTTACCAGCCGTTCGAGGTCGAGAGTTGGTCGCGTAAGTCGGCCAGCTTGGCCATTGGCCCGGCGGGTGGCAACTTGGCCCCCCTGCGCACCACCTCGCTGGCCCACGCGCCCGTGAAAGCCACCGTACAGGCCCAGCTCGTGGACGTGGGCAACGGCCTGCCCGAGGATTTTGCCGCCAAGGCCGAGCAAGTGAAGGGCAAAATCGTACTGGCCCAAATTGGCCTGCTGCCCGGCACCGCCAAAGAAGTGAAAAACCTCCACCGTTCCGAAAAAACCGCCCTGGCCATCCGCTACGGGGCGGCGGGTATCGTCATGATCAACAACGCGCCGGGCGACATCCTGCTCACTGGCACGGCCAGCACCACGGGCAAGCTCATCAGCATCCCGGCGGTGAGCATCACCAACAACGATGGCCAAGCCCTGCGCCAGCGGCTGCAAAACGAACCGCAATTGCAGGCCAAAATCGCGGTGCGCAACCGCAGCGGCCTCATCAAAGCCCGCAACGTGATCGCCACTTTGCCCGGTAGCGAGCTGCCCAACGAAAAAATCGTGATCGGCGGCCACCTCGACTCCTGGGACCTGGCCACCGGGGCGATGGACAACGGCTTGGGCACCTTCGCCATTTTGGACATTGCCCGCACTTTCCAGGCCCTGGGGCTGAAACCGCGCCGCACCATCGAGTTTGTGATGTTCATGGGCGAAGAACAGGGCCTGCTCGGCTCGCGGCACATGGTGCGCCAAGCCCTGGCCAACGGCACATTAGGGCAGGTAAAATACATGATCAACATGGACATGGTGGGCAACCCCACCGGGGTAAGCTCCGCCCAGGCCAGCACTGAGGCGTTTTTCAAGGCCATTGGCCAGCAGATCATGGCCGTGGACCAAGCTTACGGCAATACCTTCACCGCTTCGGCCGGGCTGCACTCCGACCACCAGCCGTTCATGCTCGAGGGCATCCCCACCATGAGCTTCAACAGTAACCTGGACCGGCGCATTTATCAGTGCTACCACGCCGATTGCGACAACATGGACCTGATTGACCGCGAGCACCTCCAAGCCAGCGTGCGCCGGGTGGCGATGGTGCTGTTTGCCCTGGCCGATGCCCCTACCCTGCCCGCCCAACGGCTGGACAGCCAAGCCACCAAAGACTTTTTGATTGGCCAGGGCCTCAAGCAACCCCTGCAAATCGCCAATGATTGGCGTTGGGGAGATTAGATTTTTCCTTGATTTCCAAGTCGTTAAATCCCCAAGGGTTTCTAAAACCCTTGGGGATTGGTGTTTAATGGACAAACGTTTTCCCCTTGGCCGGTCGGGGATTAGTGCCCCTCACCACTCACAGGGTCTAACGACCACTGGTAGGGTTCAAGGGCCATTCTTGAGAAATACTACCACGATGTATCACGAAATTCATTCCTGGATTTTATCTCTTGTACCAAAATCAAATAGGGGTTTTGTATCGTGGATGCTACACATTGCTGATAATTAAGTAGAACAATTATTTAACCACGTAACCATTCAGTTATTATAATATTAATTTGTTGCTGGCTGGCGGCGGCCTGTTGCAATATCCTAGCTTACTACACCCTAAGGGTTTCCAAAACCCTTAGGGTGTTAACGAGCAACCTCGGGCACCATAACCCCAGCCTACTGCTACTACGGTGATTGTTACGCAACTGAGCGGGGGCATGGGCAACCAGATGTTCCAATACGCGGCCGCACGTGCTTTAGCCTTGCGCTGGCAGGCTCCCCTCAAATTAGATTTGACCGCCCTACTAGACCGCAAACCGGCCCCGGGCCTGGTGTTTCGGGACTACGACCTGGACATTTTCCACTTGGAAGTGGAGCGGGCCACCCCGGCCGAGGTACGCCTGGCCAAACGCGAGCCGGGCCTGGGGCTACGGGCCTGGTGCAAACTGACCCGGCAGGCCCCTACCCCACCGCCGGGTTTGTACGCAGAGCCGCATTTCCACTACGATGCCACGTTTGCCCACCACCGCCCGCCCGTTTACTTGCAGGGCTATTGGCAGTCGGCCCGGTATTTTCAGGAGATTGCCCCGCAGATCAAAGCCGATTTCGCGTTGCGGGAGCCGCTAGGCCCGGCGGCGGCTACGCTCGCGGCCCAGGTGCGGGCCGCCCCCGCGCCCGTGTGCGTAAACGTGCGCCGGGGCGACTTTTTGACCAATCCCACCCACGGTTTTGTGGGCCTGGCCTACTACCGCCAAGCGGTGGATCGGCTGGCCCAATTGGTGAGCGGGCCGCTGCAATGCTACCTGTTTTCCGACGAGCCGGAATGGTGCGCCCAGCACTTGGACCTGGCCCCCCACGCCTGCCAGGTGGTGGGGCACGAGTACGCCGGGCCTAAATTCCGGGATTATTTGGCCCTGATGATCCAGTGCCACCACTTTGTGATCCCCAACAGCACCTTTGCCTGGTGGGCCGCTTGGCTGTGCCCGCACCCGGCCAAAGTGGTGATTGCCCCGCAGCAATGGTTTGGCCAAAGTCCTCACAATACCCAAGACCTGCTGCCCAGCGAATGGCTCAAAATGTAAAAGATGCTGTTAAGCGATGTATTTTACGCTGAGATACCCAGTTCCAGGGCACCGCGGTTAGCCACGCCCGGCGACCGCAGGGCGGTGAGGCACGAACCGGTATTTTGGCGGGGGCAATAGGCCGCCGCAAAGCTGGCTGGCTTGTTGCCCCCGCCAAAATACGGGAACAAGCGTGTACCCCGGAGGGTGCCGCGCCGCCGTAAGCTATGAAAATTTTAGGGAACTGGCGCAAAAACCTAGCAGCCACATTCTATAACCCTACCTGCAAAAAAGCGGCATTTGGCACTATTTTTACAGCCCATAAAGGCGGCCGCTGGCCGTTTTTTGCCCCCTCCCTCATGGAACAACCCACCAACGACGAGCAGTGGACCGAGGTGATCAAACCTCACCAGCCTTGGTACGACCTGAAACTGCGCGAGTTATGGCGCTACCGCGACCTGGTACGCATTTTTATCTGGCGCGATTTCGTGGCGGCTTACAAGCAAACCCTACTTGGCCCGTTTTGGCACGTGATCAACCCGGTTTTGAGCATCCTACTTTATTATATTCTGTTTAGCCAGGTAGCCCAACTGTCCACCAACGGCACGCCGCCGTTTTTGTTCCAGTTTGGTAGTTTTATGTGCTGGACGTTTTTTGTGCGCTGCTTTAGCGTGGCCCAGAGCACCTTTTTGGGCAATTCGGGCATTTTCAGCAAAGTGTATTTCCCCCGTTTGGCGGTGCCGGTGTCGGGGGCCATTTCAGGGCTGCTGCAATTTGGCATTCTGTTCGCGGGCTACGCGGGCATTTGGCTGTACCAGTGGAATAAAGGCGCGCAAGTGGAAATTACCGGGGCGGGCGTGGCCTGGTTCTTCCCGCTCATGTTCATTATGACCATCATGGGCCTGGGCGCGGGCTTTGTGGTGGCGGCCCTCACCACCAAGTACCGCGATTTATCGCTGTTTGTGGGCTATGGCATCAGCCTGCTCATGTACGTATCGGCGGTGGTTTACCCGGCCTCCGAAATGGGGCGGCTCGCCCCCAAATACGAAGCCTGGTTTTGGTACAACCCCATCGTGCCGTTGATGGAGGGCCTCCGGTTCAGCATTTTGGGCACGCCCACCCTCCACCCCAGTTTGATCGGGTACAGCGCGGCCTTTGCCGTCGGGCTGTTTTTGCTGGGCCTGGTGATGTTCAACCGCACCGAACGCACGTTTATTGACACGGTGTAGGTGGGGGTGGGTCGTGCGGATGGGCGTTCATTGGCCGCCATAACCACCGCTGGTAGGGGCTTCGCCCACTCACAGGGTGGCCACCACCCTCCCGGCGGACGGCGTTTCCCCTCTTGGGTAGGGGTGGGCTGGGTTTTACCTGCGGCCCCGAAACCCTACCAGTGGGCGAAGCCCTTATGAGTGGTCTCGGCCGGGCGTTCAACGGCCACCAGGGCGGGCACAAGGCCCGCCCCTACCTGGGTTTGGGGGCGGGCCGGAACCCCACCAGCGGTTTCAGCAGAAACGGCCCAATTTTTCCTATCTTTGGCCAACGTTCACTAAATCACCCTCATTCATGTATCCCCGTAGCATTTTCCCTTCCATTGGCGGCCTCACCTTGCTGGTGATCGTGGTGTTTGCCCTGCTTAAGTGGCTCGAAATCCCCACTGGCGACGTAGTGGACTGGGTGGCGGGCATCCTCATTTTTTGGTGGCTGATTTTTGTGGTTACCGTGCCTTGGAACATGCACTTTTCGGCCAAGGAAATCCTGGCCGAGGCTAAAATCTCCACCCAAAAGGACATTAAAGTGGAAGCGGGCGACCTCCAATACGCCCAGCGGATCGCCAGGTTTTATTTTTGGTTGGCCATTGGCCTGCACCTGGTGTCGGCCTTGGTGCTGTTTTTGGCCGCGCAATGGGGCTACCTGCCCAACATCGGGTACATTGCCGCCGGGGCGGCTTTGTTGCTTACCCTGGCCCGCCCCCTGGCCCGCATGTACGAATACGTGGTGGCCCGCCTCAGCCTCATCCGCCAGCGCATCACCCACCCGCGCGAGGACGTGTACGAACTCCGCCACCAGTTATATGACCTGCAAGACAAACTCAGCTTCGTCCAAAACGCCGTTAACCTCGACGACCCAAGCTCGTCGCTGTCGCAACAAGGCAAGCAACTGGAACAGCTAGAGCAGACCCTGCACCAACTGCGCGTGGCCCTCGACGATTGGAAGGTGAAAAACGAAGCCGAGCACCGCCGCCTGGAACGCGGGGCCGAAGAGTCCATCGCCAAACTGTCGGAAGATGCCCAGTTTCTTAACCAAGTGCGCGAGCTGATCCGGTTTGTGAAGCAGGCTTGACCTTGGCTGCGGCCCCTTACGTCCTGAATGAACTGGGAAAGCCCTAAATTTGCGAGTATTTTCTTCCATGATCTTCTATCTCATCTCCCAAGGCGACGCGGCCACCGTGGAGCACCTGCTCAACGACCAGCCCGAACTGGTGTACGCCCGCCGGGCCGATGGCTTGTCGGCCACCCTGTGGGCCGCTTACCAGCGCCGTCCAGAGCTAACCGCCTTGTTTGCCGTGCGCAACCTCAACCCCGATATTTTTGAGGCCGCCGCCGTGGGCAACGTGCCCGTAACCGAACTGCTGTTGAGCCAACAGCCCCGCCTGGCCACCGAGATCAACGTGGACGGTTTCTCGGCCCTGGGCCTGGCCTGCTTTTTTGGCCACCTCAACGTGGCCCGGCTGCTGGTGGTGTTCGGGGCCGACGTGAACCAGCCTTCGGTGAACCCCTTACAAGTGGCCCCGTTGCACTCGGCCGTGGCCCACGGCAGCTACGACCTGGTCGATTTTCTGCTCCAGCACGATGCCGACCCCGACCAGCCACAACAGCAGGGCCTTACCGCGCTGCACGCTGCTGCGGCCCACGGCCGGGCCGACCTGGCGCAACTGCTGCTCAACTACGGGGCCAACCCCGCTCCCCAAAACGACCAGGGCCAAACCCCGGCCGACCTGGCCCGCCAAAACCAACACCTAGAACTCGCCCAGCAACTGGGCGGGTGAAGTAGGAGTAATCGAGCGCATTTTGTTTTTTCTTTAGAAGCTGTTTGAGTTATTTTCTATGGCTGTAAGCACCATCTTTTGGCTGCAACTTCACCACCATTCTTGACCATAAATCTATTATGGCATGTAAAATCAGTAACTCAAACAGCTTCTTAGGCGCCAACACCCGCCCATTTCCATAGGTGGTCGCGGTGCGGTGCTGTCCGGGCGGTCCGACGTTTCGGTACGTAACGCTCCCGTGCGCGGGTGGGGGCAGGCGGGACCTACAACGCCACTACCCAACGCCCCGGCAGTCCCACCTGCCCCCGCTCGCGCACCAGGGGCCCTGCCCTCCCATCGCCGGGCGTGGCGGCTGGCGGTGCCCCGGAGCCTCCCGTCGTCCCAACCGCCCTAACCGGGCATCTTCCAAGCGCGTAAAATGCGTACTTTGCGGCCCACATCCCTCCCATGTCATTCTTCCGCGCCGAGAACCTTGCCCTCCACTACCCTGGGCAGCCCGAACCCGCCCTGCAACAAGTGGGTTTTGCGCTGGCCCCCGGCGAGGTGGTGGGGCTGGTGGGCCGCAGCGGGGCGGGCAAAAGCACCCTGCTGCGCCTACTGGCCGGCCTGGCCAACCCCGACCACGGGCAAATTTGGCTGGACGGGCAGCTGGTAAAAGGTCCCGCCCACCAGTTGGTGCCGGGCCATAAACACATTGCCCTGCTCCGGCAAGACTACGGGCTGGCCCCCACCATGAACGTGTTCGACAACATCACCTACCCGTTGCTGGCTTACCCGCGGGCGTATCAGCAGCAGCGCGTGGCCGAATTGCTGGCCTTGTGCCGCCTGCAAAACGTGGCCCGCAAGTTCCCCCGGGAGCTCTCCGGGGGCGAGCAGCAACGGGTGGGCCTGGCCCGGGCCTTGGCGCGCCCGCCCAAGGTGCTGCTGCTCGACGAGCCGTTTGGCAGCCTGGACGAGGGCCTGCGCCACGAGATCCGGCAAGACCTGCGGCAGATTATCCGGCAGGGCCAAATTACCTGCCTGCTGGTAACCCACCACCCCGCCGATGCCCTGGCCCTCGCCGACCGCGTGGGGGCCTTGCAAGCAGGCCGGTTGGTGCAACTGGGTGCCCCCCGCCCGGTTTACGCCCAGCCCGTATCGGGCTACGTGGCCCAGCTTTTTGGCCCGGCCAACTTGCTCACTGTCAATGATTTGCGAAAAATTTACTCTGGCCCGTTGCCCCCTTGGCCCGGCGAGGGCACGGTGTGCCTGCGGCCCGAGCACCTGCTGCCTACCGCGCCCTCCGAGGCAGATTTTACGTCTACCGTAGAAGAGTTGTTCTTTCTCGGGCACGGCCAAATGGCCTTGGTGCGGGCGGCCCCGCTGGCCCAGCCGTTGCAGGTGTGGCTGCCCGGCCCGGCCTTGCCCCCGCCGCGCCTGCCCCTGCGCGTGGAGGAAACGGCGGTGCATCTGCTGCCCAGCTAAGCTGGTTTTGGCCCCGTGAATGGGTTACGCCCTAGGGGTTTTGGCAATCATTTGAAACCAAGATTTTGTAATATTACTTCAGAGGGAACTATCCGGTAGCCACTGGGGATGTCTGGGAGTTGAAAATGGGCTGGATCAACCGGAATGAATTCGAGCGAGGTTAGCTCGATAGTCCAAGCCCTATGTTCAGACTCAGGTTTAAATTCTATACGAACTGGTAAGTTGGGCAACATAGAGAACTCCGTATGGTAGTTGGGCACGCCAACCAGACAGTAAAAAGTTTGCACTCCTTTAACGGCCGGACCTTTCTTGGGTGAATAGTTGATTGGCAAGGTAAATACCTGGCACCGGTATTCTCTTATTTTCTCTTCACCTACCAAGGTCAACTGTTCAGTGGGAGGGGCTAGCTTGGCCTGAGTAAACTTGGCCCCAAGGTTAACAGTCTCACTGGAGACCCAAGTCACCCTGCTAATACTATCACGCAAACCGATGGCGCAAGACTCCATGACTACTGTTCTACTTTGACCAGTCTTACGGTTTGTAGTAATCGTAGTTAAGTGGGTTCGGAGGGCGGTCGTATCACTTTTAAAATGCAAAGTTTGCGATGAAAAATGTTTGATTGTCAATGGATCGGTAGCTAACCCACGTTGTTGATATACTTGCCGATAAGTGGCCTTACCCTCCAAAGGATTTGATGGCTGGGCATAAGTTGAGGGTATAAATAATACTGAAAGTAATAAAGAAAAAATACGCATATCAGAATTTTGAAAAGTTAAACACGCATAGTTAAGTTAAACACCAAATCTTTAATTTGAAATTATAAAACCAAATCGTCTTATATCGAGCGCAGATAAGCGGACATAAAACGATTTGGCAAAATATCAAGAATTACTGGCCTACACTAAGGCAAGAAACAGCACAATTAACCGCCGCTAGATGACACATCAATAAATCATAGTTATACACTTCCAAGGCAGCATCAACGCAATAGGTGACCCCACCACAAGCGATAATGGACCATAAGAGTCCCCACTCAGCAGAATTGTCACAACTCTCCCAAGCCGATGTACAACCATCATAACAATCTTCTGTCCGAAAATTGCTTGCTGTTCGGTTAGAACGCAATCTAGCCTTGGCAGCCAAATGCACTTTAGCGAACCCCTCTTTGCCTAGAGCCTTGAATAATTCTTTATGTTTGGAGAAAAAAAGTTGATCGGCTTCAATTAAAGCCCTTCTCTGTTCGCGGTAAACAGCCACATCCATGAACTCAGCAATCAAACTCTCTAGGCTTAGCTTTTTCCCAGAAAGTACTTTTACTTTAAAGGCTTTCAACTCATCAGGCTTCATCTTTTTCAGCCTATCGAGAAAATTATATCGGAGGGTTTGCGAAAACTCCTGCCCTTTTGAAAAACCCTCGTAGGTCAACAGTAAATCGACCGCAGCTTGCTGCTGAGAGGATAGCTCATTCTCGAGTTGAGAGTGATCGGATTGTGGTATTACTTCTTGCACAACTGGGATAATCTCTTCATTACTTTGCGGAGTGCAAGCAGTGATAAGGATTAGAGAGAGAGAGAGAGAGAGGATGATTTTCATTTTAAGGAAAAAATTTAAGGGTGGAAAAAATTATTTTGCTAGCATTGGGTACAATTTTAAGCATGTAGTCGCTAAATTAAAAATATTTCATGTTATTTTTTTTCTTTATTTTACTGTTTTAAATGAGATTAATGTTAAACAACTGATTATCAAGCAAAATACCCCCAAGATTTTCAGAAACCCTGGGGGTGAGACAAAAACCAAAGGCATCTCCTACACAAAATCAAATACAGATTACGCATTTCTTTTAAATGATTGATAATCAAGTATAACAAATCATTTAATCATGCAATCATTTGGTCATTTTAGCCGAAGGCACCTCCTACTCCACTCGCCGCATCACCCGGCCATACTCCGAGTCGGAGCCCAGGGTGCGGGCCGCTTGGCGGTAGGCTTCGCGCACGGGTGCGCTGGCGGGCATCTCGCCGCCGATTTTCACCAGCACCGAGGCTTTTTCAAAATCGGAAGCGAGTTGCTGGGTGGCCACCAGCAGGGCAACCCACTGCTCGTCGTTTTGTAACTGGCTGTTGGCCAACGATTTTAGCAACCGCGATTTCTCAAAATCAGAATTGATGCTAGCCAACTGGGCCAGCAACCGGGCAAAATGCGGCTTGGTCCAACGGGCCTCGGTGAGCAGGGGGGCCAGCAGTTGCGCCTTCTCAAAATCGGAACTAACCCCGCCCACTAGTTGCAGCAACGCCTCGCCCTGCCACTCGGCCCAGCGGGGGTGGCGCAGCAGGGTAGCCAGCACCTTGGCGCGCTCAAAATCGGAGCTTACCCGGCCAACCGCCTTCAGCAGGTCGGGCGCGGCAGCGGAAGCCGGGTCTATTTTGGGCAAACTCTGCTTGAGCACGCGCCCTTGTTCAAAGCTAGACTCCATCTTATCCAAAGCGTTGATTACCAGGCCCAATTCTGGCGTATCCAGCGGTTGCACCAACGCCAACCGCAGTACTTTGGCCATTTCAAAATCCGACTCCATGCGGGCCGTTTCGGTCAACAAATTGGCCAGGGCCGGGCCTGCCAGCCGACCGTGTTCCAATAAATAACCGTACACTTTGGCCTGGGCATGATCCGACTCCATTTTGCTGGCCATTTTAAGGCAGGCTTCCACCAGGGCCGGGTTTTGCAGAGCCCGCTCGGGCAATTGTTCCACTAGCCAAACCTGCTCCTGGTCCGAGCCAACAAAGTCGGCGGCCGTTTGGCAAATTTGCACCCACTCGGCATCGGTGAGGCCGGGTTGGCTGGCTAAAAATTTCAGGTACTTGGCCTGGCTATCCGGTTTTTTGAGGCGGGCGATTTCTTGCAGCACGGCCGTGGCCCCGCCTTGGTTGAACAAGCGTTCGGCGCGTTCGGTGGCCCCCACGCCATACGCAATCAGGTCGGTGATCATCACCGCCATAAACGCTCGCCCGTTGGGTTCAAAGGGCTGTTTTTTGCCGTTTTCGCTGTAAGTAAACGCCAGTTGACCATCGGCGTTGGTTTCCACCTCCAGGCGTTGGTCGTTCAAATGATACACCAGCGAGCCGTTGGGACCTAGGCTGGTAATGGCCCGCTCGTCGTCGCTGAGGGCCAGTTTGCCTTTGAGGACGATTTTTTTGCTGTACCGTTTGACCTCGCCGTTTTCAAACTCCCCGTTCTCATAAATGGTGAGGCGGTTGTCGCCCTGGACGGAAATCTCAAAGTTTTTGCGGGTTGGCTGCGCGGGATCGGTTTGGCCAAAGGAGGGCCCAGCTAACAGCCAACTAGCCGCAACCAGGCCAAGAGAGGTAAGTATTCGCATAATCGTGAGGTTTTGCAACCTGCGTTACAATCCTCATACCAACAATTAAAGTATTGATTAGCAATAAGTTGTATTCAAACAAAAGCCTATGGCTTGTCCGTTTGCGAACAGAAACCGCCCGGCCGCGCACAATGAGTTAAGCGCGTTTGTACTTAGCGATGATGGCCAAAGTTTGGCGCACCGAGTCGGCCAAAGCGGCAAAGTTGCCGGTTTGCAAAATCGACGAAGTAACCAATTGGGAACCCATGCCCACGCAATACACCCCGGCTTCAAACCAAGCTTTGAGGCTCTCCTCGGTAGGTTCTACGCCGCCAGTGGGCATAATGCTGGTCCAAGGACAGGGGCCTTTTACGGCCGCCACAAACTTGGGGCCGCCCACCTGGGCACCGGGGAACATCTTCACCACTTCGGCCCCTAGGGCTTCGGCCTGAGAAATCTCATTCACCGAGCCGCAGCCGGGTATCCACAGCACTTTGCGGCGGTGGCAGGTGCGGGCCACGTCTTCGTGCACCGCGGGCGACACCACAAAGTTGGCCCCCAGTTGCAGGTACAGGGCGGCGGTGCCCGGCTCCACCACCGAGCCAATGCCGAGCATCAGGCCGGGTAATTGGCTGGCGCAAAAGCGCACCAAGTGGGCAAAGGTCTCGTGGGCAAAATCGCCCCGGTTAGTGAACTCGAAAACACGGGCGCCCCCTTCGTAGCAGGCCCGCAGCACGCGCTCGCACAAGGCCGCATCGGTATGGTAAAACACGGGCACAAGGCCGGTTTGCCCCATGGTGAGGGCCACTTGCAGGCGGGTAAACTGAGCCATGCGCAAAAGTTGATTTGGTGGGCAAAGATAGCCAGGAAAAAACAAGGCCAAATTAAAAAACCGCCTGGCCTGACCAGGCGGCTTCTTAGCTAACCGAGGGAGAAAACCACCGCCTTTCTTATGCTATGGTTGAGGAGTTATACGGTAACGGCTTTGTCGATTTTGCAGCAGATCACGTCGTGAATACCCTGATAATCAGGTAAAATACTCCGGGCGTAACTGTCGAACTTGTCATACACCGACTCGCCGTGGTAGGCCCGGTTCACGGCAAACACCCCCTGCCAAGTAGCTAAGCGATGTTCATGATTACGATAAGTGAGCCACAACAACAGTACAAAATTTTTAGGCAAATGGTTAGCCAACGGGCGGTAAAAGTCCAGCTCTTGGTACCGCCGGTTGCCCGCGTGCGGCTCGCCCGTAGGTAGCGTTAACCCATGCTCGGCCCGATGGTCTTCGTGGCAATGGCTACAAAAAAGCGGCAAAAACTCATTTTCGGCTAATTTGTAACAAGTGGCGCAACGGCTCTTGAATTTTTCGCTCAGGTCGAGTTCCATGTTTGTTAGGCATTTAAAAGTAAGAAAAGACTATTTGTTTGGAAAAAAGAAAAAGCAGTTGAGATGTGGGTAATTAGGTTGATCATGAGCGGCAGAGTTAATGATTAGCCTACTTAAGCAAATCAGACAACTCTTTAAAAAAGGGGGTTTTAATGACTGGATAACTAGGCGAGTTCAGTTTTTTTAAGTGGTTACAGCTATTTTTTTTTACTAAAAAGGTTGATCACTTCTGTTATGATATGGAGATTCAAAATCAAAACTGGGGAAATAAAAAACTCGTTATTACCCTTACCACTAATAGATATTTTTGATCTGAATAGCTAAAATTAAATCAATATCCAGAAGTTGAGCACGGAAAAAATATTCAATAAAAACTAGGAAAATATCGCGATTGAACAAAAAAATAGTAAATTACTAATCAGTTGTAAATCAAAAAATTAATCTCCTTTTTTCGGCAGAAAAGCCCTAATTCCACTTGTGGCCAAGCGGACATTCAATGCACAAAATTTGTTATTTCGTACCAACCTCACGCCACCCGCCAGATTGGCGGCTTACAACAATTACGGAGGTTTTCATCTCGACCCTACTAGGGAGGGTTGTAGGTTGTAAGTTTTAGCCCTAGTCGCGATTGACTAGGTGGAATATTTATACCCTAAAATTATACTTTTGCCTTCGGAATTGCAACACTAAGTAGGTTTTTCACATTGTTTACATGGTTAAACGGAACCTTAGGGCTAAAAACACCTGGTTTTGGGAGGCTACGATAAAGGCTTTACTTGGGTTAGCCCTCGCGAGTTGTGGCCCGCTCGCCGATCACCCACCAGCCCTCGTTTATGACACTCTCTACCACCGGATCCCGCCTCGGCGGCCACTTGCCAATGCCCAGTCTGACTGGCCGGGATTTGCCCCGCTGGACAGTGTGGTGGAGCAATTCCGCCGCCAGTGGCGGCTCCAGGGCGTATCGGTGGCGGTAACCCGCCACGGTAGCTTAGTGTACGCCAAAGGCTTTGGCTGGGCCGACCGCGACCGGCAGGAACCCCTGAGCCCGCACCACGGGTTCCGGGTGGCCAGCGTATCCAAACTCATTACCGGGTTGGCCATTATGCAACTGGTAGAGCAAGGCAAGCTCAAACTCACGGATCGGGTACTTGGCTCACTGGGCATTTTGCGCGATAGCCTGTACAGCCAAGCGGCCGACGCGCGGGTGTATGACATTGAGGTGCAGCACTTGTTGCGCCACACCGGCGGCTGGGTGGGTGGTTTTGGCAACGACCCGCTGTTTTTGCCCGTGGAAGTAGCCCGCAAAATGAACACCCCCCCGCCCGCCGATTGGCCCACGGTGGTGCGCTACATGCTGGCCAAGCCCCTGGCCACGCCGCCCGGCCTAACGTTCGATTACTCTAATTTTGGTTACTGCTTGCTGGGGCAAGTGGTGGCCCAGGTGAGCGGCCAGCCTTACGAAACCTACGTGCAGCGGCATTTGTTAGGCCCACTGGGCCTTTACCAAACCCGGCTGGGGCGGAGCCTGCCCAGCCAAAAATGGCCCTTCGAGGTGAGCTACTACGATTTTCCGGGGGCCAAGGCCCGCCCCGCCGCCGACGGGAGCGGCCGCCTGGTGGACCGACCCAACGGAGGGATGCACCTGGAACCCCTTGGCCCGGCCGGGGGCTGGGTGTCCACGCCCACCGAGTTGCTGCGCCTGGTGCTGGCCGTTGATAGCTTGCCCACCCCGCCCGACCTGCTGCGGCCCGCCACCATTGCCCAAATGACCGTCTCCGTCTCGCCCGATAGTGTGCCCAACCAGGAAATTGGGTGGCGGTTTTGCAACGACCGCGAGTGGCTGCGCACCGGCAGCTTCGGCGGCACCCACGCCCTGGTAGCCCGCCGCGCCGACGGCCTCGGCTGGGCCTTGCTCACTAACACGAGTGCCTGGCCCGGCCCGGAGTTTAGCCGCTACATTTGGGAAATGATGACCCCGCAACTGGACACGCTGGCCGACTGGCCGCCCGGCCGCGACCTGTTTGATACCGATACGGTACGGGTGCCCAGGATAGCCCCGACGGGGTTGTTCAAATGACTTAATGATTGCATGGTCAAATTTACATAGTTGATTATCAATCATATAAAGATAAATATTCCGCAGTCTCAGTTTGATTTTTGGATAAAAAGCATTGGCTGGCCAATGGCAAGTGCAAACCGCTGGCAAGGTTAGGCGGGCGGCCTCAGCCCCGGCGGATGCGGTCCAGCACCAAGCGGGCGGGCTGGGCGATTTTCTGGAAAAACTGGTAACGCTGGCGGGCCGACACCCCGCTGATGAGCACCGAGCGTTTGATCATGTTCTTGAAAAAAACGTCGGTTTCTTGGCAAAAGTTGAGGTTGGTGGTGGTCATGGTGTTGAACGTTTGGTGGCGCAGGTACACCACCCGCGCGTCTTGGTTGGCCACCAGCACGCAGTTGTTGCCCACGGTGATTTCGCTGTAATAGAGTTGGTAGTTTTCCGGCCCGGCGTGGGGCAGTTTGCGGCCTAGTTCGGCCTGCCGCCGCACTTGCTCCAGCAGGGCCAGGTATTGCTCCGCCACGAGCAGGGCTTCGGCCCGGCCTTCGAACAGCCCGGCCTCCCAGTAGTATTCCATTTGCTGCACGGTGCTAGCCGCCGAGCTTTCGGCCCATACTTCTACCGGGGGCACTTGTTGGTAATGTTGGTAAATCTCGTGGCCCAGGGCGATGAGGGCCGGGTCGATGGCCGCCGGAGCGAACCGCTGCCCTTGCCGCTGGGGGATGCCCATCACCGACTGCATCCAGTAGAACATTTTAAACGCGGCGTGCTCAGGAAACTGAAAATGGTGGAAAATGGGCACATCGGCGGCGGCGTAAAGCACCCGGGCCTGGGGTTGCCCGCGCAGGCGGGCCAGCGTATCGCGGAACGAGCGGAGGTAGCCCGCAAAATCGGCCTCGGTGCTCAGCAGGTTGTAGTGGAACGTAACCCCGCCCGCATAATCGCTCAAAAAGGAGTCGAACGAGACGCGGTAGTGGCGGCACAGGGTGGCCACTTGCTCGATGCTCAGGTCGGTTTCGCCCCGGAGGCGGCGGTAGGCACTGTCGGGGCTGATGCCCAGCACATCGGCCAGTTCGTCGGCAAACGATTGGTGGGGCGGCAGCATGGCCCGCAGGTGTTGCAAAAAGCGCAGTTGCAGGGGGTTGGTGTTCATGGGCGTGGTTCCGGCCCCAAGTTCGGAAAATTAGCCGGAAAACGGGCGGGCGGCCCCTGGGCGATCCGTTCAAGCCTATTTCGCGCAAAGCCGCAATGGTAGTTTTGGGCCTTTGGCCGGGCCAAACTCGGTGGAAATGGCCTATTCCAAGCCGTTAAAACGGAAGGGATCAGCCCTAGGCACGGCGGGTAGCCACGCCCGGCGACTGGAGCACGGGCCTTTTTTGGCCCGGTGCGGGGGCGGCCCGGTACTTTGGTGGGCGGTGGGGTTGGTGGGCTGGCCAAAGTACCGGGCCGCCCCCGCACGGGAGCAGAGCGGACTGCGGAAGGCGCCGCACCGCCGTTGCCATGAAAACGGCCCGCTCCCGGCGCCAAAAAAGAAAGGGAGGGCGAACTTAAACCTCGTACAGTTTTTTGAGCCGTTCCACAATGCGGAAGGTGGCGGGGCACACGGCGGTGTTGCGCAGGGTCAGGTCCAAGATTTGCACCATCCGCTTGCGGTCGGTGTGGGGGTACTCGCGGCAGGCGGTGGGCCGGTGGGCTGTCGGCCGCCAGGAAGGGGCACGGGGCCACGTTGAGCACGTAGTCGCCGTCGGCATCGAGGTGGAGGTACTGGGCAATGAACTCACTGGGCCGCAATCGCAAAGCCTTGGCCAGCCGCTCAATGTCTTTTTGGTAGAAAATGGGGCTAGTGGTTTTGCAGCAATTGGCGCAGGCCAGGCAGTCGGTTTGGGCAAAAACCTCGTGGTGCAGGTCGTGGAACTGGTCGTCCAACGGCTTGGGCTTGAGCAGCTTTTGGGTGGCAGGCTGGGCCTTGGCGGCTTCTTGGGCCAACTGGGCAACGGGCGGCAACATGGGGCAAAATTACGCCCTGGCCGGGGCCGCGTCAATAAAAATAGCGAAATCAGATAGTGGATAAAGGGGTAGCCCAGGTTTCGGCTCCGTGGCCTAACTTGCGGGTGGCTTAACCTGTTTATTGCGGATGTCGCTCGTAGTTGACCAACTGACCAAAATGTACGGCCCGCAGCGGGCGGTGGACGGGATTTCGTTCTCGGTTTCGCCGGGGGAGATTGTGGGGTTCCTCGGCCCCAACGGCGCGGGCAAATCTACCACCATGAAAGTGGCCACTTGCTACCTGCCGCCCAGCGCGGGCACGGTGGCGGTGTGCGGCCACGATGTGCAACGCCAACCCCTGGAAGTGCGGCGGGCCGTGGGCTACCTGCCCGAGCACAACCCGCTTTACCTGGACATGTACGTGCGCGAGTACCTCCGGTTTGTGGGCCAACTGCACCGGCTGGGCGGGGCCGATTTGGCCCGGCGCACCGAGCAAATGCTGGAACTGTGCGGGCTAGGCCGCGAGCAGCACAAAAAAATCGGGGCACTGTCAAAAGGTTACCGGCAGCGGGTGGGCCTGGCCCAGGCCCTGCTCCACGACCCGCCCGTGCTCATTTTGGACGAGCCGACCACCGGGCTGGACCCGAACCAGATCGTGGAAATCCGCCAGGTGATCAAGGGCATCGCGGCCAATAAAACGGTGGTGCTGTCCACCCACATTATGCAAGAAGTGCAGGCCCTGTGCCAGCGGGCCATCATTATTAACCTGGGCCGCATTGTGGCCGATAGCCCGGTGGCCGAACTGCGGGGCGCGGGCGGGTCAGTGCGGATAGCGGTGGAGTTTGACCGCCCGGTGCCCGAGGCGCAACTGGCCCAACTGGCGGGCCTGGAAACCGCCCAGCCGGGCGCGGGCCACCGCTGGCAGCTCACCTGCGCGCACGACCTCCGCCCCGACCTGGCCCGGCTGGCCCAGGAGCACGGCTGGCTCATTTTGGGCATGCAAATGGAAGAAAGCTCGCTGGAAAACGTGTTCCAACAACTGACCAAAAACGCGCCGGAAGCATAATGTTCAAATGACTGAATGATGGCATGATTAAATGATTTTTGCCTTTCGTCGTTAATCGTTTATAAGGTAATTTGACAACGACATTAATTCTTGGTGGACAGCAGCCATCAATCAAAATAGAGTTTTTATATATTGAAAATCAGATAGTTGACTTAATTGGCCTCTTTTCCGCCACCTCCTACACGCTCCAAAGTTGCGTCTCAGCCCACAGGCTCGCCCCAAAAGCTCATTAGACCTCTTGCATATTAGCCGTACTCAGGTCGCAGTTGCGTCCCCTCCCCGACGGGCAGGGGTGATCCCTTCTATTTTTGGCGGCTCGAAATAGGCCATTTGCATCCAGTTTGGCACGTTCAAAAGCTCAAAATTGCGAGAAATATTTTGAACGGATCAGCCCTGCCCGTCGGGCAGGGCTGATCCGTTCTTTCTAAAGCCTTGAATTTGCCCGAAAAAGAACAAGCCGATTGGTTAGAAGCCGCTTCAAAAAAGCCATCCAATACCTCAAATGTGGTCACTTTATCTGCCGACACACCCCTAAATCCCCTCTCAAAGAGGGGACTTTCCCTTTGCCCAACCGGACGAAAAACAGAACGGATCGGGAGTTTTTGAGCGAGTAAGTGCGGCTGGATAGGGTGGGGCCAAAAAAGGGCGGATTCCGAGCGAAAATTCCGGGCTTTCACCCGGCTAAAAACCTAATCTGCAAGAGGTCTATTCGCTTTTGTTCGTCCGACGGACGGCAAAAACGGGAGTTTTTGAGCGAGTAAGTGCGGTTGGCCGGGGTGGGGCCAAAGAAAGCGGATTTTGAACGAAAACTCGGGCTTTAACCCAGTCTGAAATCTAATCTGCAAGAGGTCTATTAGGTAGTGCTTTAGGAGATACGCCGCTAGTTTTTGCGCCAGTTCCGGGAATTTCCATAGCTTCCGGCGCGGTTCAACGTTTCGGTGCGGCACCCTGCGGGCGATCCGACGTTTCGGCACCCGCTAGTTCCCGTGGCCCGGCCTTTTGACAACAAAAACCCGCCCACGCAGGGCGCGTAGGCGGGGCAATTTTAGGATCGGCGCAACCTACTTGGCCTTGCTGGTGAGCACCTCGTCCACCATACCAAAGGCTTTGGCCTCTTCGGCGGTCATCCAGTAGTCGCGGTCCGAGCTTTTCTCGATCACGTCGAAGGTTTGGCCGCTGTGCTTGGCGATGATGTCGTACAACTCCTTCTTGATCAGCTCAATCTGCTTGTAGGTGATGGCAATGTCGGAGGCTTGGCCTTGGGCACCGCCCAGGGGCTGGTGGATCATGGTGCGGGAGTGGGGCAGCGACGAGCGCTTGCCCTTGGCCCCGGCGCACAACAGCACGGCGGCCATCGAGGCGGCCATGCCCGTGCATACGGTGGCCACGTCCGGGCTAACGATCTGCATGGTATCGTAAATGGCCAGGCCCGAGTACACCGAGCCACCGGGGCTGTTGATGTACATGATCACGTCTTTGCTCGGGTCCGACGACTGCAAAAACAGCAACTGGGCCACGATCACATTGGCCACGTAATCGTCCACGGGCACGCCCAGGAAAATGATCCGGTCCCGCATGAGGCGCGAAAACACGTCGATTTGCAGCATATTCATGGGCCGCTCTTCGATGATGGCCGGGGTAAAGTTGGTGATGGTGCTGTCGATCACCTGATCTACTACCAAACTGCTCAGGCCCTGCCCCTTGATGGCAAACTTGCGGAACTCTTGACCGTAATTCATAAAAATGGGTTGGTTAATAATGGAAGATGGTGATGGAAATCCAGATTACACTTAAATGACTGCATGATTAAATGATTTTTTGCCTGTTTATCAATCATTTATAATCCAGTCGCTTTCGCATTTTGAAATTTGGCAGCCTTGGCTGAACTGGCCGCTCTAAATACCCGTTGCGGTCGGCAACCGCCCGCCGTAATTAGTTAGGGTGCAAATAACCAAAACCTTTCCACATTGCCTAAACCGACGTTCTGTCAGCCTGGACAGCGGGTTTTCTGCCACAATTGCGGGCCGGGCCGGGCTGGAACAAATTTGGCGAAACGTTGGGCAGCCGCCGCGCCGCCGCGTAAACCGCCGGAGTGGCAGTTTTTGGATAGCTGCTAGCAGGGAGGTGGTGAACCAGCCGTGCAGGCGCGTCTGGTGGATAGTCGGCCAACGCCTCGGGGCAAGCCCCCGAAAACAAAAACGGTGGCTTGTTTTAATTTTGCCCGTTCTTTTTGCCCGTCATTTATCCTATTTGAACCCAATCTACAAACCATAAAACCTATCACCTATGCAAGAGAAAGGTAACATCTCGATCCATACCGAGAATATCTTCCCCATCATTAAAAAGTTCCTCTATTCAGACCACGAGATTTTTTTGCGCGAACTGGTGGCCAACGCTGTGGATGCGACCCACAAAATCAAGAGCTTGGCCTCCTCGGGCGAGTTTGACGGCGAAGTGGGCGACACCAAAATCAGCATCCACATCGACGAAGCGGCCAAAACCCTGACCATCAAAGACCGGGGCCTGGGCATGACGGCCGAGGAGATCAAGAAGTACATCAACCAAATCGCGTTTTCGGGGGCCAAGGAGTTTATGGCCAAGTACCAAGATAACGCCGAGGCCAAAAACCTCATCGGCCAGTTTGGCTTGGGCTTCTACTCGGCGTTTATGGTGGCCGAAAAAGTGAAGCTCATCACCCAATCGTGGCAGCCCAATGCCCCGGCCGCCCAGTGGCTGTGCGACGGCAGCACCGAGTTTGAGATTGCCCCCACGGTAAAAAGCGAGCGGGGCACCGAGGTGGTGCTGTACCTGGCCCCCGACAGTGAGGAGTTTCTGCAAAAGGCCCGCATCAGCGACATTTTGCGCAAATACTGCCGGTTTTTGCCCTTCGAGATCGAGTTCGACGGCCAGGTGATCAACAACACCCAGCCCCTTTGGGCCAAAAACCCCCACGACCTCAAAGACGAGGACTATCTCCAGTTTTACCGAGAGCTGTACCCGTTCACTGACGACCCCATGTTTTGGATCCACCTCAACGTGGACCATCCGTTCAACCTCACGGGTATTTTGTATTTTCCGAAGGTAAAGCAAGAGTTGATGCAGAAGAACAAAATTCAGCTTTACCAGAAACAAGTGTTTATCACCGACGAGGTGAAGGACATCGTGCCCGAGTTCCTCACGCTGCTGCACGGGGTGATCGATTCGCCCGATATTCCGCTCAACGTATCGCGCAGTTTTTTGCAGGCCGACGGTAACGTGAAGAAGATCAGCAGCTACGTAACCCGCAAAGTGGCCGACAAACTGCACGACCTGTTCAAAAACGACCGCGAAGGCTACCAACAAAAGTGGGACAGCATGGACGTTTTTGTGAAATGGGGCATGATCAGCGACGACAAATTTTACGAGCGGGCCGAGAAGTTTGCCCTGCTGAAAAACACCGAAAGCAAGTACGCCACTTTTGAAGAATACAAAGAACTGACCCAGGCCAACCAAGTTGACAAGGACGGCAACACGGTGTACCTTTACACCAACGACCCCGACAAGCAAGATGCCTTTATCCAGTCGGCCCGCAAGCGCAGTTACGACGTGCTGCTGCTCGACGGCCCCATTGACAGCCACTTTCTGGGCCTGCTGGAACGCAAGCTGGAAAAGACCCAACTCAAGCGCGTCGACTCCGACATTGTGGACAAACTGATTGCCAAAGGCGAAGCCGCCGCCTTGGTGCTCAGCGACAGCGAGAAGGAAAAACTGACCCAGTTGTTTAAAACCGTGAGCGGCAAAGAAACCGTGAGCGTGGAAAGCCTGCCCACCGACGAACTGCCCGTAACCATTACCCTGCCCGAGTTTATGCGCCGCATGAAAGAAATGGCGGCCACCAGCGGCATGGGCAATTTCTACGGTAACTTGCCTGAGCAATACAATGTGGTGGTAAACGGTAACCACGCCTTGGTGGGCAAAATTTTGGCCTCGCCCGACGCTGAGTTGCAGCAAAAGCTCGCCCAGCAGGCTTACGACCTGGCCCTGCTTTCGCAAAACCTGCTCAGCGGGGCCTCGCTCACCTCGTTTATCCGCCGCAGTGTGGATATGGCGGGGTAGGTGCCCACCACACCCTAAGGGTTTCCGAAACCCTTAGGGTGTCTTCTACCTATTGACCACACCCTAGGGGTTCTCGAAACCCCTAGGGTGTTTTTTATATCTCTAATTTTGCGCCTCAAATCGTTATCCATGCCCGCCAGCCCGCGCTGTTCCGTCATCATCCGCTGTTTCAACGAAGCCAAGCACATTGGCAAGTTGCTCGCCCACCTGGCCCAGCAAACCGAGCGGGCGGTGGAGGTGATCGTGGTCGACTCCGGCTCCACGGACGGCACAGTGGCCATTGCCCAAAGCCACGGGGCTAAGGTGTTGGCTATCAGCCCTCAGGAGTTTACTTTTGGCCGGGCGTTGAACCGGGGGCTGGCCGCCGCCACCGCGCCCCTGGCCGTGCTGGCCAGCGCTCACGTGTACCCGGTAAGCCCCACCTGGCTCGAGCACCTGCTGGCCCCGTTTGACCAAGACCCGGCCCTGGCCCTCACTTACGGGGCGCAGGTGGGCAACGAGCGTACCCAGTTTTCCGAGCACCAGATTTTCCGTAAGTGGTTCCCGCCGGAGGGGCCTTGGTACCGGCAGGACCACCCGTTTTGCAACAACGCCAACGCGGCCATCCGCCGGGCGGTGTGGCAGGCCCAGCCTTACGACGAAGCCCTCACCGGCCTGGAAGACTTGGACTGGGCCAAGCGCGCCCTGGCGGCCGGGCATCGGCTGGCCTATGTGCCCTCGGCGGCCATCGTGCACGTGCACGAGGAAACGCCCGCCCGCGTGCGCAACCGCTACCGCCGCGAGGCCATTGCCTACAAGCGGATTTTCCCGGAGGCCCACTTTACCCTCGGCGATTTCCTGCTGCTGTTCCCCACCAACGTGCTCAGCGACTGGGCCCAAGCT
>JALONO010000037.1 GCA_025454895.1 Bernardetiaceae bacterium
TTTCTTGTCCAACAAAAAAGCCAGCAGGGCATTTTTGTCGGCGGCGGGCAGGTGCTTAAAGGCGGGCATCATGTTGCGGCCCTGGTTGATCACCTGGGCCACGGCGGCCTCGCCCAGGCGCGCGGGCAACCCCAGCAGGCTTGGGTAGTTTTGGCCGTTGCCTTTGCGTTCCGGGCCGTGGCACATAGCGCAATTGGTGGCATACACTTGTTGGCCTTGGGCCAGCAGGGGGCTAGTGCCCGGCTTGGGCGCGGCTTGGGCCGTGGAGCGCATGGTAAGCACCCAGGGCACATCGTTGGCGTTTACGTACAATAGCCCGCTTTGGGGGTCAAACGAGGCCCCGCCCCACTCGGCCCCGCCGTCGTAACCGGGGAAGATGATACTGCCCCGCAGGCTGGGCGGGTGGAACTGGTGGTCGTGGGCGATGCGGCCGAGCACCCCTTTGATCGAGTCGTAGCTAGCCGGGGTAATGCGCGATATGTCCGCCTCCCGAAACTGCTGGCGGGCAAACGGCGGGGGCGCGGTGGGCACTGGCTGGGTGGGCCAAGCCTGCTCGCCGGGCAAGTCTGAATCGGGAACGGGCCGTTCCTCAATCGGGAACAGCGGCTCGCCCGTGTCGCGGTTAAAAACGAACACAAACCCCGACTTGGTGGGCTGGGCCACGGCATCGATGGTTTGGCCGTTTTTGCGCACGGTTACCAAAGTGGGGTTAGTGGGCAAGTCGCGGTCCCACAAATCGTGATGGACAAACTGGAAGTGCCACCGCCGCTGGCCCGTGGCGGCATCCAGGGCCAGCAAACAGTTGGCGTACAGGTTGGCCCCCTTGCGCAAGCCGCCGTAAAAGTCGTAGGTGGCGGAGCCGGTGGGCACAAACACTAGGCCGCGGGCTTGGTCCACCGTGAGGCCCGCCCAGCAGTTGGCCCCGCCAATGGTTTTCCAGGCGTTGGGGTCTTCCCAGGTTTCGTAGCCCGGCTCGCCAGGGTGGGGGATGGTGTGGAAAATCCAGGCCCGCTTGCCCGTGCGCACGTTGTACGCGCGGATGTGCCCCGGCACGGCATCGGCCCCCTCCGACAGCCTCATGCCCATGATAATCAGGTCTTTATAGATCACGCCGGGCGAGTTGGCCACCAAAAAAGCGTTTTCGGCCCCGGGGTGGTCCAGGTCGTGGTGCAGGTCGATTTTGCCGCCCTGGCCAAACTCGGGGCGGGGGCGGCCGGTGGCCACGTCCAGGCAAAACAGCAGCGGCCCCACCGTGGCCAGCAGGCTTTTGGTTTGGCCGTCGGTCCAGTAGGCCAGGCCGCGCGTGTTGCCCGCCCAGCCGGGGATGCTGTCCGGGATGTGCTCCTTGGCCAGGAATTTCCACCGCTCTTGGCCGGTGGCGGCATCCAAGGCAAACACGTTTTTGCGGGGGCTTACGCCGTACAGCACCCCGTCCACCACAATGGGTTGGCATTGCACCTGGGTTTTGTTGGCCGTGTCCAGTTCGCCGGTGCGGTAAGTCCAGGCCACTTGGAGTTGTTGTACGTTGTCGCGGGTGATCTGCCGCAGCGACGAGTAGCGGCGGGCACCCCAATCGCCGCCGTAAGTTCCCCAACCGGCGTGCTCATCGGCGGGCTGGTCGGTGGGTGGAGTTTGGCAGCTAGCCAGCAGGGCCAAAAGCCCCACTAACCAAAAGCGTTGATTTTTCATTTTCGGTAGGTACGCAAGGTGGACGGCGTTAGGGAAGAAGGCTGACCCCGCAACCTCGTTCGCTAAACCCATGCATATTAAAAGTTTTAGTCAGCAAAACAAAAACCTACTTGGACTTAAAAGCCAAGTAGGTTTCTGAATTTTTAAGACGGGATCGACTTACTTTTCTACGGCCTGTTTGAGTAAGTCTAGCCCCTGCTGGTTGGTTTTCTCCATTTCAGCCTTTGCCCCAAAAAGCCACATAAATAAAGCATCCACCAGGCCGGACTGCAATTGGAAGTCCTGGGTAATTTGTATCCCATCGGCGGTCTCTTTGAACGAATATTCAAAGACTGGCTTGGCCACAAAGGGCTTTTGAATGTCGCATTGCATCCTAATCAAACGGAAGGTGTCGATCATGGCGATCTCTTGATAGCCCAGGTCCTTACCGCCGTTGCCGTTCCAATGAAACTGGGCCCCGATTTCGCCGTCCTGGCCTTTTACGTCATACTTTTGGCTGGGATCCTGGGCCAAAAAAGGCGACCATTTGGGGAAATTGTTCAAATAGCGAACCATATTGAAAGCATTTTCCTTGCTGGCTTTTACGGTTACTGATTTTACGATTTTGATAGAGGTTAGCCCACTGGCTTTGTAGAAAGCGAAACCGATGACTATGGCGAGGGCAATTCCGATAAAGGCAAAGATCATTTTTTTGTTCATTTTTAGTTAAAGATTAGAGATAAGAAGAGAATTTACATGGGTACGATTTCTCGCACTTCTACCGTGCCGCCCATGGCTAAAATCGGGCAGTCCATCGCCAGGCGGGTTGCTTCGGCGAGGTTACTGGCCACCAAGACCATATTGCCGCCAATCACTTGCTTTTCACTAGTTTGCAGGCCATCAACAACTGTTTTATTGGCTAGTATTTGGTTGCCTGCCAAACCAAGTTGATAGGTACTGACTAGTTTTTCTTGCATGGCCAAGTTGCCAATGAACGCGCCCCATTGTTGGTGCTGTTCGGTCATCTCCGCCTCCGTTGGCTGATAGCTAGCGTTCAACTCGTACTTAAACAGGAGCATAAATTCTTTTTTCGGTGTCATGTTATTTTTGTTTTAACCGTGAATGATGAAGCAAAATTGCGGACACCCCCCAAACCGTTTCTTGCCCTATGACAAGAAAAGATGGTTATTTAGATATGATAGACATGGCTTAAATGCAATATTTTATAATAAAAATATAATTTTTTTGACCAAAAAATGTTTCGCTCCTCTTGGATTAAGAGCGTACATGAACCAGCGAAATAGCATGATCACCCAAACACGGCAGGCCCGGTGCGGCCCAAGTCAAGTTGGCTAATGCGTTGTTTTGGCCGGCCGGGGCAGGTTCAGTTTTTTGAAAACCGAAAAGTGGAGGAATAAAATGGTAGGTGGCGCAAACGCGGGGATAAAGCAAAAGGGGAACCGGGCCAGGGTGTCCACCCCCATTGTGCCGTTGTCGATCGACAACTTGGTGAGTAGGATAGCGGTAACCGCCGTGAAAATGATATCGAGGGAGCCAAAAATGTTCCAGCTGAGGGTGAGCGCACGCGCGTACGACTTTTGCTGACGGATCGCCTGGGTTACCCAAACGCTGGTGATGGCCGTAATCATGTCGCCTAGGCCCGCAATAATGGCGAAAAACTTAGGCAGTGCCTCATGGAAAGCCAGAATGAGAAAGAAAACGCCAATTAACCTGAACAGATGCACGCCCACCAGGCTTTCTAGCCGTACATTCAACAAAAACCGACGGTAGGCTTTTAGATGGATAACGACCGTGAATAAAAAGGTTGCCAACGGAAATGTACAATACAACAATACCAGGGGTGGTAAAAACACTTGGTCAAATAGCCCGGCGTAACTGGCCGTAGCCACGTAAGCGAAATAGAGGGCAAAAAAAGCCAATACAATCGCGAAAGCCCGGTTGCTAGGGCCAAAGGTCCCCTTGGCTAAGAAGGCAAGCATTACGGCGGGAATAAAAATGACACTCAGAAACGCCCAGGCAATCCACGTGGGCAAGGGGTAGTTAATCAAAGTGTTCATTTAGTATCGGTTATTTCCTTGCGAATTCGGCTCAGAGAGGTGTCAGTAACCCCTAAATACGTCGCGATTTGCTTCAAAGGCACATTTTGGACAATGCCGGGCTTCTGCTTAATTAGATTCAAGTAACGCGCTTTGGCCGGGTCGGCAATGATCGACACTGAGTGATTTTTGAGTTCAAAGTAGTTGTTAATGAGCTTGGTACGGCCCACTTCCCGGAATGGCTCAATGCTAAAAAGTTTCATAAAACTATCAAAAGAGATTTTCCAAGCCACGCACGGCGTAATGGCCTGGATGTTTTCCCGGCACTTGGTTTTTAGAAAATACGAGTGCCAATCAATGACAATATCGGTAGAGCTAAAAAATTTAGTAGTAATGTCATTTCCTTCTAAATCAATGACAAAAGAGCGGGCGTAACCACTCTCCATAAAGTAATAATAATTAGCTACGGAATTTTCTTTGATGAGATAATCGTGTTTGGCAAATTCAATTTTATGATAAGAATTGATCACTTTGTCAAAATCGCCTGACTGAAAATTTTTCTCTTGAAATATACTATTCAAAAAGTGGGGGCTATTCATGGAAAAGTTAAATTAAAAATAGCTTTATTTTGAGATAATAGTTGCAGTGCGACCTAAAAAAAGGTAGTTTATGAAGATGAATATTACCAAAATCAAATAAGCAATGTGGTTTCCTGATGCTGAAAGTAATAACTAAACAAGTAGAACAATCATTTAATCAGGCAATCATTGAGTCATTTTAGTGCAAAACCCCTGCCTCGCAGATGGAAGCAGGGGCAAATTAACCCAAATGAGTTGAGTTCAATCTATTGGCGGGCAAAACCGGGCCTGATGCTTACCCGAAGGCATAATAGCGCGCGCCCACCAGGGTTTCCGGGGCATCGGCCAGGCGGGCCAGGCGGAAGTCGTTACCGTGCTCGGTCAGGTTTTCCACCAGTTGATCGTCGTGCAGGGCCTCGTACTCGGCCAGGGTGATGGCCCGGCGGGCTTCTAAACTGCGGAACAGGTTGAGCTTTTCCACCACGGGCCGGTAGCCCGGCTGCACTTGCCCGGCAAATACCTTCGACTTGGAGCCGCTGCCGTAGGCGCACAGGCCAATTTGCTGGCCGGTGAGGTCGATGCCTTGCTGGTGCTGGCTTTCCAGGCTGCTGAGCAGGGCCATAAACACCGAAGCGGTGTACATGTTGCCAATGTGCGACGAGGCCAACTGCCCCGGCGCGATTTTTTGCTTCACAAAGGCGTCGTACAGCGGGCTTTTGGCCACGGCCTTCACGGTTTCGGGGGCCAGGGGCGCATCGGCGGCGGGCACGGGCAGGCCCAGTTGCTGGTAAAACGCCTCGCGCTGCGGGCCTTGGTGGCGTTCCAGGGCAAACAGCTCGGCAAACATGCGCTTGCCGTGGTAGGCGTACGGTAGGTGGAACACGATCTGGTCCAGCGCGTCGGACAGGATGGTTTGCCCATTGTAAAGGTCAGCGGCCTGGGCTTGGGCCCAAAAATCACCGTAGGCATCGGCCAGGCGGCTTTGGTAGCAAGCGTTGGAAAACTGCCCGTCGAACACCGGGGTAACCCGGTAGCCGGGCTTGAAAAAGTCGTGCTCGCTCTTGGTGGACACGCCCCAAGCGTCGTGGATGGCCAGCAGCCGGGGGTTGCGCGTAACCAGCAAGGCCACCGCGCCCGCGCCCTGGGTGTACTCGCCGCCGGAGCCTTTTTCGTACTTGGCGTAGTCGGTACACACCACAATGCCCGTGCGGTTGGCGCCCGCGCGCACCCAGTCGAGGGTGTTTTGCAGGGCATCTACCCCGCCAACGCAGGCGAAGGTGAGGTCCACGGCATCGCAGCGGGTAAAATATTGGCGGTCAGTGCCTTGCTGTTGGTTGAGGCGGTCGTTGAGCATCTCCAGCACATAGGTGGCGAGGGGCTTGGCCCCGTCCACCCCCGACTCGGTGCCCACGTACAGCCGCCCGATTTGCTCGGGGGCTACTTGGTGGGCCGTGATCAGGTTCCACACGGCGTTGGCGGCCATGCTGGCGGCATCTTCAGCCACATCGGGCAGGGCCATTTTCAACACGCCCAGGCCCTTGCTCAGTTTATCGTATTCAAGGTTACGGGCAGGGGCCAGGGTTTGCAAGTCTAAAAAAATGGGGGGCACGTAAAACGCGGCCGCGTCGATACCCACGGTAAAATTGGTAGCCATGAGAAAAATTTTAAGGCAAAATTGCTGGTTTGCGGGCAAAGCAAACCGATGGATAAAAAAAATTCCGTTGGTCAAATTGCCGCTGGCAGTTAGTTTAGCGGTACCAGGCGGCGGCTAGTTAAGCCAATATGCCCTGATAACCATTCGTAGGCAAAAAAGTTGGCCCCCGGCAAATAACTACGGGCTTGCCCCCAGCCGCTTGGCCATTACCCACATGCCGGGGGCTTCGCGGTCGGAGGCGAAGGGCACCTCCCCCACGGTGCGGAACCCGGCCCGCTCGTAAAATGCGATGCCCCGGTGGTTGGTTTTGAGCACGTCCAGCCACACCCATTGGTGCTGGGTTTGGCGGGCAATATCGGCCACGGCCCGGAGCAGTTGCTCGCCGTAGCCCTGGCCCACGGCCTGGCGGCGCAGGTAGATTTTTTCCAGTTCCAGCCCCACCGCGTCTAGTTGGCCGGGCAAGGGCTGGGCCAGCTTGAGTTTTACGAAGCCCACCGTTTCGTGGGCAGTTTGGGCCAGGTGGTATTGTACCGTTTGGCCGGCCAGGTCGGTGGCCAGGGGGGAGGTGGCCCCAAACTGGCGGTCTAGGTATTGGTTGAGGCCCGGCTCCGTCCACAGGTAGGCGTAGTGGTCGCGGTAGGTGGCCTGCCCAATTTCACGCAGCAGGTCCAGGTGCGCGGGCGTGGCCCTCACAATCTGCAAGTTGCTCATCGTTATTCGGCCAGGCGGCCCAAAAAGCGGCCGTTGGTGATGGTTACCGTGGCCCGGTTGCGGGTGTCCACCAGGGTGCCGCTCCAAGTGCCGGAAAATTCGTCTTCGGTCAATTGCTCGATCACCAACTGGGCCGAGGAACCGGCCGTGTTGCGGCTGGCTTGGTAGAAAAAGTTACTGGCCGAGAAAACGGCCGTCAGCTCGGGGGTGCGCACGGTTTGGGGGCGCAGGCTGGTCAGCACAAAGCTCAGGGCCAAGTTGGCGGGCACGTTGTTTACCACCACCCGGCCTTGGATGTTCACCACCCGGTTGTTGCCCGCCACCTGCACGCGGAACACGGTTTCGGTCATGGCCAGGTCGCGGGGCGGCTCGGTTTGGTTGCCCGCCATAAAAACGTAGGAGCCACTCACTACGGCTTGGCGCACCGTTACCTCCCGGTCGGCGGTGGCCGTGCCGCCCTCGCCGCTCACGGTAAGGCGCACGGTGGGCTTGCCCGGCGTGCGGAAATTTTGGCGCACGGCCCGGCCCGTGGCGTTGCGGCCCCCGCCAAAGTCCCAGGCAAAGCTGGTGGCCCCGGGCGAGTTAGCGGCAAAAAACATATCGCAAGGGGCCACGCAGTTGTCGTTCACCACGTCAAATTCGGCCACGGGCGGCGGGGTGGCCTCTTGCTTTTGACAGGCCAAGGCACCGCTTATTAATAGTGCCCAACAGCCGCGCCGCCAAGGCCCGGCCGGGGCGGAAAACATCCATTTAAACATACCAACCACTGGCTTAAACAAACGTAACGATTTTAAAACTACCTACTAAATTAGGTCAATTTACCCAATACCAACCAGCGGGCGGCTTGGAAAAAGTCGCCGATCCGGGTTTGGTGGCCTGGCCCAAGCGGCCAGTTCAACGAAAATGCCGCCAAACCGCCTTTTTGTTGAAGTTTTCTTTTTTGCTAGTTTAAAGAATTTTTATTCGCGAGACCCGCCAAAAAGCCTAATTTTCGCTCAAAAACCCCTTCAACCGCACTTAATAGACAAAATCGGCTTGATAAAAAGGAAAAACCAGCCTGGCGGCAAGCCAAAGAAAACGGGCGGACGAAGAAAAAAATAAAGTAAAGTTAAACAAAACGGAAAGCGGGCGAGTTCATTGGGTGAAGTTTGTTTGTTAGTTTAGTTTATTAAAATGGGATGTAACCCTCGGCTTCCGGGGGTTTCATTTTTTTATCCCTTCACCCACCGGTTTTTGCCGCTAACAGGTTGGTTAAATGGTTTGGCCGTTTAGCCAGCCCAAGCCCCGCCCGCAGGCGCAAAATTTGTGGCCTATCCCGTGCCCCGGCCCGTGCCCGGCAAAAATTGCGCATTTTTGGGCTTTCGCCCTCCTGCGCGTACACCCATGCCAAAACCTGTTTGTTAACCCGAACTATTTGCCTCATGAAAACCGCCTCTTTGTGCCTACTGGGCCTCAGCCTTGCGTTCAGCAGCCTGGCCCAAACCCGCAACGATAGCCTCACCTTCCTGTTCCGCCAGTTGGGTGCCAACCTGGAGCATATCCGCCGGATGGAAGCCCAGCGCCGGGCCGATAGCCTCCGCATTGCCGAATTGCAAAAGAACCTGAGCGACCAAGCCAGCAACTTTAGCACCACCGTGAGCGCGGTGGACATGCGCGTCAAAGAGTTTGACCAGCGCATGAAAATCACCGACCGCGACCGGTACGCCATCATCAGCAAAAACCTGGTGAACTCGGTGGAACTGTTCGACATGCTCAACCAACGGCTCAATATTTTGGAGGCCATCAACCAAATTGAAGACTACCAGGCCCTGATCATCAACCTGAACAACCCAGCCAACGAGGACCTGGGCTTCTCCTACAATAAAAAGGTGAACCTGCTCATGGACCAGTATATTGCCGCCAACACCGGCCGCGACCGCAGCAAAATTCTGACTGCGGCCAAGGTGGTGCTGGAAAACCCGCTGGTGAGCACCGTGGCCGGGCCGGTGGGTGCCCCCATTTTGGGAGTGAGCAATGCCCTGCTCAGCTTTGCTACCACCCTGTTTGTCAACCGAAAAGACGTGCCGGAGGAGAACCTCGTCAAATTCCGCGACGAGGTGAACAAATACACCCAATACTACGTGCGGCTCAACGAACTGAACCGTAACTTTTCCGTCAACCTCAACAACTACCAATTGCAAACCGCTAACCTGCAAACCAAGCTCAAGGAGTTTGTGGTGCAAAACGTGCAGGCCACCGGCGGCCGGCTAGACCCCAACGAGGAGAAACGCCAGGCCAACACCGCCGCCTACGTAACCAGCCTGCTCAACACCTACAACGCCAACAGCATCCGCAATTATTTGGGCACGTTGGAGCGTAATGCCCTGGAAAACAACCAGGTAAACTACAACAAACTGGTGCGCAGCGGCAACCTGGTCGACATGAACAAGCGCGTGGGCGAGGTCATTTTTCTCTACAAAGAATTTGAGTACTTGTACTCGCAGTACATTTCGGCCCTAGATAAAAACAACCGCGAAATGGTGCTGGTGCTCCAAGAAGTAATGGCCAACAAGCTCAGCGACGACGACAATAAGGTACGCCAGCAAATGGCCCGGCTGGAAAAAGAAAAGAACTCCGCCGTGGAGGCCATCAACAAGGCCATCAACCTGCCCCGGATGAAAGCCGTGGTGGATCAGTTGGATACCTTCTACCCATCGTTGTAGGCAAGCGGGGGCTACTGGCAGTGCCTTGGTCGCCCCGCAATTGCCCCCTAGTTTGAAATGCAGGCTAAACGGCTATTTTTGCGCCGTTCAATCCCAACCCGAAAACATGAGCGTTTTAGTCAACAAAGATTCCCGGGTGATCGTGCAGGGCTTCACCGGCAACGAAGGCACTTTCCACGGTGGCCAAATGATCGAGTACGGTACCAACGTGGTAGGCGGTGTAACGCCGGGCAAGGGCGGCCACCCGCACGAAAAACTGGGCAAGCCAGTGTTCAACACCGTGCGCGAGGCCGTGGAAGCCACCGGGGCCAACGTGTCCATCATTTTTGTGCCCCCGGCCTTTGCGGCCGACGCGATCATGGAAGCCGCCGACGCCGGGATTAAGGTCATCATCTGCATTACCGAGGGCATCCCGGTCAAAGACATGATGCACGTGAAGCACTACCTCAAAGACCACCACTGCCGCCTCATTGGCCCCAACTGCCCCGGAGTAATCACGGCAGGCGAGGCCAAAATCGGGATCATGCCCGGCTTTATTTTCAAGCCGGGGCGCATCGGGGTGGTGTCTAAATCGGGCACGCTCACGTATGAGGCCGTGGACCAGCTCACCAAGGCCGGGTTGGGGCAGTCCACCTGCATCGGTATCGGGGGCGACCCCATCATCGGCACCACCACCAAAGAAGCCGTGGAACTGCTTATGAACGACCCCGACACCGACGGGATCGTGATGATTGGCGAGATTGGCGGGGGCATGGAAGCCGAGGCCGCCCGCTGGATCGAGGCCGAACGGGCCGCCGGGCGGGCCAACAAACCCGTGGTGGGCTTTATTGCGGGCCAAACCGCGCCTCCGGGCCGCCGGATGGGCCATGCCGGGGCCATCATCGGCGGGGCCGACGACACGGCGGAGGCCAAAATGAAGATCATGGCCGGTTGCGGCATCCACGTGGTGGACACGCCCGCCCACATTGGCGAGACGATGCTGGCCGCCCTGAAGAAATAACGCTACTTATACCGCCCGCCTGCCCGGAGTTGGGTGGGCGGGTTTTTTGTGGGGGGAATACAACAGTCGCAATGTGGTAAATAGATTCTTTAGGATAAATTTGCCAACTTACGTTAATCCATTTAATACCGAGTTCGCGGGTACAGGGATTAAATGTGTGGCAATTGGACTGTCTACAAGTGCCCTCGGCTTAAGAACTCACACGGAATTAATTCTTACAATATGTTTTACAGGCGCAAACTTATTCTGGCCTTATTGCAAATTTTTGAGGGAAAAATAGATAAAATCAGCCTACAAAAACTGTTTTTTATATTTTCGCAGCGGCAAAGCAAAGCGGAATACGATTTTATTCCCTACTTATACGGATGCTTTTCTTATTCCTTGAATGCCGACTTGGTGGTTATGGTCAAAAAAGATTTGATATTAGAAACCCACAACCATTTCATCAGCAAAGAGAACGAAGATTACCTTGGCAAAATAAAAGCTCTTGACCAAGAAATACTTAAAGAAGTTAAAAGCCTTCATGGAAAGAAAGATGCGAATGAATTAATGAAGTATACTTATATCAATTTCCCTTACTGGGCAATTAAAAGCCGCAAGGCAAAGCAAATATTATCGCCAAAGGAATATAATAAAGTACAACAAAGTAAACCAAGAAGCGTAGAAACAGCTTTATTCACCATAGGCTATGAAGGAATTTCATTGGAAGAGTATTTAAACCGTCTAATCAAAAATGACATAAAAGTTTTGGTGGATGTACGAAGTAATCCATTGAGTATGAAGTACGGATTTAGCAAAAGCCAGCTAGAACGCTATTGTTCAAGTCTGAATATTGGTTATATTCATTTTCCTGAGGTTGGAATACAGTCCAAACAACGTCAGCAACTATATTCACAAGCTGATTATGACAGATTGTTTGATACCTATCGTCAAAATAACTTACCTAAAACAACTGCTTCGCAATTAAGTATCTTAAGCCTACTTAAGGAGCATCATCGGATTGCATTAACTTGTTTTGAGGCGAATATCTGCCAGTGTCATCGTAAACACTTAGCTGAAGCAATACAGAATTTACCTGATTTTAAGTACAAGGTTATTCATATTTGAAATGGCATTAACAAAAGTTCTTATTACAGTAAAGACATATCCTACAATCTCAACCAAGTATGAGGAATTGGTATGTACAGCAGGGTTTCTTGAAAATGGTTCTTGGATTAGGATTTATCCTATCTCTTTTCGCAAAAAGTCTTATGAAGAGCAGTATAAAAAGTACGATTGGATTGAACTTGACCTGGTGAAAAATGAGGGAGACTTTCGCCCTGAAAGTTACAGACCTAGGTCTCACGAAGGCGAGATAAAAATAACTGGCCACCTTGATACAAAGAACAATTGGGTAGAAAGGAAAAAAGTAGTGTTGAGTGGGAAAATTTATACAGATCTAGCAGCGTTGATCAACGAGGCTAAAGATAAAAAAATCTGCACGTCTTTAGCAATATTTAAACCTTACAAAATTTTGGATTTTACTGTTGAAGCTACGGATCGCGAATGGGACAAAGCTAGATTGGCAAAATTAGAAGCAGAGAGACAGCAAGGTAATTTGTTTAAACAACCCGAAAATCCATTTGAAGTTGTGAAAAAATTGCCTTATAAGTTTAGCTATGTGTTTGAAGATGTGCAAGGTAAGCGCAGCAAACTCATGATTGAAGACTGGGAAATTGGTGCCCTTTACTGGAATTGTCTAGCGGCTCACAAGGGGAATGAAAAAATGGCCGTTGTAGATGTGAAGAGAAAATATTTTGATGACTTTGCTAAAACGAAAGACTTACATTTCTATCTAGGAACACTCTACGAAAGTCATGCTAAGAATTACCCTAACCCTTTTGCGATCATTGGCACATTTCATCCAAAAATAGATATACAGCCATCACTCTTTTAATTCTTAAACAGTTACAATTCACTCTCCCCTCACCCCCGCCCAAACCGCATAAAATTGAGTAGCAACCCGTAGCTGAACACCAGCAGGGCCGTATGCAGGGCCACAAACACGAGGGCACCGGGCCGTTGGGCCAAATCTAGCAAGTCGGCCAGGAGGCGCCGGCCCAGGTAAATGCCCACCCCGGCCAGCAGCAAGCAGGCCAAGCTCAGGCCATAGCTGAGCCACCGAGGCAGGTAGCGTGCCCACTGCTGCTGCATCAGGTACAACGAAAACAGCCCGCACAGCAAGCCCGAAAAGGCAAACCCGAAGATCATGGCCACATCGTACCAGTAAGGCATCAGTTTGTCCTTGCGGATGTGGACCAGGTCGGTGATCAGGTACGGCGCATTGGGGAAAAACAGTAGCCAAAGCGCGAACAGCGGCCCCAACAAGGCCAGGTGCAGCCATTTGTAGCGGTAAACGGTGGCGGCCAGCAGGGCCACCCCCAGGGGCACCCAAGCCAGAAACAAGTTCCACCGGAACGCCCGGTGGAAGGTAGAACCGGTGTGGTCCATCCGAAAGGCCAGCAACGCCAGCACAAACGCCGATAGCAAGGCCAGCAGCAACACCGTGCGCACAATAGGCCCCGCAGGCAATCGGGCCGGGTTGGTGAGGGAGTGGGTCATGGCATTAATAGAATTTGAATGGTCAGGCGGGGTCATCAACCTGCTGTTTTTCAAGAGATTAGTCCAGAAAAATACTTTGGCCAACTAAACTGGGCCGTTGTTAATTTTGCCCCGACTAACTTGTACGTTATGAGCCGCAAAATTGTTAGCCTGGGGCTGGCCTTATTGTTCACCTTGTTCGCGGGGTTCCAGTACAACGACCCCGACCCGTGGCTTTGGATCGTCATTTATGGGTATGTGGCCGTGGTTGGGTTTTTGGCGGCGGCGGGCAAGTACTGGATGTTCAGCATCACTTTGGGCCTGGGGGCCTACCTGGCCGGCCTGGTGTACCTGGCCCCCAGCGTGTACGAGTGGCTCACCCACCACCGCAACGTGAGCCTGCTCTACGGCATGGCCCCTGACCGGCCTTACATCGAGCAGTCGCGCGAGTGCGGGGGCCTGCTCATCGCTTTTTTGGGGATGCTCTACTTTTACCGGGGGGCCAAGCAGGCTGGTTAGGCCCGGCCGCGCCTTATTGGTGGCCGTGCTGGCGCATCAGTTCGGCTACGGCGGCGGCTTGGGCATCGCCCTGGGCGGCCAATTGTTCCGTAACCAGGCGGTGGTTCTCCGCGTCGCGGTTTTGGGACAGTTTGTAAGTGGCCTGCACCTGCGTAATGGCCAACCGAAAACCCACCAGCCCCCGCACTTCGCGCTCGTAAAATTGCGGGGTTAGGCCCGCCACCGAAACGGGTTGGGGGTTACCCGCTTCGTATTTATCCACCATCCGGCCCAGCATTTGGCGCAGGGCGGCAGGCTCCTGTACCAAGTGGAGGGTGCCGTACACGTGTACGGCCAGGTAGTTCCAAGTAGGCACGTTTTCGTGGTTGTACCAACTCGACGAAATGTAAGCATGGGGGCCGGGGAAAATCGCCAGCCCGGTTGAGCCATCGGCCCAGGCCCGCCACTGGGGGTTGGCCCGGGCTACGTGGCCCTCTAGTTCCCATTCTTCTGGCCCAATGGCCCGCAAAAAAAGCGGCAAATGCGTGGCCACGGGCTGGCTTTGGGCAACATCGTGGCTCACCAAAATCCCGAACCCATTCTCCTCGATGAATTTACTCACCTGGGCCCAATCGTGGTTTTGAAAATACTTAGGGGTGTACATGGCCAACAAACAGCTATAAAATTGCCTCAAAATAATGCCGAAACCAAACTCGGATTACTGGTTTTCTGTCTTCTAAAACAGTACTAAAAATAAATAGAAATTGTGGGGTTTTGTAATATAAATACTTGATAATCAATCAAAAAAAACCTTTTAATGATAGCGGGTTTGAAAATGGAAGACGAGTTGGTTAAAGAAAACGGATAGAAAAATCCCCCCGCAAAACTCCGGCCGTTAACTAGCCGCCACCGGGTGCGCGGGCGGGCGCACATAACCGTGCAGGTAGGCGAAGCGGGGCCGCAATTGGCCGCTTTGGGCAATGGTGGCCCGGGCAATCAAGCCGGTGGCATCGTGGGCCAATTGGGGCAAAACTTTGGTTACGAGCACGTGGCCAAAATCTTCCGAGGCATCGCGGGGCAACTCGCCGGGCAGGTTGTCGATGGCCATCACGGTAACGTTGTGCTCGCGGCTAAAGGGCGGCTCCTCCCGCTCGGCGTGGGGGTTGTAGTCGTACACCGGCTCGGCGATTTTGGAGGCCCGTACCGTGCTGGGGATCGAGCCCTCGATGTCGCACGTAATATCGGCAATGACCCGGATGCCAAACTGGGGGTGGCGCATTTGGGCTTTGGTGAACAGCACCGGGGCTTCCGGGTGCCAGTAAGCCGCGGCCAGCAGCAGGTGGGTAGCTTGGGCAAAGGGCCAAAACTCGCCCGTAAAATCGGCCGGGCGGCGGTAAAACTCCTCGGCCACAAAGGGCTTGCCGTGGCGGTGGCGGTGGTAGTGGTGCGAGTTGAGTTGGGTGTACACTGGCCGACCGGCCGGGGTTTGGCGCAGGTATTCGGCTGGCTCTACCCGGTGGATGCCCAGGGCCTCCAGCAGTTGCAACGCGCCCTTGGCCACCCGGCCCCCGCCGGTGAGGGCAATTTTAAAGGGCGGCAATTCCAGGTTTTTCACCAACTCAAAAAGGGCGTGGCGGTCTTTGAGGTGGTGGGCCCGGGGCAAGTCGAAGTGGCCGTACCGCTGGCCGTAAGCCCACAGCCCGTTATAGGCCCCCACCAGCCCGGCGTAATGGCCAAACGCGAGAATGCGCGCGCCCGCCTCGTCGGTAAGGGTTTCGTAGTCCACCAGGCGGATGCCCCGGTCCAGCACCGCCTGCAAAAGGGCCTGGTTATGAGGCTGTTTCTTGATGGTATGCGAAAAAAACAGGTAGATTTTTTCCGGGATCAATTGGTCCACCGGCACTTCCTTGATGCCCAGCAGCACGTCGCAATGGCTGAGGTCCTCGGTTAGGGGCAAGCCTAGGGCCGCATACTCGGCATCGGCAAAGCAGCGGATGGGGCTGGGCTGTACGTACACCTCCACGGGCCCGCTTGCCCACGTGGCCTGAGTGAGCGCGTAGGCTTGCGCGGGGGTGAGGGGCGCCCGGCGGTCGGGCGGGTTTTTGCCTTCGCGGATCAGGCCAATCTTCATCATGCTTTACAAAAAGGGGCGGCTAAAGGCCGGGTGGTTAAGAGGAAATAGGTTGGTTGAGGAAAAAATGCCAGAGCACAATGCCGATGCTCACGCTGATGTTAAACGAATGCTTGGTGCCAAACTGGGGGATTTCCACGGCGGCTTGGCAGTGGGCAATGGCCGCGTCCGACACGCCAAATGCCTCGTTGCCAAATACTAGCGCATATTTTGTGCCGGGCTGGGGCCGGTATTGATCCAGCGGTTGGCTGGCCGTGGTTTGCTCCAGGGCCACGGGGCAAAACCCTTGGGCCTTGAGCTGGGCCAGCAGGGCGGCCGGGTCGGCGGCGTGCTCCCAAGGCACGGTTTGCTCGGCTCCCAGGGCGGTTTTGTGGATTTCGCGGTGGGGCGGCGTGGCCGTGATGCCAGTGAGGTACAGTTTGCCCACCCCAAAGGCATCGGCCGTGCGGAACGCCGACCCCACGTTGTGCATACTGCGCACGTTATCGAGCACCAGCACCAGCCCAGGGTTGGCCTGGGCCTGATAATGGCTGGCCGGGAGGCGGCCCAGTTCGTCCATGGTGAGCTTGCGCATGGGTAAAATTTGCCGCAAAGGTAGCCCCGCCGGGCCGCAAGCCGAAACCGAACGCCAAAGCCGCCGATCCGGCGTAACTTGCCCGCATGAAACCGCCCTCGCTCAAAGATTTTTTGGAAGAAAAAGTGGCCCAGTACAACCAGCCCGGTTTTATCAAAGACGACCCCATCCTCATCCCCCACCAGTTTACCGCCCCGCCCGATATCGAGATCATGGGTTTTTTTGCCGCCGTGCTGGCCTGGGGGCAACGGGGTACCATCATCAGCAAGTGCCAGCAACTGATCCAACTGTTTGATAACCAGCCACATCAATTCATACTACACCATTCCGCGCCCGACCTGAAGCCCTTGGCTCAGTTTTGCCACCGGACCTTCAATGGCACCGATTTGCTGTATTTCGTCCATTTTTTCCGGCAGTATTATCAACAGCATGCCTCGTTAGAGACTGCTTTTGCCCGCCACTTGGCCCCGGGGCACGCCACCGTAGAGGCGGCCCTGGCCGGGTTCCACCGCGATTTTTTTGCCTTGCCGGAAGCCCCGGCGCGCACCCGCAAGCATGTGGCCACGCCCGCGCGCAAGGCCGCCTGCAAGCGGCTGTGCATGTACCTGCGCTGGATGGTGCGGCGCGACCCCGCCGGGGTCGACTTTGGTTTGTGGGCCCGCATTAGCCCGGCCCAACTGGTGTGCCCGCTGGACCTGCACGTGGAGCGCACCGCCCGCCGCTTGGGCCTGCTGGCCCGCCCCCAAACCGACTGGCTCGCGGCCTTGGAACTCACCGCCCACCTGCGCCAGTTTGACCCGCAGGATCCCACCAAGTACGATTTCGCCCTCTTTGGCCTGGGCCTGGAAAACAGTAACCGCCGCCGCTAGCGGGCCCGGTTTTTCTTTTACGCATAAATACCAAAATCAAATGGAGATTGCGGATTGCTTATCTTACAAATAATTGATAATCAAGCGAAAAAGTTACTCAATCAGGCAATCGTTAAGTCACTCTAGAAAAATGCGCCCTTGCTGTTACGGCTGGGCCGTGCTCACTTTTACCCCTACGGCGGCCAGGTTTTCCAGCACGGGGTCGCGCATGTACTGGCGCAGGCGCAGCGTGTAGCGCCCCGGTGCCCCAAACTTGAAGGTAGGTTGCAGCACCATTTCCCGCTCGAACAGGTCGCCTAGGCCGTGGCCCAGGGGCTGGCCGGTTTTTTCGTCGAAGAAGAACACCACGGGCATGCCCTGGCCCACGGGTCGGCCCTGCGCGTCCAGCAGTTCGTACTTGGCGTAAAAGCGGGCGTATTTGTAGGCTGCCCCGTAGCGCAGGTGGCAACTGAGGGCATAACTGGGCTGGGCATCGTCGATGGTGAAACTGAAGCTCACCACACTGTCTTGGTGCCATTTCATTTGCGGCAGGTCGCGGTTGGCCTCGAAGGTGCTGCTTGGCTGGCAGGCCCAGGCACTGGCCACCAGGCCCGCGCACAACAAAAAGTGGGTTGGTTTCACGGCAAGGGCGCGTTTTTGGCAGCGCGGGTCAAAATTGCCGCATTTACCGCACAAAACATTGCCGCCTTGGCCCGGTAATTTAACGCTGGCGTAACCGCCGCCGCCCTAGGCATGGGTAATTTTGCCCAAAAAATCGCTCATGCACTTGCTCAGGTTTGCGCTTTTGCCGCTTTTGGTTTTGCTTGCCGGGCTAAACCTTGTTGCCCAACCCATGCCCGCTGCCAAACTCGACATCCAAGGCCACCGGGGCTGCCGGGGCCTGCTGCCCGAGAACACGCTGCCCGCGTTCATTAAGGCCCTGGACTTGGGCGTAACCACCCTGGAACTGGACCTGGCCGTGAGCCGCGACGGCCAGTTGGTGGTCTCGCACGAGCCGTACCTGTCGCCCAAAATTTGCAAAGGGCCTAACGGCGAATCGGTTACCCCGGCCAACCAAAAGCAGTACAATTTGTACCAGATGGACTACGCCGAAATAGCCAAGTGCGACTGCGGCAGCCGGGGCAACGTGGACTTTCCCGAGCAGCAGAAAATGGCCGCGTATAAGCCCCTGCTCACCACCGTAATTGATGAAGTGGAAAAGTATGTGGCCGAAAAGAAATTGCCCTTGCCCAATTATAACATCGAGATCAAAAGCGAACCGCGAACCGACAGCACCTACCACCCGGCTCCGCCCGAGTTTAGCGAAATGGTGTATCAGTTGCTCAAAACCAAGGGGCTGTTGCTGCGGGCCAACGTACAGTCGTTCGATGTGCGGGTGCTCCAGTGGCTGCACCAGCACCACCCCGACGTGCGGTTGGCCTATTTAGTGTTTGGCCAGGCCAACTACGAGAAAAACCTGGCCAGCCTGGGCTTTATCCCCGAAACCTACAGCCCGCACTTTGCCCTGGTGAACCCGGCGTTGATCAGTTATGCGGCGCAAAAGGGTTTCAAGGTGATCCCCTGGACGGTGAACGAACTGGACAAAATGCGCGAGTTGCAACAAATGGGCGTACACGGCCTCATTACCGACTACCCTGACCGGGCCAAGCAATTGCCGCAGCATTAGACCGCTTTTCTATCGGATCCATTGAGCAGGTATAAGTTTGGAGATACGTCAAGATTTGCCTTATTTAGCCCCACCTTGGCTGATAACAAAATCGAGGAGCGATTGCGTATTTGATGATGTTATGCAAAAATCAAATGGAGATTGCGTATTCCTAGTCTTATAAGTGATTGGTAGTCATCTATAACGATCATTTAATAGGTCTCTTGCACATTAGGTTTTTGAACGAGTTTGTGGTCAAATTTTCGCTCAAAACCCGACCTTTTTAGCCCCACCCTATCCAGCAGCACCGGCTCGCCCCAAAAGCTCATTCGCTTTTGGTCGTCCGTCGGGGAGGGGACGCAATCTCGAACCGAGTAAGGATGATTTGAAAGGGTTTTAATCTAATCCGCAAGAGGTCTAATCATGCAATCATTAAGTCATTTTAGTTTTAACCCTTAACCGCCAGGGGTAAGGTAAATTCAAACACCGAGCCTTGGGGCGCGTTGGGCCGGGCGGCAATGGTGCCCCCGTGTTTTTCCACAAACTCACGGCACAGGGCCAGGCCCAGGCCCGTGCCTACTTCGCCCGCCGTGCCAGTGGTCCGCTGGGTTTTAATGGGCGCAAACAGTTCTTTCCGTACGGCTTCGCTAATGCCCAGGCCAGTATCGGCCACGCTAACTTTCACCTTGGTGCCGTTAGGCTGGGCCGCTAGGCTCACGTGCCCCTGCGCCGGGGTGAACTTGATGGCGTTGCCCACCAAATTGCGGAAGATAAAATCTACCATGTCGCGGTCGGCTTGCACCATCACGGCCGGGGCGATGTGCATTTCCAACACAATGTTTTTGTTGGAGGCTTCCCGGTTGAGCAGGCTCACCGCTTCGCTGGCGGCCAGGTGCAAGTCCAGCGGTTCGGGTTTAAAGGCCACCAGTTCCATTTGCTGCCGCGCCCAGGCCAGCAGGTTCTCCAGCAGGCGGGTTACGCTTTCCAGGTGCTGGCCGATTTCGCCGGTTAGGTGGGTAAAATCAGTGGGGCTAAGCTGCGCACTGGGGTCTTGGGCTACCTTTAACAGCCCGCTCAGCGAGGCCAATGGGCTGCGCACATCGTGGGCAATGATGGAGAACAGCTTGTCTTTGGTTTGGTTGAGGGCGGTCAGCTCGGCTTGCGACCGCGACAACTGGGCGTTCTGTTCCTCTACCACGGCATTGGTTTTGGCCAGTTGGTCAAATGCCCGCTTGCGGGAAAGGTAGAGGCTGCCCATTACCAAGGCTGCCAGTAGGGCAAAAGCTAAAATGCTCAATAGCAGATAGTTGATCTTTTTTTGCGTCGCTTGTTCGCGCTGCCTGGCGCGTTCGGCGGCCGCCGCCCGCTCGCGCGCGAGCAGTTGGCTCTCCGAGGCCATTCTTTCTTGAATGTCCAAAAGATTAACCGAATTTAGTTCACGGTCGATGCTATCTTGGAACCGCCGATATTGCTGATAATGAGCCAAAAACTCTGGGGCGTTTTGTTGGCGTCGGTACATTTCGGCCAGGCCTTGGTAACTTTCGGCCAGGCGCACCAACGAGCCGGTTTGCTGGGCCAGTTGTAACGACTGCTCGTAATAAGCTCGGGCTTGGGCAAAGTCGCCGATGGTGGCGGAGGCATTGCCCAGGGCGGTATAAGTGCTGGCCAACCCAAAAGTATCGCGCAAACTTTGGCGGATTTGCAGGGCCTTTTCCAAATAAGCCCGCGCCGAGTCGGGTTGGTGGTCCAGGCTGCGCAAAATGCCCAGTTGCAGGTACGAGTTGGCTAGTTCTTTTTGGTTGCCCAACGAGTATTTGAGCTTTAGCCCCTGGCTCAGCGCTTTGTTGGCCTCCTTCAATTGACCTTGTTTGAGATGAGCAATGCCCAAATTGGTGAGCGAAATGGCCAACCCACGCTGGTTTTTGGCGTTTTCGGAGGCTAGGCGGGCCAGCGTAAAAAACTCCCAGGCTTTGGCCCAGTTGTTTTGCATCCCGTACAGCTCGCCCAAGGCGGTGTACGATTTACCGATCTCATTATCGTCCTTGGTTTTGAGCCTTGCCGCCAGGGTGAGTTGGGCGTACTCGATGGCTCTCAAATAACGGTTTTGCCGCCCGTAGGCGTAGCTAAGCACGCTAGTTATCGAGGCGTAATCGTAAATTTGCTTGGCGGAGTCAATAAAGCTCAAGGCTTGCTCGGCGTTTTCGATGGCCTCGTCTGGGCGGTTTTGCAACAAGTAGGCTGCCGCTAGTTTGCCTTGGCTACGGCCCTTGCTAGCCGGGTCCCTTAGCAGATTAGCCGTAATTAATGCCCCGTTGAACTGGCTTCGGGCTTCCCAGTATCGTCCTTTGCCTAGGTAGCACTCGCCCAGGATCAGTTGCGCCGATAGTCGGTTAGGGGCATCGTCGTGTTGGTTAGCCAGGGTCAAGGCTTTGCTAGCATCTTCAAAAGCCTGGGCTGGGTTCTGTTTGAGGCCAAGTTCGGCCAGTTGGTTGTAGATAGTGGGCCGCTGCTTGGGTGAGGCACTGGTGAGCAACCCTCGTAAACTATCGGCTTGGTTGGACTGGTTTTGGCCCAGGGCCGACCCCGCAAACAAGCAACCGGTCAATATGAATATACAGGGCCAAATAAAGCGCATTACAAATGGAACGCTAGTTTTGAGCTACAACCAGGTTTGTTGGGAACGATTAGATATAGTTTAGTGCGCCTTGCCCGCCTTTGACTAACTCGTTTGCATACGGTTAATGGAGCTAGACAGAAGCGGGGATTAACCAGCCGATCAGTTTCTGCGGATCGGCCGTTTGCTGGAAGTATTTCCAACGGTGTAACGCTACTGACGGCAATAATGCTGCCAGGCCCCGAAATTTGCTCCAAAATTATCGCTTAATCGCATCACGATGTGTAGTTTAGCAACGAAACTTGAACTTTGAGCTATGTTGAAAAAAGTAGCGGGCCTGGTTTTAATCGCGGCCCTAGTTTTACCCGCTTGTATATAACCGACAACGCGCAATCGTCCGGAGCCGACTCCCCGGCCGACTATCAAACCAAAACCGCCACCGACGAGGCCGGTTACACCTACGAGTACGTAACCAACGATCCTCTGCAAGCCCGGGTGTATCGCCTGCCCAACGGCCTCACGGTGTATTTGAGCCAGTACCGGGCCTCGCCGCGCATCCAAAGTTACATCACGGTAAAGGCGGGCGGCAAGTTTGACCCCGCCAGCCGCTGCTCGATAGCATCGAGCGCATGTTTGAGCATTACCGCACCCTCACCGACCCGCAGCAGCGCAAAACGTACTACGAAAAAATCGACCAAGTGTCGGGCCAGGCGGCCAAGCTGGCCGTGGCCAACGAGTACGACAAACTGTGTGCCGTGCTGGGTACCGAAGGGGTGAACGCTTACACCACCGAAGACCGCACCGTGTACACCAACGACATCCCGGCCAACGAGTTGGAGCGGTTCCTGCAAATAGAGGCCGACCGGTTCGGGCACATCGTCAACCGCCTGTTCCACACCGAGTTAGAAACGGTTTACGAAGAAAAAAACCGCTCGCTGGACAACGACTACTGGAAAGCCGCCGAGGCCATGAACCGGGCGTTGTTCAAAACCCACCCCTACGGCACCCAAACCGTGATCGGGACCATCGAGCACCTCAAAAATCCCTCTATTACCGAGATCAACCGGTATTTTGCCAAATACTATGTGCCTAACAATGTGGCCGTTTGCCTTAGCGGCGACTTGGAGTTTGCCCCCACCATGAAACTCATTGACCAATATTTTGGCAAATGGGAACGGCGGGACTTGCCCGCTTACCAGCCCGTGGCTGAGGCTCCGCTCGCGGTGCCCCAGCAAGTGGAGGTGATCGGCCCGGATGCCGAGCAGGTGCAGGTCGGGTTCCGGTTGCCGGGCCGGGCCAGCCCCGATTACCTCACCGCCCAGGTGGTGGACATGATGCTGGCCAACAGCGTGGCCGGGCTGATCGACCTCAACCTGAAGCAAGCCCAAAAGGTGTTGGACGCGGGCTGCTACCTCAACGCTATGAACGATTTTACCGTGCACCAGTTCAATGGCACCCCGCGCGAAGGCCAAACCTTGGACCAAGTGCGCGACCTGCTGCTGGCCCAAATCGATAGTTTGAAAAAAGGCAAGTTCGAGGACTGGCTCATCCCGGCTGTGATCACCGATTTGAAGAAACAAAAATTGTATTCTTACGAAGAAAATTATTCCCGGGCCGACGAATTTGTTACCGCCTTCTCCAACGAAATGAAGTGGCAAGACTACGTATCGGCCCTGGCCCGAATGAAGAGCATTGGCCGCCCGCAGGTGATTGACTTCGTGAACAAGCACTACCAAAACAACTACGCAGTAGTGTTCAAGCGCACGGGCAAAGACCCCAACGCCCAGAAAGTAGAGAAACCGAAGATCACCAAAGTGGAGATCAACCGGGAGGCCAAGTCAGAACGGGCCAAGGCCCTGGAAGCGCTCACGCCCCCGCGCCTGAAGCCCCAGTTTTTGGATTATAGCAAGGACTTGACCCTGGGCAAAATGGACGGCGGCGTGGAAATCCTCTACAAACAAAACCAGGAGAACGACCTGTTCCAACTCAATTACTTGTTGGACATGGGCAGCAACCACAACCCCAAATTCAAGCTGGCCGTGCAGTATCTGGAGTACCTGGGTTCCGACAAACTCTCCGCCGTCGATCTCAAAAAAGAATTGTATAAACTGGGCTGCAACTTCAGCGTGTTCGCCGCCGAGGAGCGGGTGTACGTATCCCTGTACGGGCTGGATGAGAACCTGGAACCGGCCTTGCAAATTTTTGAAGACTTGCTGGCCAACCCCCAGCCCGACTCGGTAGCCCTTGCCAACATGGTGGCCGGGATTTTAAAAAAGCGCGACGACGATAAAAAGGAGAAGTTCGCCATTTTGTACCAAGGGCTGATGAGTTACGCCCGCTACGGGGCCAAATCGCCGTTTACCAACGTGCTTAAAAACAGCGAGTTGCAAACCCTGAAACCCGCCGAGCTTACCCAGTTGGTGCAACAACTGACCCAGTACCAGCACCAAGTGCTTTACTACGGCAAGCGGCCCCTGGCCTCGCTCACCCAAACCCTGAATAAGTTGCACCGCCTGCCCGCCCAGCTCAAGCCGGTGCCCGCCCCGGTCAATTTTACCGAACTGGATAACAAGGAGGGCCGGGTGTTCTGGACCGATTATGACATGGTGCAGGCCGAAATTGTGTTTGGGCGCAGCGGCCAGCTGTTTAACCGGGAACTGCAACCGGCCATTCGGCTGTACAACGAGTACATGAGCGGCAACATGAGCAGCATTGCTTTCCAGGAAATCCGCGAGGCCCAGGGCCTGGCCTACTCCGTGTGGACCAGCTACGGCTCGCCCAGCAACCTGCGCCAACGCGACTACCTGATGGCCTACGTGGGCACCCAGGCCGACAAACAGGCCGAGGCCATGCAGGCCCTGCTCAAAATCATGGACGACATGCCACTGTCGGAAAACGCCTTTAAAACCGCCAAGGATGCCATTTTGAGCAAGATCGAGAGCGAGCGGGTGATCCGGGGCGGCGTACTGTTCAACTATCTGAACGCCAAACAGTTGGGCCTTGATCAAGACCTGCGGCAGGAAGTTTACCAAGCCATCCAGGGCCTCACCCTGGCCGACTTGCAGAAGTTTCAACAAGCCCAGGTGAAGGGGGCCAAGTACACCGTGGCCGTGCTGGCCGACCAAGACAAGATCAACCTGCCCGACCTGGCCAAATACGGCAAGGTGCAGCGGCTAACCCTCGAGGAGATTTTTGGCTATTGACCCCCGCGCGCGGGCGGGGAGTCGCGTCCGCCCGCGCGCCCAGGCAGGCCGGATCGCCGGGCCTTTCTCCCGAAAAAACCTCTGCAAGCATACTATTTTAATAAAACGCCGTAAATTGCTTGGGAAATTTAGCTGGGCGGGCAAACGGCACTCCTTTGGTTTACACCAAAATCGAGTGGAGATTGTCTGTCTTTGGCCTTTTAAATGATTGATAATCAAAGAGAACAAACATTTAATCATGCAACCGTTTGCTCGTTTTACAATTCAATAAAAATCAATTAACCTCCTTTTAAACAACCATTTTCATGAACGCATACGTTGTAGCTGGTTTCCGCACGGCGGTGGGCAAGGCCCCCCGGGGCGGGTTTCGTTTTACCCGGCCCGACGACCTGGCCGCCGAGGTGATCAAACACCTGCTGGCCTCGGTGCCCGCCCTGGATCCGGCCCGGGTGGAGGACCTCATTGTGGGCAATGCCGTGCCCGAAGCCGAGCAAGGCATGCAAATGGCCCGCATGATCGCGCTGCTGGCCCTGCCCATGGGCGTGCCGGGGGTTACCATCAACCGCTACTGCGGCTCGGGCGTGGAAGCGATCGCGATGGCTTCGGCTAAAATCCACGCGGGCCTGGCCGATTGCATCATCGCGGGCGGCACCGAGTCGATGTCGCTGGTACCTACGATGGGCTACAAAACCGCCCTCAACTGGAAAATCGCCGAGAAACACCCCGACTACTACCTAGGCATGGGCCTCACCGCCGAGCAGGTGGCCCTGGAATACAAAATTAGCCGGGCCGATGCCGACGAGTTTTCGTACCAGTCGCACCAAAAGGCCCTGGCGGCCATTAAATCGGGCAAGTTTAAGGACGAGATTGTGCCCATTACCGTCGAAGAGACCTTTGTGGACCCCACCGGCAAAAAGAGAACCAAGACCTACGTGGTGGACACCGACGAAGGCCCCCGGGCCGACACCAGCCTGGACGGACTGGCCAAGTTGAAGCCCGCCTTTGCGGCCAACGGTCAGGTAACGGCCGGTAACTCGTCGCAAACTTCCGACGGGGCCTCGTTTGTGCTGGTCATGTCGGAGCGGTTGGTGAACGAGCTTAACCTCAAGCCCATTGCCCGGATGATGGCCTACGCCGCCGCCGGGGTGAACCCGCGCATCATGGGCATTGGCCCGGTGGATGCCGTGCCTAGGGCTTTGCGCCAGGCTGGGTTGAGCCAAGGCCAGCTAGACCTGGTGGAACTGAACGAGGCGTTTGCCGTGCAAGCCCTGGCCGTGGCCCGCACCCTGGACCTGGATATGACCAAGCTCAACGTGAACGGCGGGGCCGTGGCCCTGGGCCACCCGCTGGGCTGTACGGGCACCAAACTGTCGGTGCAACTGTTTAACGAACTGCGCCGCCGGGGCCAAAAGTACGGCATGGTAACCGCCTGCGTGGGCGGTGGCCAAGGCGTGGCCGGGGTGTACGAACTGCTGAACTAATCCTTAGCATTTCTCGATTTTATTTCACCATTGGTTTGATTTTCAATCAATTAAACCAATGGCTTTTTCTTTTAAGCCGATGTACAAAATCGATTTAACGGGCCGCCGGGTGCTGCTCACCGGGGGCAGCCGGGGCATTGGCCGGGCCATTGCCCTGGTGCTCGCGCAGGCGGGCGCGCAGGTGGCCCTGCACTACCAACACCACCACGCGGCCGCCCAGCAAACTGCCGAGGCGATGCAGGCGGCGGGCGGCCCGGCCCCCAGCCTGCTGCCCGCCGACCTGGCCGATCCGCAAGCCGCCACCGACTTGTTTGGCCGGGCGGTGGCGGCCTTGGGCAATGTGGACACCCTGATCAACAACGCGGGGGTGGCCATTAGCAGCCCCCTGGCCCAGCCCCAGCCCGACTGGCTGGCCAACTGGCAAACCACTCAGGCCGTGAACTTGCAGGCCGTGGCCCTCCTTTGCCGCCAGGCGGTGCGGCACTGGTTGGCCACGGGCCAGGGCGGGCGCATCGTCAACCTCAGCTCGCGGGCGGCCTTCCGGGGCGACACGGCCGACTACCTGGCCTACGCCGCCTCCAAGGGCGGTTTGGTGGCCCTCACCCGCTCGCTGGCCCGCGCGTACGGCCAGCAGCAGATCAAAGCCTTTAACGTGGCCCCCGGCTTTGTGGCCACCGACATGGCCCAGGCTTTTTTTGACCAGTATGGCGAAGAAACCGCCCGCCGCGAAATCGCCCTGCCGCAGCTTACCCAGCCGGCCGATATTGCCCCCACCGTGCTGCTGCTGGCCAGCGGCCTCGCCGATCACGCCACCGGCTGCACCATCGACCTCAATGCGGCCAGCTACGTGCATTAACCGGGCCGGGACTGACTTATTTATTGATTGATTATCAATTACTTATGTTGATTTTGGTGTAGTCAAAAGCCCCCAACCACCTTTGCGTCTCCGCGCCTTTGCGAGAAACCCTTTTGAACAGACCCCCGAGTATATTTTGACGGAGGCAAAAAGCCCCCAACCACCTTTGCGTCTCCGCGCCTTTGCGAGAAACCCTTTTGAACAGACCCCCGAGTATATTTTGACGCAGGCAAAAAGCCCCAACCACCTTTGCGTCTCCGCGCCTTAGCGAGAACCCCTTTTTACCGACCCCCAAGTGTATTATGACGCAGTCAAAAGCCCCCAACCACCTTTGCGTCTCCGCGCCTCAGTGAGAAACCCTTGACCTCTCAAAAAATTATTTATTGATATTTGAAATATTAATTGAAAATACATTTACTTTGCCCTGCCTGCCCGAACCAAGTTTTTGCCTAAATTCCGGCCGGAAATCCATCTTATTCGTAACCACCCTCTTTTATTTAAATTTATATGGCAGCGGAAGACAAAGAAAAACTGGAAAAACTCAAAATGCTGGAGTTGACCTTGGCCAAACTAGACAAAACCTATGGCAAAGGCACCGTAATGCGGCTCAACGACGATAAAATCGGCGACATCCCGTATATCTCCACTGGCTCGCTTACGTTGGACATCGCCCTGGGCATCGGCGGGGTGCCCCGGGGCCGGGTGGTGGAAATCTACGGCCCGGAGTCTTCTGGTAAAACCACCTTGGCGTTGCACTGCGTGGCCGAAGCCCAAAAACTGGGCGGCCTAGCCGCGTTTGTGGACGCTGAGCACGCCTTTGATAAAATTTACGCCGAAAAACTGGGCGTGGACTTGGACAACCTGCTGGTGTCTCAGCCCGACAGTGGCGAGCAGGCCCTCGAGATCACTGAGCAGCTCATCCGCTCCGGGGCGATTGACATTATCGTGATCGACTCGGTGGCCGCTTTGGTGCCCAAGGCCGAGCTCGAGGGCGAAATGGGCGACAGCAAAGTGGGCTTGCAGGCCCGGCTCATGAGCCAGGCCCTCCGCAAACTGACCGGGGCCATTAGCAAAACGAGCTGTTGCTGCATCTTCATCAACCAATTACGCGAAAAAATCGGGGTGATGTTCGGCAACCCGGAAACCACCACTGGCGGCAACGCCCTCAAGTATTACGCTTCGGTGCGGCTCGACATCCGCCGCATTGGGGCCATTAAAGAAGGGGCCGACAGCGTGGTGGGCAACCGCACGCGGGTAAAAGTGCAGAAAAACAAGGTGGCCCCGCCGTTTAAGCAAGCCGAATTCGACATCATGTATGGCGAGGGCGTGTCCAAAACGGGCGAGATCATCGACCTGGCCGCCGAGCTGGAAATCGTAAAAAAATCGGGATCGTGGTTTAGCTACAACAATAACAAGCTGGGCCAAGGCCGCGACGCGGTGAAGCAACTCCTGGCCGATAACCCAGAGCTAGCCGACGAACTGGAGGCGAAGATCCGGGCCAGGGCCAAAGCCGCCAGCGAGGGCAACCCCAAAGCCACGCCCGCAATGGCCGGAGCGGATGGCGAGTAAACGTGAAGCCCTGGGTTGGTCAATAAAAGTAGGGTAATAGAATTTTTGTAAAATTATTTTCTATTTACCTAAAATCAACTGTTTGTAAAGTTTTAGTTTAGTAAGACCCCGATTTTTCTCTTACCAATCGGGCTAACCCTTCAAGAGGCTTGATCTCTTGAAGGGTTTTTTCTTTAACTGTCCGGGGCGGTTAGCCGCTGGCCGGGCGGGGCGCAACGGCTACTTAAATTGGAAAACCCAACCCAATAAGCTAATCATCAGACCATTGCAATTTTTTTCCATTGACCCGCATCGGTTGGCGGCCCGGCCGCGTTATTTAATTAATCCGGGAAAGCCCCGGCGTTTTTTCACCAACCAACCATTTGTAACATGAAGCTATGGCGCGATTTGAAACTACTGGCCCTGGGCGCGGGCCTGCTGGCCCTGGACGGCTGCCGACCTAAAGACGACTGGGGCCAAACCGATACCCTCGTCGGGTTTTACGCGGCCGTGGTGGCCGTGGAGCCGGCGTGCGGCGAGTTCGGCTCGGTGGTGTTCGCGGTAAGCAAGGCATATGGCAACAGGCCCCCCTGGGATGGGATACTGCCCGACGACCATGTTCGCACCGTGGCGGGCCAGTACGGGGGGCGGGCCTACGGGCACTTGGTACGCATCGAGTTCCGGGAGCCGAACAGGCCCAACAGCGACCGCGACTCGTACCTCCGGGTCGGGGTGGGGGCCTGTGTCCAACTCAGTCCCCGGCGGGGGTAAAGGCCCCGCCTGCCCTGCGCCAACGACGACATCCCGGTCTATGCCTCGGGTTATGGGGCCATCTCGCCCGACCCGGCCCAGTGCGCGGGCGTAACCGACCGCCGGTGAGTTTTTACTTAAGTTCTAAGCCGCTGGCCGGGCGGGGCGCAACGGCTACTTAAATTGGAAAACCCAACCCAATAAGCTAATCATCAGACCATTGCAATTTTTTTTCCATTGACCCGCATCGGTTGGCGGCCCGGCCGCGTTATTTAATTAAGCCGGGAAAGCCCCGGCGTTTTTTCACCAACCAACCATTTGTAACATGAAGCTATGGCGCGATTTGAAATTACTGGCCCTGGGCACGGGCCTGCTGGCCCTGGACGGCTGCCAAGACCGGATGAGCGACGCGACCGATGACAGGAAGGCATCGATCATAGGAAAGATCATCGCCTGGGAACAGTGCCAGGAGTATGGCTACCTGGTGGTGGCAGTTACCGAATTGCCCTATTACGGCCCCCCCAAGGAAAGTTGGCGGGTGGTGGGCGGCGAATACGGCGGACGGTATTACCCTTCGCTCCTCCGCTTGCGGAGCCGTGATCCTCTTAGACCCGACAATGAAAGGACGGCCGTTGGGGCCTGCGGAAGATTGGTTTTTGAGCGGGAACCGCTATCCCAGCCCTGCGTCCGTGACCAAGTCCCGGTCTATTGGTTTTTCGACTCTGGCGCACAGCCCGGACCCGGTTGTTCAAACATTTTGGACCGGAAATAATTGATCACATACTTTCAACAAAACCACAATTAAAATGATAAAGTATCCTTCCTCTGTTCTATTTGCCGGACTGGTCTTTTCTTCTGCTGTCGGACTTCATACTTTCTCGGCCACAGCCCAAGAGGGTGATCAGGTGCAAACCTGTAACGCCAGCATCCTCTGTCAGCCCAACTATTTGCCCCAAGGGCAAACCGTGGTGCGACTCAGCTTTTTTGGTCTGGGCGGTACGGGCGTGTTGCTCCGTAATCCCAATCCCAGCGGCAATCCTTTCGTGCTCACGGCCTTTCACGTGCTGGATAATAACGGAAATGGTTTGCTCGACCCGGACGAGATAGCCACGATATCCGACTCGAACCCGAACACATCAAATTCACTTGTTGTATTTGAGGACCGCAGTCTTTGCGGGGCCGCTAGTGTGGCAGGGCCGGGTGCTCGCCCAGCCGCTTACCTATTTGGGGCGACGGTGCGGGCCGCCGTCGAACGTATGATTTTGCTTTGCTCGAGCTGCGCGCCCCGGCCCCGTTCACGGCCAGTTACGCCACCCTGCGGTTTACCCGCAACCAGCAAGGTAGTTCGTTTACCATCCACCATCCTCGAGGCACTACCCAACGCATCGCTTTTGGCAACAACACCAACAACCCGGCCACGGGCGGCGATTTTTTGGTAACTTTCAACGATGGCCGGGTGGCACCAATTTCTTCGGGCTGCCCGTTATTCAACCAAAACCGGGAGGTTTATAGCCTTCTTAAAAGAGGCCCCACCGCTTGTAACGAGCCTTGCCAACCAGGTGCGTTGTTTTGTGGCAATTCTGAGTTCGTGCCGGTCATCGATGCCTGGTACGGCTCCGCCTTGGCTGGCGATCCCGGGGCCATCAGCAGCCTAGGGGCCTGGCTTAATGGCAGCGGGGGCCAAGGAGTACCTGGGCTACCCCCGGCCACCTATCCTGGTGGCATCCCCTCCCGGCTCACCGGGCCGGACGTGGTTTGCGGCCCCAGTTGGTACAGCTTGCCGGAGTACCCGAACGGGCTGCCCGCCGGGCTGCCGCTCACCTGGGAGCTATCCGGCAACCTGCGCGAGGTGGGCCGCACCGCCAACGGCATTTTGGTGGAGCCCAACTTTAACAGCAGCCAGGCCGGGGGGCCGGGCTTTGTAACGGCGGCGGTGCTCAACCCGGCCGTTTCCCCGCTGGCCTTCCAAACCAGCCGCTCGCGCCGCGATCTGCAAGTGGGCACGCCCGCCAATACGGGCATCACCCTCACCAACCAAACCAACGGCACCTCGTTCACGGTGGGGCAGGGCGGCAACCTGGTGCTGTGCGCCAACCGGCAAAACATTTTGCTGGCCAGCTACAACCAGCCGGGCGGCGTAACGGGCGGCTCGTGGCAGTTCCCCGCCGACTGGCAGGTGTCCCCGGTGTCGGGCAGCAACTCGGCCAGTGTTTGGCCCTTGGGGGGCAGCACGGGCAATATCGTGTATTTCCCCGGCAATGTTTGCGGGCAGGCCACCATCCCCGCAGTGGTTCCGGCCACGGTGCTGTTCTCGGGCGGGCCGTGCGGGTTCGGCGGTTGGGGCGTCGGCCGCCTGTCGGTTTGGCCCAACCCGGCCACCGAGACCGTAACGGTGGAGCTGCCCGCCGCCGGGCGCGGCCCGGCCACGGCTACCGCTGGCCAAGGGGGACCCACCGGCCTGCAACTGTACTCGGCCATGGGCCAGTTGGTGCGCTCGCAGCCTTGGCCCGCCGGGCTGGCCAGCACCAGCGTGGACCTGCGCGGGCTGCTCCCGGGCGTGTACGTGCTGCACGTAACCTTCCCCGACCGGGTGGAGGTGCGGCGGATCGTGGTGGACCAGCCCACCAATAGCTTGAGCAATTGAGGTAAATGGAGGATTTTGCTTGATTTTGAGTTGCTTATCGGCCTAAGGCCAACCCGCCAAGCGTTTACAAATGCTTGGCGGGTTTTCGTTTGAGGTGCCCCGCCGCCCGCAAACGCCCATGCCCGGCTGGAAATGCCCCTTAAATGCAGTTGGTTTGTGGTGAAAAACCATTAAGTAGCCCTTCGCGGCCGCTGCCCCGCCCCATCATGAACTTTGCCGAACGCCTGGAAGCCCTGGCCCGCCTGGGCGAGCACTTAGCCCAACTGCCCCAGGCCGAACTGGAACCACTGGCTAGCCAAGCTTATTTGCACAACCATTGGTTTACCCGCCCCAATGTGGAACTGGCCCTGGCCGGGGTGGCCCATCTGTTGGCCCGTGCCCCCTTGCAGGCCTGGGCCAGCGAATACGCGCCCCTCGCCAGCGGCCGCCCGGCCCGGCGGGTGGGCCTGGTGCTAGCGGGCAACCTGCCCCTCGTGGGCGCGCACGACCTCATTTGCGGCTGGCTCAGCGGCCACCACTTGTTGGTAAAGCCCAGCAGCCAAGACCCCGTGCTGCCCCGCCAGTTGTACCAATGGCTGCTGGCCATCGAGCCGCGCTTTGCCGGGCAGCTCACCTGGGTGGAGCGGCTGGAAAAGCCCGAGGCGGTAATCGCCACCGGCGGCGACAACACGGCCCGCTATTTCGACTATTATTTTGGCAAATACCCGCACATTATCCGGCGTAACCGTACCTCGGTGGCGGTGCTCAACGGCCACGAAACCCCCGCCCAACTAGCCGCCCTGGGCCAAGATGTGCTCCAGTATTTTGGGCTGGGTTGCCGCAGTGTGGCCAAGTTGTACGTGCCCGAGGGGTACGATTTTGCCCCGTTTTACGAGGCCCTGGCCCCGTTAGAGGAGTCGGTGGCCCAGCATTCTAAATACGTGAACAATTACGACTACAATAAATCTATTTACCTGGTTAACCGGGCCGAGCACCTCGACAACGGTTTTTTATTGCTCAAGCCCGATGCGCAATTGGTGTCGCCCGTGGCCGTGCTGTACTACCAAACCTACCGCCAACCCGCTGAGTGGCAGGCCGCTTTGGCCGAGTTGGCCTCTAAAATCCAGTGCAAAGTGGGGGCCGCTCCGGGCTTGGTGCCGTTTGGGCAGGCCCAGTGCCCCGGCATCGGTGATTACGCCGATGGGGCCGATACCATGCAATTTTTATTGGCATTATAAGTTTACCCTTGTTTTGTCCTATTTTCGTGTTTGAAAGAGATCAAGCCGTTTCCGCATGGTTAAACCTTGGCGCACCTTACTGTTGCTATTTTACATAGGCTGCTTGGTGGCCGTGGTGGCGGTAATGTCGCCGGGCGAGCTTGCCCTGGGCACCGAAACGGCCCTCAAAATCCCCACCGTTACTGATCTGTTTCCCAGCCCGGAGGCCGACACCACCGGCCCGGTGGACATGAGCCGCTTCGAGGCCATTGCCAAGCGGCTGGAACAAGAAGGCCAAGGCGGGGCCACCACCGACCCGGCCGACTCCCTGCCCACTCCCTCTGACTCCCAGCCCAAGCCCAACCTGCTGGGCACCGAACCACCCCCCGACAACGATAGCCTGATCCGCCGCCGGTTCGGGGTGGATACCAGCCTGGCCGAGAAGTCGGAACAAATCGGCGAGCCGCAGCTCACCATCCAATACCCCGACAGCCTTAGCCCGGCTAACCTGGACCGGTTTTTTGGTTCGTTGCAAAACATTGCCCAGCAACGCAGCCTGGTGCGGATCGTCCATTACGGCGACTCGCAAATCGAGGGCGACCGGATCAGCGAGTTTTTGCGTTCCCGGTTGCAACGGCGTTTCGGGGGCTGCGGCGTGGGCATGGTGCCACTGCTGGAGCGGCAAACCTCCCGCACCACCCTTCGCACCGAAAACGGGCCTAATTGGGCCAAGTTGGCCGCTTACGGCAACGATAACAAACCCAACCGGGCCGGCCGTTACGGCCCTTTGGTAACCGCTTACCGGTTTAGTCCGCCCACATTGCCCAGCCAAACGCCCCAGAACTACCGCTCGTGGGTGCGCTACCGCAGCACCAATTACAGCACCGAGCCAGAAAACTGGACCCAAATCCAGAATGTGAAAATCCTCTATTCGTCGCCTTATGGGCCGGTAAAAGCCAGTGTGCAAGTGGATAACGACAGCCTCCCGCTGGCCCGTACGCTCGAGCGCGCGCCCGGGCTAAACCTGGCCCAGCAACCCGTAACGGCCAATTTCCAAAAACTGCTGCTCAAGCTCGAGGGGCCGGAGGGGGCCGAGTTCTACAGCGTGGCCCTCGACTGCAACGAGGGCGTGGCCGTTGACAACGTGCCCATGCGCGGCAGTGCGGGCATCGAGTTTACCAAAACCAACATCGATTACCTGCGCCAACAATTGCGCGCGTTGAATGTAAAATTGGTGATTTTGCAATTTGGGGTCAACGTGGTGCCCGGCATGGTAAAAGACTACACTTTTTACGAAAACCTCCTCTACAAACAACTACTTCATTTTAAGGCGGCCGCCCCCGAGTTGGATATTTTGGTGGTGGGCGTGTCGGACATGGCCCGGCGTTCGGGCACTGGTTACGCCTCGTACCCCAATGTGCCGCGCATCCGCGATGCCCAGCGGCGGGCCGCTTTCCGGGCCGGGTGCGCGTTTTGGGACCTCTACTCGGCCATGGGCGGCCCTAACTCCATGGTGGCCTGGGTAAAGCAAAGCCCGCCCTTGGCCGGCCGCGATTACACTCATTTCAATCCCCGAGGTGCCCGCGTGGTGGGCGAAATGCTCTACGAAGCCTTGATGAAAGACTATGAAAATTACCGCCAGCGCAATCGGGTAACCCAATAACCCTTAACCTCGCTACCCATACATGAAACCACTCGCCCAGATAACCCGCTGGATTTTGCTCGCTGCTTTATGGCTCGGCGGGGCTGCCCTGGCCAAAGCCCAGCCTTATGGTTTCATCAACTACCCTCAAAATCAAATTTACCAGCCCGAAGGCCGCAGCATGGGCCAATTTTTCGGGGCTTTGCGCGAACTGGAAACCGGCCGCAAGCGCAAGGTCAACATTGTCCACATTGGCGACTCGCACATCCAGGCCGACCATTTTTCGGGCCGGTTGCGCCAACTGCTGCAAGACTACCCCAAGTTTGGCAACGGGGGCCGGGGGTTCCTGTTCCCTTACACGGCCGCCAACACCAACAACCCCGACAATTACTCCGTTACCTACACGGGCATTTGGGAAGGGGCCAAAAGCATTAAAAAAAGCGTGTACAGCCGCTGGGGCCTGGCGGCGGTCAACGCCATCACCCGCGACCCCCGGTCCACCATCACCATCAACCCCAACCGCCACGATAGCGTGGTGTACGGCATCACCAAGGTCAAAATATTTTACCCGGTATTCGACAAAAGCTCGTTCAACGTGAGCTTGGTGGTAAACCCGCGCGACCTGGTTTCCAGCTACTTAAGCCGCGAGGGTTTTATCGAGTACGAGTTTAGCCGCCCGCAAGACCGGATCACCCTCCAATTTAGCCGATCCGACTACCGGCAAAACCAGTTCATCCTCCAAGGCATTAGCTTGGAAAACGAGGACGCGGGCATTGTGTACAGCGCGGTGGGGATCAACGGGGCCGAGGTGAACACTTATTTCCGCTGCGAGGACTTTGAACGCCACCTGCGGGCCCTCAAACCGGACCTGGTGGTGGTGTCGCTAGGCACCAACGATGCCCACGGCCATTTTGACAGCGAGCTGTTCAAAAGCAACTGCCGGTTTATGGTGAGCCAAGTGCGGCGGGCGGCCCCCAAAGCCTCGGTGCTGTTCACCACCCCCGGCGACGACTACCTCTATGGACGGCACAATGCGAACATCCCCCAGGCCCGCGCCCGCCTGTACGAGGTGGCCGATGAACTAGGCACGGGCATTTGGGACTTTTTTGAGGTAATGGGCGGGCCTAAGTCGATCAACAGTTGGGTGGGCAGTAGCCTGGCCCACACCGACCGCGTCCACCTGTCCATCCGGGGCTACCGCCTCCAGGGCGAGCTATTTTTCGATGCCCTCATGCTGGGCTACAAACGCTATGTGGACAGCAAGCGGCAGTAGGGGTTTTTTGTTGCCCAGCCAATTTTTTGTGCGGCCAATTTTTTTGACCTTAATTCATAATATGCGATTTTCTTATCTAATAAAGAATTGTGGACTTCTTGTCCGGAGAGCAACCAGAGTCGTTATACCAAAATCAAATAGAGGTTGCTTATTTCTTATCTCATAAGTGATTGACAATCAAATGGAGCAATCATTTAGTCATTTTAGTATTAAATCAACTATCTGATTTTCAATCTACAACGACGCCAATGAGTCGGTGATTTAGAGGCAGTAACTGTGCAATCATTTTAGCATTATCAACCCATGCCGCATTGGCTTCGTAAACTAAGCAAATTCATGCTCTACTTTTTGATTGGGCTGGGGGGGCTGGCCCTGCTGGTTTGGGGGTATTTGCAGACCCCACCTTTTGGCCAAACCCCCAGCGGCGAGCGGCTGGCCCGGATCAAGCGGTCGCCTCAGTACCACGACGGCAAATTCCAAAACGAGAGCGTTACCCCCCAGCTCACCGAGGGCGTTACCTACTGGCAACTGATCAACCAGTACCGTCAAAAAATCGAGAACCAGGCCCCTACCCAGCCTTTGCCTAGCCAAAAAACCGACCTCAAAGCCCTGGCCCCCACCGAGAACGTGGTAGTATGGTTCGGCCATTCGTCGTATTTTATCCAGGTGGACGGCTTTAAAATTTTGGTGGACCCGGTGTTCAGCGGCCGGGCCTCGCCCGTGCCCGTGGGCGGCAAAAGCTACCTCGGCACCGATGTGTACCAGGTGGCCGACCTGCCCGCCGTCGACCTACTGTATATCAGCCACGACCATTACGACCACCTCGACTACGCCACCGTAAAACAACTGCCCGGCCAGGTAACCCACGTGGTAACGGGCCTGGGCGTGGGCGCGCACCTGGAACGCTGGGGGTTTGCCCCCGGCCAAATTACCGAGCTGGACTGGCACCAAGCTGCCGAGCCGCTGCCCGGCTTGACCACTACGGCGGCCCCCGCCCGCCATTTTTCGGGCCGGGGGCTGGTGGGCAACCAAACCCTCTGGACCTCGCTGGTGGTGAAAACCGCCACCCAAACCCTGTACCTGGGCGGCGACTCGGGGTACGACCAACATTTTGCGGCCATTGGGGCCACCTACGGCCCCTTTGACCTGGCCGTGATCGAGGCGGGCCAGTATAACGCCAGTTGGCGGTACCTGCACCTGATGCCGGGCGAGATTGTGCCCGCTGCCCGCCAACTGCAAGCCAAGGTGCTGCTGCCCGTGCATTGGGGCAAATTTACCCTGGCCTTGCACCCTTGGCCCGAGCCGATTGAGCAGGTGCTGGCCACCGCCGACAGCCTGCCCGTGCTCACCCCGCTCATTGGCCAAAAAGCCACGTGGCAGCCACCCGCCCCGCTGGGCCAAACCTGGTGGAAGCCCCAGTAGCCTGGGCAATCGCCATCCGAGGTCTTCGCAAGCAACGCTAGCCCGGCCCGGCCAGCACCAGGCAATGCCCCGGCAGGCGGTGGCAACGGCAGCGGGCGGTTAACACTTGGCCTTGGTCCAGCACTTGGCCCTGTAACTGGTCGCCGTGGCGGTGCAGCCGCAGTTGCTCCCTAAAATCGAGGCCGGGCTGGCCGTACATTTTATAGAGGGCTTCTTTGGCGCACCAAAAAAAAGTAAGCCATTCAAAATCAGGAGCTTGGGCGAGTTCTTCGGGCACCATGATGCGCGGGGCCACCCGGCCCACCTTGGGGGTTACTTCCTCGATGTCGATGCCCACGGGCGCGTGCAGGCTAAGGGCTGCGGCCGCCCACCCGCGCGTATGCGAGAGCGACACGTGGCAGTCCTGTTGGGGCCAATGCGGCCGGCCGTTGGGGTCCTTGGTCAGTTGGGCCGGGTCCAGCGGGCCAAACCGCCCGGCTAAGTGGGCCACCAGCGCGCCCAGCAGGTGCCGCACCGCCCACCACTGCACCCGCCGGTGCGGGAACGAGATCGTGGCCAAATCGGCCGTATCAATTTGAAAATGAATAGATTGTATTAGTTCTTCCTCACTTTCTTCAATGCGCCATAATCCCCACAAGAGGGTAGCGGTGGGCTGGTGGGTGGCGTGGAGGGGCATGGCAGGGAGGCAAAAAGCCGCCAGGCGCGGCATTGCGGGCGAGGGCGTTTAATTTCGCGGCTCAAAACTAAACCGGGCCGGGCAGATGCCCGCCGGCCACGCCCATGAACGCCAAACTTAAAATCGCGATCCAAAAATCGGGGAGGCTCAGCGACGACTCCCTACAAATCATCAAAGAATGCGGCATCAGCTTCCACAATGGCATTGGCAAGCTCAAGGCCGAAGCCACTAATTTCCCGGCGGAGTTCCTGTTTTTGCGCGACGACGACATCCCCGGTTACGTGGCCGACGGCGTGGCCCACATCGGCATCGTGGGCGAAAACGTGCTGGTGGAAAAAGGCAAGCAAGTGGAAACCGTGCATAAACTCGGCTTTTCCAAATGCCGGTTGTCCATTGCCGTGCCCAAAGGCGCGCGCTACCTAGGCCCGGCCAGTTTGCAAGGCAAGCGGATCGCCACTAGCTACCCCCGGCTGCTGGGCCAGTTTCTGGCCAGCCACCAAGTACAAGCCGACATCCACGAGATCAGCGGCTCGGTCGAGATTGCCCCCGGTATTGGCCTGGCCGAGGCCATTTGTGACTTGGTAAGCTCTGGTAGTACCCTGTTTACCAATGGGTTAGAAGAAGTGGAAACCGTGTTCCGCTCCGAGGCGGTATTGATTGCCCAGCCTCAGCTTCCCGCCGATTTAAAGGAGTTGTTGGGTCAATTGCTGTTCCGCATCAAAGCCGTGCAAGCGGCCAAAAACAACAAGTACATTTTGCTCAACGCCCCGCAAGCCAAGGTAGAGCGCATCGCCAGCCTCATCCCCGGCATGAAAAGCCCCTCCATCATGCAATTGGCCCGGCCGGGTTGGGTGTCGCTCCACTCGGTGATCAACGAAAACGACTTTTGGGCCGTGATCGAGGCCCTCCGCGCCGAAGGGGCCGAGGGCATTTTGGTAGTCCCGATCGAGAAAATGATCGTATAAGTTCCGGTTGGGCCTTCCTAGCCCGGCGGGGAACCGAAAATCAGTTACCTTTGACCGTTAATGGGATCCACTCAACTGTTCTGACTTAAGTTAAACCACCAGATAATGAAATTCTCTGACCTGTCCCGCCTGGAAGTAATCAAGCATTTGGACGGCTTTGTTACCAATGCCGTGCGTGATTACTTAAAACCAGCCGAGGAGGTGTGGCAGCCCGCCGATTTTTTGCCCAACGCGAGCCTGGAAAGTTTTTGGGAGGAAGTAAAAGCCCTGCAAGAGCGGGCCAAAACCCTCAGCTACGACCTGCTGGCCGTGCTCATCGGCGATATGATCACCGAGGAGGCCCTGCCCACCTACGAGTCGTGGATTTACTGCATGGACGGCATGAACGACCTGGGCGAGGAGAGCGGCTGGAAAACCTGGACCCGCGCCTGGACCGCCGAAGAAAACCGCCACGGCGATCTGCTGAATAAATACCTGTACCTATCCGGCCGGGTGAACATGCGCGAGGTGGAAGCCTCCACCCAGTACCTGCTCAACGACGGCTTTGAGATCGGCACGGGCCACGACCCTTACCGCAACTTTATCTACACCAGTTTTCAGGAAGTGGCCACCAACATTTCGCACCGGCGGGTGGCCACCTTGGCCAAAAAGGCGGGCGATAGCACCCTGTCCAAACTGTGCGGAGTGGTGGCCGCCGACGAGGCCCGGCACGCCAAGGCGTACCAATCGTTCATTGGCGAGGTGTTCAAAATTGACCCCAACGAGGCCATTCTCGCTTTTGAAGACATGATGCGCAAAAAGATTGTGATGCCCGCGCACTTTTTGCGGGAGGTAGGCACCAAAATCGGCGAAACCTTCGGCCATTTTACCGACGCCGCCCAGCGGCTAGGGGTTTACACCGCCCAAGACTACGTGGAAATTGTGCAAGACCTGCTCAAGGAGTGGAAAGTAGCCGACTTGACCGAACTGAACGCCGCCGGGGAGAAAGCCCGCGACTACCTCATGCGCCTGCCCGAGCGGCTGCTGCGCGTGGCCGAGCGCATGAAAACCCCCGAGTTGGAATACAAATTCCGCTGGATAGTGGCTTAGCTATCAGGATTTTAGCCAGAATAGCCCCGGCATTTGGGCCGTTAGGGGTTGAACCAAAAGATTACCCTGCCAGTTAATAGTAAAATGACTTAATGATTGCATGATCAACAAATAGTTCTCCTTGTTTGTCAGCCATTTACAGCTCAGGCCATGCAATTATCATTTGATTTTGGTATAAAGTAGGATGATCAAAAGTTTGCCGTTGTTTACTTCAGCCTAGGCAAATGGTTAGTAAATTTGTTTTTTGGTAGACCTGCCTTGGCAAAATTGCGGGTTAACCAATCTGTTTTGCGCCACAATCGCCTTTAAATAAATTAATTACGATGAAAAAACTAGTGATGATTGGGTGGGCCTTGGCCGCAATGGGCCTGCTCGCCTGCGACAAGCAAACCGGCAGCAGCGAAACCGCCACCGCCACCGACAAACCCGCCAACGTGGTGGCCACGTCGAACCAAACCGGATCTGCCAACGAGACCCCGGCCGAAGCCACGGACGAAACCCTGGCCGAGTTCCAATTTGACCAAATTGACCACGACTTTGGCACCATCCCCGAAGGCCAGGTCGTGAAGCACGTGTACAAGTTCAAAAACGTGGGCAAAGTGCCCCTGGTGGTGAGCAATGTCCAACCTCAGTGCGGTTGCACGGCCACTAGCTGGACCAAAACCCCGGTGCCGCCCGGCAGCACCGGCGAAATTGAGGTGCAGTTTGACAGCAACGGCCGGGCCGGGCAAAACAACAAGTCCACCACGGTTACCGCCAACGTGAAAGACGGCTCCAAACTGCTCTACTTCACCGTAAACGTAAGCCCCAAACCGGCGGGCGGGCCTCCGTTGCGCCAATAAACCGATTGCGTTGGCCGCCCCCTTGCTCGAGTTTGCCAAGGCGGGCATCTACTGCCCAGCCGGCGACTTTTACATCGACCCGTGGTACCCCGTGCCCCGGGCCATTATTACCCATGCCCACTCGGACCATGCCCGGCCCGGCCACTCGTATTACCTAGCCCACGAACACTCGGCGGCCGCCCTCCGGCTGCGGCTGGGTGCCCACATCGACCTGCGCACGGTGGCTTACGGCCAGGTGTTTTACAAAAACGGGGTCAAGTTGTCGTTGCACCCGGCCGGGCACATTTGGGGCGCGGCCCAGGTGCGCGTGGAACACCGCGGCCAGGTGTGGGTAGTGTCCGGCGACTACAAGCTGGAAGCCGATGGTATGGGGCCTGCCTTTGAGCCGGTGCGCTGCCACACCTTTGTTACCGAAAGCACGTTTGGCCTACCCGTGTTCAAATGGAAGCCGCAAGCGGTTGTTTATCAAGAAATTAATGAGTGGGTAGTGCGCAACCAAGCTCAGGGGCTTAGCAGCGTGCTGTTGGGTTACTCGTTGGGCAAGGCCCAACGGCTGCACCGGGCCTTGGACCCTAGCCTGGGGCCGGTGTACGGCCACGGGGCCATCGTGAACACCCACGAAGCCCTGCTGGCCGCTGGCTTAGACCTGCCGCCCCTGCGCCCGGTTACGCCCGCTTTAACCAAAAAGGAATTGACGGGCAGTTTGGTGCTGGCCCCGCCCTCGGTGCAGAATAGTACTTGGCTCAATCGGTTTGGGCCTTACGCCATCGGGGTGGCCTCGGGCTGGATGAACTTGCGGGGCAACAAGCGTCGCCAGGCCGCCGACCGGGGTTTTGTGCTCTCCGACCACGCCGACTGGCCCGACTTGCTGGCCGCCATTGCCGCCACCGGGGCCGAGCGGGTGCTGGTTACCCACGGCTACACCGATATTTTTAGCCGGTTTTTGCGCGAACAGGGCCTGGACGCGCAAGCCGTGGAAACCCTGTTCGAGGGCGAAGTGGCCGACAAGGAGGAGACGAAAGCGGAAGCCCCCACGCCGGGGTAAGCCTGGATGTTGCCCGACTATCCCGCAGCCTGAGCCTGGATGTTGCCCGACTATCCCGCAGCCTGGTTCCTCTAAAAAAGCTTTGGTTTTTTCTTATTAATCCCAAAATTAAATTGTGATTGGGGATTATTGTTGTGATAAATAATTGATAATCAGACAATAAATTATACCAAAATCAAATAGAGATTGCGTATTTTCTATCTTGTAAGTAATTGATAATCAAAGATAAAAATCGTTTGATCATGCAATCATTTAGTTATTTTAGTATTATGTAGTCATGCAGTCGTTAATCCCAAAATCAAATTGAGATCGTGCATTTTTTATTGTTAAAAATGATTGATAGGCTGAACAATCATGCAATCATTAAGTCATTTAGTCATTTTACCTCAGCGGCCAGCACCACGCCTTATTTTTGCCCGGGGCGGGCCTTTTTCCGTGCGCTCGTTTAACTTAGCCGTTTTTGGCGGTCTATTTTGCTTAAACTATGGAGATGAAACCGATTTTTGGGGGCAAGGCCCTCGTTTTCAGCTTATTGGTGCTGCTCATAGGCGGGCTGGCGGCTTGCAGCAGCGGCCCCGACGATGCCGTGCCCACCCCGGACGTATCCGACATTAAAGTTGACCTGCAATTTGTGCCCTTGCACCGGGCCATTGCCGCCGCCGACGACCCGGTGGCCGCCCGCAAGCTGCTGGCCGAGCACCCCTTGTTTGCCGATGTGGTGCTGAGCCGCCAAGATTACGGCGACTCAGTGGCGGTGGAGCAACTAATGAGCATGGCCCGCAACCCTAGTGCCGACACGCTTTTGCAGGAAATCGCGACGTATTACGGCGACTTTGGCCCCATCAAGGCCCAGTTCGAGCTCGCCTTCCGCATGATCAAGTACTACTACCCCGATTTTACCCCGCCGCCCGTTTACACTTTTATAATGATTTGATCGTAACCGATTCGGCCATTTTCGTGGGTGTCGATTATTTTATGGGGCACTACTCGCGCTACCGCTCGCGCGACCCCGACTACATTTTCCGTACTTACAACCGCGACCTGGTGGTGCCCGCCGCCCTGGTCATGCTGTCGGAGAGGTTTAACCAGGTGGACCGGCGCAGCAAAACCCTGATCAACCAAATGGTGGCCTATGGCAAGGCGTTCGAGTTTGCCCGCCGCACGTTGCCCGGCACGCCCGACTCGCTCATCATGCGCTACTCGGGCCAGCAGATGGTGGACTGCGACGGCAACGAGGCCACCATTTACGCCCATTTTGTGGACAAGAACCTGTTTTTCGAAACCAGCTACGAGGCCACCAAAAAATACCTGGAGCAACGGCCGGCTGTCAACGAAATCAGCACCCAATGCCCCGGCCGCATCGGCACTTGGCTAGGCTGGCGCATTGTGCGCAGCTACATGAAAAAACGCCCCGAAGTAACCCTGCCGCAACTGATGGCCAACCCGCAGGCCCAACTTATTTTTGAACAGAGCCAATACCGCCCCGCCCAGTAACCGTCCACGGGTTTGCGCGGGTGAACGTAGCTTTGCAGCCTCGCGGTTACACGCAACCGCAAAAAAGCAATTTAATAAATTGATAACCAGTTAATTGTTTGATCTCCAAAAGTATTGTTATGAACATCGGCGACCGCGTGCGGCTAGTCCACCACACTCAAGAAGGGATTGTTACCGCTTTTTTGCCCAACCAAGTGGTGGAGGTGGAAATCGAGGACGGCTTTAAAATCCCCGTGCTCAAAAACGAATTGGTAACCATCGCCAAAGATGAAAAAGTGGTTTTCAATGAGAAAAAGTCCACCGAAAAACTCCAAGACTTGGCCAGCAAGATCGTGGCCGAAAGCGGGTTTTTCCTGGCTTTTCTGCCCATTAACGACCAGTTGCTTTCTACCTACTTGGTTAACAATACTGACATCGACATCCTGTTTACCCTGGGCGAAACCAAGGACGGCAACTATGCCGGGCTAGCGGCCGGGCATTTGACCCCGCGCACTTGGCAAAAGGTGGGCGAGGCTAACCTAGGCCGGTTCGATAAGTGGTCGCCGCTACTGGTGCAGGCCCTGTTTTTCAAGGCCGGGTTTGGTACCCCCAAAGAGCCGCTACTGCGCAAGTTTACCTTTGTAGCCAACACGTTTTTTAAAAGCAAGCGGCTGGCCCCCGGGCTGGGCAAAGAGGCGTTCACCTTCCAAGTTGACCAAAAAGTGGAGGCCGTGAACCTGACCCGGCTCGATGCCGACAAGCTCAGGGAAAGCATGACCGAGCCTAACCCGACGGCCGAACTACCCAAGAAAATCGCCCTGCCCGTGCAGCGCAAAAACCTGGAGGTGGACCTACACATTGAGCAATTGACCCCCCAAGCCGCCAAAATGAACGCTGGGCAAATGCTGGAGCTCCAACTGGACGTTTTTGAGAAACAACTCGACCAGGCCATTTTGCAAAATGCCAACGAGATCACTTTCATCCACGGAGTGGGCAATGGTACGCTCCGCACCGAAATTCAGAAACGGCTGGGCCGCCACCCGCACGTACAGTTTTTCCAAGATGCTCGCAAAGAGCGTTTTGGCTACGGGGCTACCCTGGCCAAGCTCAAATGAGCGGGGTTACTAACTGGGCTGGGTTAGTTCGGCCAAAATGTAGCTGGCGGCTACTAGGGCGTGCTCCTTCTTTAATATTGGATTATTCACAGATGTTAAAATCATTAAATAACTGCAAATCAATCTAATATCAATATTAATTTGCAACTTTAAAAAAGTGCCCCTAACTTTGCCCCGTCAAAATTGATAAAATCACACAGCCGACCGATTTATCCAGGCTTCATTTGTTAAGGTCAGGTTGTGTTTGTAGCCCCTAATGCGCTATGGATTCATACGACCGGAGTTTGATCGACGAAGATAAAATTCGCCGGGCCTTTACCCAAAAAAGTTGGCACGAGATCAAGAGCGTGAACTCGTGGATGATTTTTAAAGTAATGGCCGAGTTTGTGGAAGGGTTGGAGAAAATGGCCAAAATCGGCCCCTGTGTCTCGATTTTTGGTTCGGCCCGTACCAAGCCCGAAAACCCTTATTACAAGCAAGCCGAAGAGATTGCGGCCAAGTTGGTGCAGCACGGTTACGGCGTGATCACCGGGGGCGGCCCCGGCATTATGGAGGCCGGCAACAAGGGAGCCCACCAAGAGGGCGGCACTTCGGTGGGCCTCAACATCGAACTGCCCTTCGAACAATCGCATAACATTTACATCGACCCTGACAAGGTTATTGATTTCGATTATTTCTTTGTCCGCAAGGTGATGTTCGTCAAGTTTTCCCAAGGGTTTATTGTAATGCCCGGCGGCCTGGGCACCCTCGACGAACTATTTGAAGCCTACACCTTGATCCAAACCCACAAAATTGGCCGTTTCCCTATCGTATTGGTCGGCAAAGCCTATTGGCAGGGCCTGCTCGACTGGCTCAACCAGGTAGTGCTGGGCATGGAGCGCAACATCAGCCCCGACGACCTGAACCTGATTAACCTGGTGGACACGGCCGAGGATGCCGTGAAAGTAATCGACGATTTTTACTCTCGTTATTTGTTATCGCCCAATTTCTAATCGTTACGGCTTAGCCGTTTTTCTGGATCAGATAACCCCGCTCCTCAACCTTGGTTGTTGAGCGTCATCCTAACTGTTTCGCGGAGCTTACTAGCATAATGGTCATTATGCGGTTCCGTTTCGTCTCTTATCCCCAAGGGGAAAGCCTTACATTTTTCACTACCACTAAAACTAAATGTGCTTACTATGAAAAAAGTGCAAATTTCTTTATTGGTCATTTTGGTACTGGCGTTGGTGGTTGGCACCGTTTACAACCGTTTGGAACTAGGCCAGCAGTTGCAGCAAAACCTGCTGGCTTCGGCGGCCCCCATCGATGCCGTCCATAGCCTTAAAGTACCGGAGCGTTTCCTGTTTTGTGGCCAACCCGTGCCCCTGTACGAGCGCGACGTACGCGAGAAGTTCGAGCGCGAACTGCACCACGTGGCCTACAGCCACACCAACCTGGTGCTGAGCCAAAAGCGGGCGCAGCGGTGGTTTCCCCTGATCGAGAAAATTTTGGAACAGGAGGGCCTACCCGACGACTTTAAATACGTGGCCGTGGTGGAAAGCACGCTTTCTAACGCGGTATCGTACGCGGGGGCGGCCGGTTTTTGGCAGCTCATGCCCGAAACGGCCCAGGCGATGGGCCTAGAGGTAAACGACGAGGTGGACGAGCGATTCGACCCCGAAAAAGCCACCCGGGCCATGTGCCGCTACGTAAAGCAGATCAAAGGTTACGTGGGCGACTGGGTGAGCGTTACGGCCGCCTACAACGTGGGGCATGGCAGTTTGCTCCGCTCGCGGGGGGCGCAGCGCCGCCGCTCGTTTTTCGACCTGCACCTCAACGCCCAAACCACCGCCCACGTGTACCGGGCCATGGCCGTTAAAGAATTGATGGAAAACCGCCACCAGTACAAAAAACTGGCCCGCTACGACCACCGCCCCTACGTGCCCGTGGCAACCATTGCCATCGAAGTGAAAGAGGACATCCCTGACTTGGTGGCTTTTGCCCAGGCCCACGGGGTGGCCTACAAAACCCTACGCAACTACAACGAGTGGCTGCAAGCTGACTACCTCAAGGTGAGTGGCAAAAACAAGACCTACACCCTGGTGCTGCCCGCGCAGGATCCGCTGGCGCAACCCGCCCCCGAGGCCCAGCCCGATAGCTTGCCCGTGCTCAAGGCCGGGGTTACCCTACTTTAATCAGCTGCCCCGGCCCCAAAAAGGCCAGGGGGCGGTTTTAATTACGGTAAGCGGCGCGGAGCTTTTGCATTACCTCGCTCACCTGCGTATCGGCGTAGATGCCGTACGCACTCACCAGCGTGCCGCGCACGCCCGTGCTGGTCTCGATGGCGTACAGCACGGTGCTGTCGTCGGGGGCGGTCATGCCCTCGAAGCGGTGCAATTCCTTCACCGCGAAGTCATTAGGCCCGTAGCTAGTGGCCAAGGCCGGACACAGCAGGGCTTCGTTGCCCAGGTTGAAATCGTGCTCGTAGCCGCGGGCTTGCAAGTCGGCCAGGGCTTCGATGAGGTTGTCGTAAGCAGGCATAAAAAACGGGTTTAAAATAATCTGAAAGTGATCCGCCCGGTCAAAATAGCCTGGGTGGCCGGTAAAGGTAGGCCAATCTTTTTGAACAGAGGCAATGGGGGAGTTGGCCTCGCCTAGGCCCTCCAACCGGGTTAACTGTTGCCCGTTTAAGGCCCGGCCTTTATATTTGGCGTGGCCGTACCAGCCCGATTAGGACCAAATCCCCACCCCATGCGTAAAAACTGGACGTTTTATCTCGTTACAGTGGTACTGTTTCCGTTGCTGCTGTGGGTGGTATTTGACCGCGGGGCCTTGCTCGAGAACCAGTTGGTCATCCAGCCCGTGGCGCAGGGGCCTGGCGTGGCCCCCACCACCTGGTGGGCGGGCCTCCTGGCCGACTTAGCGCACAACCTACAGCATCCGCTGGCCTTACTGATTTTGCAAGTACTGGCCATTTTGTTCTTTGCCCGGGTACTGGGCATTGTGGCCACTTACTTGGGCCAGCCCACCGTCATCGGCGAAATTGTGGCGGGTATTGTGCTAGGCCCTTCGTTGGTGGGGCAGTTTTTCCCTGAGGTAACGGCTTGGTTATTCCCGGCCGCCTCGCTGGGGCAACTGCAAGCCCTGAGCCAGGTGGGGTTGCTGTTGTTTATGTTCACCGTGGGCATGGAGCTTGACGTGAGCGTGTTTCGGCGGCAGGCCCAAGCCGCTGTGATCGTGAGCCACGCCAGCATTGTGTTCCCGTATTTTTTGGGTACCGGGCTGGCCTATTTCCTCTACGAAGCCTATGCCCCACCCCAAGTATCGTTCCTAGCCTTTGGCCTTTTCATGGGCATTGCCATGAGCATTACCGCGTTTCCGGTGCTGGCGCGCATTATGCAAGAGCGCGGCATGACCAAAACCTCCCTGGGGGCCTTGGTGGTGGCCTGTGCCGCCGCCGACGACGTAACCGCCTGGTGCATTTTGGCGGCGGTCATCGCCATCGTCAAAGCGGGGTCGGCCCTTAACGCGCTCGGGGTTATCCTCATTTCGGCCGGGTACGTGGCCGTGATGATCTACCTGGTGCGGCCCTTCCTAGACAAGCTGGCCCAAATTTATGCGTCCAAAGAGAACCTCAACCGCAACGTGATCGCCCTGTTGTTTGGGTTGCTGCTGGCCTCGGCCTTCGTGGCCGAGGTGATTGGTATCCATGCCCTGTTCGGTGCGTTTCTGGCCGGGGCAATTATTCCTCATAATCTGCGTTTTAAAGAAATACTGGCCGAAAAAATCGAGGATTTGAGCATGGTGTTGCTCCTGCCTTTGTTTTTCGTGTTCACGGGCCTGCGTACCCAAATTGGCCTGCTCAACAGTTGGAACTTGTGGCTCACTTGTGGGTTAGTGGTGCTGGTGGCCATTACGGGCAAATTTGTGGGGGCGGCCGTGGCGGCCCGGATGGTGGGCAAAACCTGGACCGAGAGTTTTACCATCGGGGCACTCATGAATACCCGGGGGCTTATGGAACTGGTGGTGCTCAACATCGGGTACGACCTGGGCATCCTCACCGGCGAGGTGTTTGCCATCATGGTCCTCATGGCGCTGATCACCACCATGATGACCGGCCCCGCCCTCAATTTGATCGACTGGGTGGCCGCGCGCTGGGCCGGGCCTTTGCCCAACCTGGCCGTGAAAACCGACCGGTTTAGGGTGCTGGTCTCGTTTGGGGTGCCGCAAATGGGTAGTAAGTTATTGGCCTTAGCCGCGCAAATGGGCCGCCACCGGCCCCACTTCTCGGTAACGGCCTTGCACATTACCCCTAACTCGCAAATTAGCCCCATCGATGCCGATTTGTTTGAGCAGGAAGGTTTTGCCCCGGTGCGCCAAACCGCCCAGCAGTTGGGCGTGCCGCTGGCCACCAAGTACCGCGCCACTGACGACGTGGCCTGGGAAGTGGTGGACACCCTGGCCCACGACGGCTACAACCTGTTGCTGGTAGGGGCGGCCAAATCGCTCTTCTCCGACGACAAAACCGGCGGGGTGGTGCAGCAGTTTCTACGCGAGGCCCAAACCGATGTGGGGATTTTCATCGGCCGGGGCCACTTTGGGCAAGCCCGACGCATTTTGCTGCTCTGCTGCCCGCCCGACGGCGAAACGTTGTTTGAGTACGCAAAGTATTTTATTGAAGGGGGCCACGCCCAACTCACCATTTTTGATTTGGCAGAAACCTCCGTCCCGGAACCAAATAATGTTAATCAAATAAACTTTTTTTTACCAAATTTGGTTGAAAGAATTACGAATGTTGAGTTACGCACCTCCGAATGGAAGGGCTACGACCTGGTGTTGGCCAGTTTGGCCGGCTGGGAAGCCCTCAACGAAGCCGACGAGCCTGAACAAGGTAAGGCCGTCAACGAGCGGGGCGAAGCCGAGTGGCCTCCGGTGTTGATCATCAGGCGGCTGGTGCGCCCCCTGGCCGATCAATAGGTCAAAACCCTGAGCCGGTTGGCCCGCTTCTGGTGCACTATACTATCCCCTTTAACTGTTTGAGAAAAATAAAAAAGATATTTCTTGACTCTGACATAAAGGTTCGCTAACTTTGCGGCCGCAAAATGAACAACCGAGTAAGATTTTAAAATAAAATCAACACAATCAAAGCATTAGGGGCGGACACCCACAAAAAACGTTCCTAAATTTTTCGTGCCAAAAATCGTAAAAAGCATTTTGTAACTTAAAAATATTTCGTTTAGCAATGCGCCAACTTAAAATCACGAACACGATTACCGATCGTCGGGAAAGTGCCACCTTGGAAAAGTATTTCACCGAGATCAGCCGGATCGAGATGCTCAGCGTGGACGAGGAAGTAGAGCTAGCCCGTCGTATTCGTTCAGGAGACAAGCAAGCTTTGGACAAGCTTACCAAGGCCAACTTGCGTTTCGTGGTATCGGTGGCCAAGCAGTACCAGAACGGGCACATGCCCCTCAACGACCTGATCAACGAGGGCAACCTGGGCCTGATCAAAGCTGCCCAAAAATTTGACGAGACCCGTGGCTTTAAGTTCATTTCTTACGCCGTGTGGTGGATCCGCCAGTCGATCATGCAAGCCATTGCCGAGAACGGCCGGATCGTGCGCTTGCCCGCTAACAAAACCAACGCCCTCAACAAGTTAAAGACTGCCACCGGCGAGTGGGAGCAACAATACGAGCGCGAGCCAACCCCCGAGGAGCTAGCCGAGATTTTGGACATGGACCTCAAAGAAGTGAAGGGCATCATGACCACCTCGGTGCGCCAGGTATCGGTAGATGCGCCGTTTGACAACGAAGATGGCGGCTCGCTGCTGGACGTGATGCAAGACGAAGCCACCGCCAGCACCGACAAGCAAGTGGAGTATAACGAGTCGCTGAGCATTGAAACCGAGCGCGCTTTGTCCATCCTCAGCGACCGGGAGAAGAAGATCATCAAAATGTTCTTCGGCATTGCGATCGAGTCGCCCATGACGCTGGACCAGATCGGCGAGATGATGGGCACCACCCGTGAGCGCGTGCGCCAGATCAAAGAGAAGGCCCTGAAAAAGCTCCGCTCTTCGTCCAAAGCTGGCCAACTGGCCGAGTATTTGGGCTAAGCCGAGCCTGACAGATTGACATAAAACCCCGGTTGTTTAGAGCGGCCGGGGTTGTTTTTTTATTGTCGGCGGGGCAAAAAAGCTGCTAACCCACCCGCCGCCGGGCCATAAACCCAAAAGCGGCCCCGGTAACCCCGCCCACAATATGGGCAAACTCGGAAATTTGGTTGTTGGTGAAGGCGTTGGCGATTTCTTTGCCCAAAAACAGGATCACTACCAAAATAAAAGTGAGCGGGATTTGCCCCCGCTGGGAATTAACCACCGAACTAAGTAGGATCATCATAAATACGATGCCGCTGGCCCCCAGCAGGCCGGTGCTAAAAAACATCACATTGAGCACCCCGGTAATGAAGGCCGTTATCGCCATCATGAACAGCAAACTGCCGGACCCGTACTTTTCTTCCAAAATGGGGCCGAGCAACATAATGAGGGTGAGGTTGCCCAACAGGTGCTCCCAGTTGGCGTGCCCCAACACGTGCGAGAACAGGCGGAAAAAGTCAACGAGGTTAGTAGGAGAAAACGTGCCCGATACGGAGAAGAGGCCCATTACGGGCATATTGAGCACGGTTTGCAAAATAAGCAGGCCCGTGCTAATGAACGAAAACGTGAGCACTACGGGCGCGTTATACTGAAGCCTCATGGGCAGAATGGTTTTGCTAAAGTGAAGGAGTTATATACTAAAATGACTCATGCAAAAATGACTAAATGATAGCATGATTAAATGATTGTTTCATTTGATTGTCAATCATTTGTAAGTTAAGTAATCTTCATTTTACTATTTTGGGACGAATGATTGCACGATTAAGTGATTGTATGTCTGGTTATCAATCATAGAAACACGAAATCCCTAATTGATTTTGGTATTGCGGGGGGGTAAAAGAAGTACCCAATCGTTTTTAGCTAGCGGTCCATGCTTTGCCGAAGATAAACGAGGGGACGGCCAGCAAGGTTACTTCACAATGGCCTGGTAGCGGGCATTGTTGAGTGGATCCAGCCGTACTAGTAGTTGCTGGGCCTGCTTGCGGACCACCGGGTCGCCTTGGGAAAAAATATTGATCAGTTCGTTGACCTTGGAGTCGAAGAAGGCGTTGATCATGACCGAACCCGGCCGTACTTGGTTGGCCTGCTGCATTTTTTTGAGGGCTTCCAAAATTTGCTTGCGGGCCACGTCGGGGCGGCTGGCCATCAAGTCCAGGCCCTGGCGGTGGTAAAGGTACAGGGCCTCGCGGTAAGGGGTGAGCTGCGGGTTGTTCAGGTTTTCGGAAATCCAGGCCCGGTTGCGGGTATCGTTGCTGCCCCAGCCACTGGCCCCGCTGGCCGACTGGGAGTTGTTGACAATGTTGAGCACCCGGTCTAGCAGCGGGTTGCCGCCCAGGTTGGCCAGGCTATCTTGATCTAACAACAAAATGGCGTAAGCGTAATAGGCCAAAGTGGCCGTTAAATTGGTAGAAAAGGTGTTTTCGCTGAACACCAGCGGCTGCGAGGGGGTGTACTCGAAGGCGAAGTTGCGGTCGAAGAAGGTGAGCAGGGTAGTCTCGTAGGTGGTGCCGAACACCGGGCGGCTCGATACCACCTGCATATTGGCCACGTAGCGGCCCGAGGCCACGTCGGAGCCGTCTTGCAGCAGGGTGATCTGGAACGTGCAACGCACGCGCTCGTGCTGGCGGTAGTTGTTGTTGGTCCAGCGGGTGGTGTTCATAAACTGCTGGATCGCGTCGCGCATTTGGGTGATCACCTGCCGCTCTTGGGTTTGCAGGTTCACGTCGTTCACGATCACGTTGCAGAGCAGTTCCTGGGCCTGGGCCAGGGGGCCTAAGCCGAGCAGAAGGAGGGCCAGCAGCCAGGTTTTGGTCATGGTTGGGTGAGTTCTACCATCAAATCTACGATTTTTTCGGCCACTTGTTGCTTAGTGAGCAGCGGCCAAGGCTGCACCGAGCCGTCGCGGCGGATAATCGTTACCTTATTGGTATCGTGGCCGAAGCCCGCGCCCGGTTCTTGTAGCGAGTTGAGCACGATTAAATCGAAGTTTTTCCGCTGGAGTTTGCTTTGGGCGTTGGCCAGTTCGTGCTCGGTTTCGAGGGCAAAGCCCACGTGCAGTTGGCCGGGGCGCAACCGCTGGCCGGTGGCGGCGGCAATGTCGGCGGTTTTCACCAACTCCAGCGTGAGGCCCTCGTCGCCTTTCTTTTTGATTTTTTGGGCGGCGACCTGGCGCGGCGTGTAGTCGGCCACGGCGGCGGCCTGCACCACCAGGTCGGCGGTGGGCAAGTGGGCCATCACGGCCTCAAACATTTGGGCCGCGCTTTCCACGGGCACGCGCGTGATGCGCGAGTGGGCGGGCGCGAGCCGCACCGGGCCTGATACCAGCGTTACCTCGGCCCCACGGGCCGCCAGGGCCTCGGCCAGGGCGTACCCCATTTTGCCCGACGAGTGGTTGCTGATAAACCGCACCGGGTCGATGGCCTCCACCGTTGGCCCGGCGGTGAGCAAGGCCCGTTTGCCCAACAACGGCAAAGGGGCGGCCAGGGTAGTGAAAAAAGCGGTCAGTTCCGCCAGTATTTCCTCCGGCTCAGCCAGGCGGCCTTTGCCTTCCAGGCCACTGGCCAGCGCACCGGTGCCCGGCTCGATGAGGCGTACCCCGTGGGCGGCCAGCGTGCCCAGGTTAGCCTGGGTGGCCGGGTGGGCCAGCATGTCCAGGTCCATGGCCGGGGCTGCCCACACCGGGCACCGCGCGGATAAGTAAGTGGCCAGCAGCAGGTTATCGCATTGGCCGTGGGCCATTTTGGCCAGGGTGTTGGCACTGGCCGGGGCAATTACCAGGGCATCGGCCCAGAGACCCAGGTCCACGTGGTTGGTCCAGGTGCCAGTGGCCGGGTCGCTCACCAGTTGGCTCAATACCGGCCGCTGGGCCAGCGTGGCCAAGGTGAGCGGGGCAATAAACTCGGTGGCGGCGGGGGTCATGAGCACTTGTACCTGGGCACCCGCCTTCACCAGCAGCCGCACCAACAAAGCGGCTTTGTAGGCGGCAATGCTGCCCGTAACGCCCAAAATGATTTTTTTATCTTGCAAAGCGTTCAAAACAGCAGGAATTGATTGAGCAATATTAGGCAAAAAAGGCTTCTGGGGTGTAATATAAAGATGACTTAATGATTGCATGATTAAATGATTGTGCCAATTGGTTATCGATCATTTAAAGAGCAAGGAATACGCAATCGCTATTTGATTTTGGTATAATAAAAAGATTTTTACGCTGATTATCAAGGGTTTAGGAGAAATGAGCAGGGCAAGGGTTTTGCCAAACCCCGGTTGCATCCGCCTTGCCCTGGGCAAAGCCATCGTCCTGGTGCAAAAGAGCTAGCGGGTGGCAGTTGGTGCCAACACCGCTAGCTCTCGGTGCCGCCGTTCCTGGTGAGGAAGGAGGCGCATTTGTCCATCTTGGGCAATCCTCATTCGGGTTTGGTTGACTTTGGTGAAGGTGAAAAGAGAACGCAAATGAGTAGTTTTATCCTCGATCCGTTACCTACCTTCCCCTGCCCCGATCACCACTTGGCGGCTGCCCTCGCGGCCATAGAACACCGGGAAGTACATCAGCTCGGCGCGGGCCGGGTTCAGGGTGTAGCGGCCCGTGAACCGGGGCTGCAGGCCGATCTTGAACTCGTGCTGGCCCACCCCGAGCCGTTCCACATAAATGGCCACCTTGTGCCTGAAATACTCGCGGTGGGTTTCGCGGCTGGCCCACGACCAGCGGCGGGTGCTGCCCGGCTGGTAGCTGCACCCGGCCGGGATGGGCACTTCTACCAACACATAGTCGCTTGATTTGGTGCAGTTTACCTGCACCACCAGCTCCACGGGCTGGCCCGCCCGCAGGGTGTCGAGCCGCTGCCCCTCGCGGGTGGCAAACCAGGTGCTGACCCGGAAATCCTTGGCCTCGGCGGGTGGGTCGGGCACGTGGGTGCGCGTGTAGGCGGTGCAGTACACGGGCGGGCCCCCCTGCTTGCGCACCCGCAACTGCGCGGGGCGGCCGGTAAAGGTGTAGGGGAATTTGTCAATCTTGGTTTCGCCCTGGCCCAGATCCACGTAAAAATTGCCCGCTTCGTTGGCGGCCAGGCTGGCCAGCAGGTCGGGCAGCACGGTTTGGGCAATGCTGGCGATCTGGTAGGTGTTCCAGTCGCGCCGCCGCTCCAAGAAAAACTGGAGCACCTGGGGCAGGTGGGCCTGGTAGCCGCCGTGCTGCCGCAGCAGCCCCAGTAAGTGGCCCCGAACATGGTTTGCTTGCGGCTGGCCCACAGCCCGTCCAGCTCGTAGGGCAGCCCCAGGTTTTGCTTCAATTTCAGGAGTTTGAGTTGCAGTTCGGCCGATTGCAACCGGGGGCCGTGGGTGCGGATCAGGCTGTCGACCGTGGCCCGGTAGGCTTGGCCAAAGCCCTTGACCGCCGACAGCGTGAGCGCGGTGGCGATCCAGTCGCGGTGCTTCCACTCGGCGCTT
>JALONO010000245.1 GCA_025454895.1 Bernardetiaceae bacterium
CGGGCCGCGTTCGACCGCATCATGCAGGCGGGCGGCTTTGTGTCGGTGAACACCGGCGGCAACCTGCCCGACGCCAACGCCATCCCCATCCCCAAGAAGATCGCCGACGAGGCGTTCAACGCCGCCACGTGCATCGGCTGCGGGGCCTGCGTGGCCGCCTGCAAAAACGCCTCGGCCATGCTGTTCGTATCGGCCAAGGTGAGCCAGTTGGCACTGCTGCCCCAGGGCCAGCCGGAGCGCCAGCAGCGCGCCGAGGCCATGGTGGCCCAGATGGACGCCGAGGGCTTCGGGGCCTGCACCAACACGGGGGCCTGCGCCGCCGAGTGCCCCAAAGAAATCTCGCTCACCAACATCGCCCGCCTCAACCGCGAGTACCTGGGCGCCAAGGCCACTTCCACGCCCAATGTGGAGTATGTGGGAGGGTAGTATCCGGGTTTTGCCATAATAAACCCCACCAAAGCCTTGGCCTTGGTGGGGTTTTAGTTTAGGTAATTGGCAAGCCGCGATTGGGGCTGTACAAGTGTTTGAGTGGCAAAAAAAGCTGGACGATGGGGTTTAAAGGGGAAGTTTTGTAAATTGGGGTTTGATCGCAACTCGATGAACTACACAGCTACTCATCAACTCGAGCAACCAGAACTTGAAGCTGACATTTATTACATGAGTGCCCAAGAGGGCGGACGCCATAGTGCGGTGAGAAATGGTTACTCGGGGCAATTTTTTTACAGTGGGCAAAACTGGGACGCGACACAACAATTCTTAGATAAAGCAATTTGCAACCCCGGCGAGGCCGTACTGGTTTACTTACAAACAGCCAGTCCCGTATGCCACGTCGGGCATCTTTTTGTTGGGCAAGAGTTTGAAATAAGAGAAGGCGGAAGGACGGTAGGAAAGGGTAAGATCACCAAGATACTGCGTGAAGACTTTAATTATTGGGACGGTGCGACTTTCCTAAAATCACTTGACAAAAACATTGCTCCTTATTCTAGCGATGACGACCTGCATGTTTTGCGTGTTGACCTCGAGCGTTGGTTAAACAAGACAGAAATACTTGAGGATGTTCAATTTGAGATGACGGGTAACCTGGAGTGCATGATGATAATTAGATGTAAACTTGTTGACCAAAGCTTGCAACCGAAAAAAGTTGCCAACAAGATGATTGAGTGCTGGCAAGAAAAGTTAGCTCAAGCAAATCAATTTTATAAAATCAAATGGCATAATGATACGTTTATTTTGATATTTGCAACTTGGCACTCTATGTTCCTGACAGGGCAAATTATTAGGCTGAGTTTAACTTCCTCACCATCACAATTTTTTCATTTGCCACCAAGCAAATCAACTCAAAACTTATCATGAATTTTTCAAAATTAGTCCCCAGCATATTTTATCAGAACATTTACGAAGGGCTGAAATTGTTTGTGGACTGCCTCCAGTTCACCATTGGGCACGCCGAGCTTAACGCGGCCCAACCATTTTGCGTTTTGGAAAAAGACGGGCTGCGAATTAACCTTTTCCAAGACGCGCAGCTCGCGAAGGAGCATCATCCCGAACTACGGCTCGTTACGGACAACATTGAGGAGGTATATGCCCAGGTAGCTGCCACCCATCCCCATCTGCTCCATCCCAACCTCAGCAAGGTAACGCTCAGGCCCTGGGGTGCCAAGGAATTTGCCATTATGGATAGCCAGCTTGGCATCAGGTTCCAGGAATGGTGACCAACGAGAGGTTGGGGCCAAGGGAATGAACTGCTACCAAGAGGTATTTCCAAGTACCCCGCCAGTTCAGCATTGGCGGGGTTTTTCGTCAGGCTTTGCGCCCGTTATTTTTTATGCTTGGTATTAAACGGATATTTCAGGTTTTCGTGGCCGATCATGTCCATTTCTACCGCGCCCACGGCCATCGCGACCTTGATTTTCACCGGCACGCGGTTGGCGTCGTCCGACACCCACATTTTGATGGCATCGGTGCCGTCGAACAGGCTGTTGTCCGGCAGCACCGGGGAGATGACCGCCGCGTTGATTTTGCCGAACTTGGTGCGCACGGCATCCTTGCCCAGGTACACCACCCGCATGTCATATACCTTGTCTTCAAACATGCCGTTGATCACCAGCGTGTCTTTGGCGCGCAATTGGTCAAAGTTGAGGGTGCGGAGGTAATAATACCCGCTCACGATGTCTTGCACGTTACGGGGGATTTTGAGGTTGCGGCTTTTCTCCGGCTCATCGCCGGTGCGGTCTTTGAGCATGGCCGAGCCTTTGAGGTGGTCGAAGGTGATGGTTTCCAGCTTGCGGTAGTCGTTTTCGTGGATGTTGCGGTGGAACAGGTGCGGGATAATGGCTGCCGTATCGATGTACGATTGCCAGAGGTCGTCCACGCTGTAGGTCCAACGCACCATGCCGGTGGTGCGGCCTTGGATGTCCACTTTGTAACACACGCGGTTGTTTACCGTGTAAAGATTTTTATCTAACACCACCGAGGCTTCGCCGGCATTGACAAACCCATAGTGGACGCGGTAAGTCAGTTTTTCGCCTTGGCTGAAACGGTTGTTGGAAACCCGGCGGTAGCCGCCCTCGTCGGGCAGGCCCATGAACGAGCACAGGCCCACTACTGCTAAACCGATAATGCCAAAAATAAACTTTTTCATGTTGGTGGTAAATTCCGGGCTTGGGCTAGGCCAGGTGGCCCGGTGGTGATTGAGTGATTACTTTAACTAAAATTCAAAACCTGTACCAATTTAGGGCCTGGCCCGTTTGGGGCGATGGCTTAGCGGGGCGGTACCCACCCCCCACGGGTTTAGCAAGGGGCCATTACCCATTTAAATAACGCACCGAACCCGGTTTTAGCTGCCATGGGGGAGGTTTTTAACGCATAAACGGCTTAGTCTTTAACAAATCATTAACGGTCAAGCGGTTAACCAGGTCAATGGACCAAAGCGCCCCGCCGGGTAGCCAATCCCTTTGCAGGTACAAAGTTAAAAAGGGCCGCCATCATGACAGGCCCCAGGGCTGTTAAACTATGATAATACTACAATGACTGAATGATTACAGGATTAAATGATTGTTCTACTTGGTGATCAATCATTTATTCTGCGAGAAATACACAATCTTTACTTGATGTTAGAAGAACGCGGGGATAGCCAAAGGAAAAACGCCGACCGCCGAGCTTGCGTTAGTTGAGGGCTTCTTTTTCGTCGTCGGAGCCGCGTTTGTAAATGCGGAACTCGACCCGCCGGTTGAGCTTGCGATCCTGCTCCGATTTTTCGGGTTTTACCAGCGGGCGCTTGCTGCCGTAGCCCACCGCCGTGATGCGGCGCGGGTCCAGTTGGCCCTGTTGCACCAGGTAGTCGGCAATGTTGCTGGCCCGCTCCTGGCTCAGTTTCAGGTTTTGGGCGGCGTTGCCCGCCGCATCGGTATGGCCGGAGATTTTGAGGTTGTACTCCGGGTAGTCGACCAAAAAATCGACCACCGATTTCAGGTCGGCTTCCATGGCGGGCAAAATCTTGGCCCGGTTTTCTTCAAACTCGATCGACTCAAATTTGATGTTTTTGATACTGCGGGCGGCTAGGTTCACATCTTTGTCGCCCTCGATAAAGAAAATCTCCTGGATGCGGAAAAACTTTTCGCCCCGCACAATGATCATGTAGCGGCGGTCCTTGATGAGTTCAAACTCGAAGCTGCCATCGTCGCGGATGTGCCGGGGCATGATCTCCACCCGTTCGTCCAGGTCGATCAAGTGGACCTCGCCTTTGAACACCTCGCCGGTTTGGGCCTCTTTTACCCGGCCGGTGAAGCGGACGGTGGCGGTGGGCCGGGCTTCCATCGGCATCGGGAACGAGAAAATGTCCAGGCTCTTGTCGTTGCCTTTTTCGGCCCGGGCGTAGTACAGTTTTTCCGAGGCGGCATCGATGGCGAAGTAAAACTCTCGGCCCTCGCTGTTCACCAGCGGGCCTAGGTTTTTCGGCTCGCTCCAACGGCCACCCACAAAATGGGTTTTGTAGATATCGAAGTCGCCAAAGTTGAGCAACTGCCCGTCCGAACTGAAATACAGCACGTTATACCGATGGTGCAAGAAAGGGCTTACCTCGTTTTTGCGGGTGTTGACCACCGGCCCCAAGTTGCGGGGCAAGGCCCAGAAACCGCGCGGGTCGCGCACGGAAAAGTAAATATCGGCCCCGCCGAAGCCCCCTTGCCGGTCGGAGGCGAAGAACAGCGTATCTTCCGTAACCGAGAACGAGGGGTGCGAGTCCCACCCGGCACTGTTGATGTTGGCCAGGGGCTTGGGGTCGTCCCAGTAGCGGTTATCGACGCGCTGGCTCACGTACAGGTCGCAGTTGCCTTTGCCGTCGGGCGCGTCGCAGCGGGCAAAAATGAGGGTGTTGCCATCGGCACTGATGCACGGCGAGCCTTCGTTGTGGCCGCTGTTGAGGTCCGCGAACGGGTGGGCTTGCTCCCAAAGTTGATGGTCGTCGCCGATGCGGCGGGCCACGAACAGGTCTTCGTTAAAGGCGGGCTTGCCGTTAACTGTGGCCGCGCCCGGCCCCCGGTGGCGGCGCGAGGTGAAAATCATCGTCTTATCGTCGCGCGAGAGGGTGATGCCGTAGTCCTCAAAGGTAGAGTTGATCTCTTGCCCCATGTTGAGCAGCACGCCCTGGGGCGGCTTGAGGGTGTCGATGTCTTTGCGGAGTTCCAGCATTTCGTAGTAACGCTCTAGGCCCACGTACATAGGCCGCTCAAAGCGCGACAGGCTATCGTAACGACGGATGGCCTGCCGCAAATCGCCCCGGAAGTGCTTGAGAATGAGGCGGTAAGCCTCTTTGGTGATGTCGGTATGGCCTAGGTATTCGCTTACGCGCACCAGTTGCCACACCAGGTCCATGCTCTGCGGATCGGTAAAGTTGGCCACACTGAACCGGCTCACGTATTTGAGTAACAGGTGGTATTCTTCTTCCCACTTCTTATCGCGCTGGTAATGGTTGAGCAGCGCCATTTGGTTGGCGTTTTGGTAAGGTGTGGGGCGGTTGATGCTGCGGAACATCAGGCGGGTTTCGTCGATGGCCTGGGTGGTGTCTTCCGGCTCAAAGGCTTGCATACGCACGCCATCGCGGCCGGGTCGTTCTGGCAAGTCCCCGAAAATGCCGCCGCGCTTGTTTTTTACCTCCCGTTCGGTTTCCGGTTTGCGCGCGGGCGGCTGGCCTTTCTTCTTCCCGAAAGGCAAAACCTGGGCTTGCGCCGGGGGCAACCCCAGCGGCGCCAAAAACAAAAGCACAAACAATAATACCCTTGCCATAAGGTGGTTTAATCGGTTAGTCGCTAAGTAGTAACGAGGGGTAAACTTAAACCGTGGCGCTAGGGCGATGGAAATAGGGGTGTGGAACGAGTAAACCAAAAATAAGGCTAATTAATTAATTTTGTCCCAATTTTCTTGCCAAAATACCATTCTTTCTTATTTTGGCGGTATTAAAAAATAATAATCGTTCAAAAACACCGACCTCGCGAGCCGATTGTTTTGGGGCCGGAAACGTTGGCGGTACTTTCTGGGCGGCCCACTGTTTCGGTATACGTAACCTTAAAATGACTGAAAAATTGCAGGATTAAAATGATTGTTTCATTTGATTGTCAATCATTCACAAGTTAGGAAATATGCGATTTCCATTTGGTTTTGGGATGAGCCTCCAGGTCGGGCTCACGGCTCCGCGCGCCTGGGTCTAGGCTAAAATTCCCAACCCTTACCGGCGGCCCACAAAAGTTCAGCGCGGGCCTTGGCAAACTTAAACTGAAAGTCGACTAACTTTTGTTTTCCTTCTAACAGCTTGGTTTCCTGTATATTAACCAGAATGAGCGAGCTTTCGCCGAGTTGGAAACGCTCCTCTTCGCCGTCGCGCAGCACTTGGTATTGGTTTACCATGCTTTCTTGGATGCGCAGCTGCTGGCGAAGGTTCAGCAACTCGTTGTAGCTGGCTTGCAGGTAGTTGTCGATTTCGCGCATGGCCTGGGTGCGTTCAAACTCGGTTTGCTCAATTTTGATGTTGGCCTGGGCCAGTTTGGCGCGTTCCTTTCGCATAAAAAGGGGCATGGCAAACTCGAGGCCCAGCTTGTAGTTATTGCGCAAAAACGCGCCGGGGATTTGGTCCTGAAACGGGCTGATGGTTTGGGTGAGCAGGTTGTAGTTGACGTTGAACACGGGTTTGAGCATTTCGGCGGCCAAACGGCGGTTAATGGCCTGTTGCTTCAATTTAAAATTGAGTTTGACCAGTTCTGGATGGTTGGCTCGGGCAAAGCTGAGTAGTTCCTCCAAGGGCAGCTCGCGGCTAAGCTCGTTGAGGTTGGGCGTGGGCACGTTGTTGGGGAGCAACTCTAAGGCGGTGCCCTCTTCGCTCCACAGGTGGTTGGACAGGATGAGCCGGGCGTTGGTAAACGCCACTTGGGCATCGTTGAGGGCAATTTGGCGTTCTTGCAGGGTGGCTAGGGCCTGGGTGGTGTCAATGCCGGGCAAATCACCGAACTTCATCCGCTCCACTACGGCCCGGTAGCGGAAATCGGCCAGGTCGAGGCCCTCCTGGGCAATGCGGAGCGAGTTATGGGCGGCGTACCAGGCCCAGTAGTCTTTGGTGGCCTGGAGGATCACCTTGTTGATGAGCTTAATCCGCTCGGCCTCGGCAATGCTTTGGCCGTATTGGGCCTCGCGCAAGGCAGCCCGGCGGGCATCGATCAGTAGGCCCTGGCCCAGGGGCACGCCCACGCCCACGTACATGAGGCCCGCGCCGGGCGTAAGGTCGCGGGGGTTGATGTACACCCCGCCAATTTGCTCATACCCCGCCTTGATCTCCAAGCCAGTAATGGTGGCGGCTTTGATCTCGCCCGTCCATTGGCGGTAGTACAGGGTGTTGGCAAACTCTTTAAAGTCGAGCCCGCCGTTTAACTTGGGGTCGAAGCCGCCCCGGGCCAGCCGGATTTCTTGCCGGGCGTTTTCGTTGAGCAAGTTGGCCTGCTTTACCAGCGGGTGGCCCCAATTCGCCGCTTTTTTGCTGGGCCAAAGCCGGGTGGGCCAGGGCTAACCACAGGCTAAAAAAAACAAAAACGGGTCGCATGAGGCTGTTAATGAACGGGAAGTGGAAGCCCAGGCGGGCCGGGGCGGCAAGCCGCCCGACCCTTGATCCACCTGCCTTTACCACGCCCCGAGGCATAAAATTTGGTTTTTTCAAGAAGTGAAGGATGAAAAAGGTTATTTCTTTTCGGCACTTTTGGCGGCATCGGGGGCCTCTTTTAAACTGGGCGGGAAGCCGTTCAGCTGCCGCCAGATTTCGTACCAAATGGGCACATCGTCGAGCATGGCCCAGCCGTACACCGAGGAGCCTTGACGCAGTTGCACGGGCCAGGGCGCATCGCCGGGCTGGGGGCTTACCAGCAGGCGGTATTTGCCTTCCTTGCTGTCCACGGCATCGATTACGCTGATGACCCCGCCAAAAGTGCCCACGGCTACGTTGGGCCAGCCCGAAAACTGGAGGGCGGGCCAGCCGTCGAAC
>JALONO010000038.1 GCA_025454895.1 Bernardetiaceae bacterium
GCAGGGGTTAGAAAAATTGACCAAGCTCGGGTTGGGCTAGCCCCGGCCAGCCCAGCCCGAGCCAACGGCTAAGGATGGCTCACCTCGTAAGCCGCCAAGGTATTTTTAAAGAAGGTGGGCACAAACAGCAAATGGCGGTCGCGGACAAACCAGATGTCGGCGGCGTTGCTCTTGTCTTTTTCGGTGTCGAGCAGCAGGGTGGCCTGGCCGTTTTTGACCAGCCGCACCTGGCCCGTCCAACTAGAGGCGAAGAACTCGCCCGGCTCGTGCAAGGCCAGGCCGTCGCCCGCTTTGATGCCCTCGGCCACCGGGGTGAGCTGCTTGGTGGCCAGGTCCAGCTTTTGCAATTTGCCATTATCGAAACCCACCACATAGAGCGTGGTGCTATCGGCCAGGTACAGGCCGTTGCAGCCGCCTAGCACCGTGTCGGCCAGCACTTGGCCCACCTTGCCGTCGGCCAGGGTAAGTTGGTGGATTTTGCTCAGGTTGCTGTCCGTGAAGTAAACGGCCGTGCTAGAAGTGGCTACATCGTTGAGGAATTGAGCACCCGCTACTGGATATTTTTTGAGGATTTTGCCCTGGGCGATGTCGATTTCCACCAGTTGGTCAATGTCGGTAACAAACAGCTTATCGCCCACAATGCCCAGCCCTTTGGGGGCATTTAGGCCCTTGACCCATTGCGGGTCCTGGATTTGGCCGGCCAAGTCCACCTTGGCGATGTAGCCCCGGCCGTCTTTGCCATCGGGCGCGCCCGCGATGCACGACACGTAGAGGATTTCCCGCTCTGGGTCAAAAATCACGGCTTCGCTGGTGGTGAGCAACGTATCGGTTTCCCACATTTTGGCCAGGCTAACAGCCCCGTCGGAGGGGGCTGGGGCTACTTTGGCACTGTCGGCGGCCGTTTCAGGGGTGGAGGAGGTAGAGGGTGCCCCACCGCAGCCCAAAAAACTGAGGCTGAGCAAGGCCAAGGCAGGCGCAAACCGTAATTTCATGATAGATAAAGTTTAAATGAAAGATGCATACACACGCCAACAAAGCTAACCGCAATACCTTTGCTTTAAAAATACGAATTGGCAACCGCACTTAGCCGCTTTGCGTAACTTTGTAAACAACAGCAAACCATCCGAAATGACTATTCAACGACTTTGCCTTGTGCTCGTTTTTTGGGCAAGTGTGGCGTTACCGGCCGCAGCCACCCACATTGTGGGCGGCGAGATTGGGATGCGGTTCCTCCAGGGCAATGTGTACAATTTCACCCTTAATGTTTATTATGATGCCATCAACGCCGACCCGGCGGTGATCAACGATGACCCCACGGTAAGCCTCAATATTTATTCTCGCACCACTAACCGGTTCATCCGCAGTGTGGTGCTGCCCCGCATTGCCGATGAGTTGATCCCTTACTCGTCCCCAGCCTGTGCCTCCGGCAGCCGGGTGGTTACCCGGCGGTTTTTCTATTCGGTGAATGTGGAACTGAACCCTGCCCAGTTTACGGAGGCGGGCGGCTATTACGTGAGTTGGGAACGCTGCTGCCGCAACGGGGTGATTGACAATATTTTAAGCCCCGGCAATACGGGCCAAACTTTTTACACCGAGTTCCCGGCGTTGCAACAGGCCGGGGTGCGGTTTCTCAATTCCACGCCCGCGCTGTTCGCTCCCGTTTCGGACTACGCCTGCGTGAACCAGCCATTTACTTATAACTTTGGCGGCACCGATGCCGACGGCGACGATGTGGTGTATTCCCTGCGCTCGCCGGTGGCCGGGTTTTCGTCGAACAACAACCCTTTGCCTAACCCGCCCAACCCTGGGCCGTACCCCAACGTGCGGTTTGCGGGCGGATTTTCGGTGGCCAACATGGTGCCGGGCAACCCGGCTTTGCAAGTGAACCGCCAAACCGGGGTGATTACCGTTACCCCCAGCCGCACGGGCATTTTTGTGTTCGCGGTGGTGGCCGAAGAATTTAGGGGCGGGCGCAAAATTGGCGAAGTGGTGCGCGAATACCAGTTGGTGGTGATCAACTGCCCCAACAACCGGCCGCCCACTGCCAGCCTGGAGGACCCAGAGCGCCCCGGCGTGGCTTTGGCCGATACGGATACGATCTACTTCAGGCCTGGCGCGGGTAACCGCTGCGCCGACGTGGTGGTGGGCGACCCCGACCCTAATTCGGTGCTCACGATCCAATTACAAGGAGCGGGCTTTAACCTGCCCTCCGGCAGTGGCATCAACATTACCCGCAACCCGGTCAACTTGCCGAGCGGGGGCACGGGCCGTTCCCAAATCTGTTTTCCCCAATGCCCGCCCCTGGGTCGCCCGGCCAACGTGCGCCAAGCGTACAGTTTTATTGTGGACGTGGCCGACAACGGTTGCGCCCAGCCCCGCCGGGTGCAGCGGCGGCTCAACGTGGTGTATCTGCCCACCCTAAACACGCCTCCGGCCGTTACCACCTCGCTCGCCAGGTTTGATGCCGCCGCCAATGAGTACACGGTAGAAATAAACGTGGGCCAAACGTTGAATTTTGACGTAACCGCCACCGACCGCGACGCGGGCCAGGCCATTACCCTGGCAGCTGCGGGCTTGGCCAGCTTGCCGGGGGCCACTTTCAACGCTCCGGCGGCTGGCCCGTCGCCACGCCAGGGGCAGTTTAGCTGGCGGCCCAATTGCAACTTGTTCAGCCCCGGCCAAACCCAGCGCGAGTTCCGGGTTACGTTCAACTCGACCGACCAAACGCCTTGCCTGACCCCCGGCTCGGGTACTACCAGCGTGCGTGTTATCGTGCGCAACACCCGCACCCAAAACACCCGCCCGGAAATCTCGACCAGTTTACCCCGTTACCTGGCCGCCCAGCGGTTATATGTAGATACCGTGATCGTGGGCCGCGCGGTGCGGTTTAACGTAACGGGCCTCGACCGCGATGGCGACTTGGTGCGCCTTTCGGCCCAGGGGCAGGGCTTCGACCTGGCCGGGCTGCGCATGACCTTCGCCACCCGCGACAGCGTGCGCCGCACCACCGGGGTGTTCCAGTGGACTCCCGGCTGCGACGTGCTGGGCGGGGCCAACCGCCGCGAGTTTAACCTCAACTTCCGGGCGCAGGACGTGGATTCTTGCGGCTCGGCGTCGCTCGACTCCACTACCCAGGTGCGCCTGGTGGTCATCGGCCGGCCGGGGCAGCGCCCCCGCGTTACGCCCGGCCTCTCGTTTGATGCCCGCCAACAACTTTATCTCGACTCGGTGGTGGTGGGCGGTACCTTTAATTTCCCGGTGCGGGCCGACGACCCCGACCGCGACAGCCTGGAACTGCGGATCGAGGGTGTCAACAACAACCCCGCCGCCCTGGGCATGGTATTCCCCACGGTGCGGGGCCGCCCCATCCTCACGGGCAACTTCCGCTGGCCTACCCGGTGCGGCCTGCTGGCCGATCCCACCCGGCCCCAGGATTTCTTCGTCAACTTCATTGTGCGCGACTTTGACCCTTGCGGGGTTTCGCGGAGCGACACCGCCCGCGTGCGCCTGCGCATCCTGCCCGAGCGCACGGTCAACCGCGCGCCCGTGCCCTCCATCGACCCGCCCGCCGTACTGCGCGCCCGCCGCCAATACATCGACACGGTCGAAATCGGCGAGCGGGTCAGTATCCCCATTATCTCGCAAGATGCTGATAATGATAGTATTAACTTGGTAGGTTTGCCCCAAGGTTTCAGCTTTGCCAGCGTGGGGATGCAGTTCCGCGACGTGGCGGGCCGCAGCCGGATCAGCTCGCCGCTGACTTGGACGGGGGCTTGCGAGCTCCTGCCCGACCTGAACCGGGGCGTAAACTCCCGCGCGTTCGACATCCAGTTCATCACCCGCGATTTCAAAGACTGTGGCACTCCCCTTGCCGATACGGTGAACCTGCGGCTGGTGCTCATTTTTAGGCCTGGGGCCAACCGGCCGCCCAGCGTTACCCTGGCCCCGGCCATCGGCCAAACCGGGCCGCGCCGGTTTGCCCGTACCTTGGCGGCTGGCCAAACCCTCAATTTTGACGTGATCGGTACTGACCCGGACAACGACCAAATTAGGCTGGTGGGCCGCCCCCTTGGGTTTACTTTTGCCCAAGTGGGTGCCCGGTTTACCGATGCCGAGGGGCGGGGGCAGGTAACTTCGCCGTTTAGTTGGGTAACCAATTGTAACCTGTTAGGCCCGAATTTTGCGCAGCGTACCTTTGATATTGATTTCATTGTCAGTGATTTGCGCGGTTGTGGCCCCAATTCGGCCGATACCGTGCGGCTTACCGTAACCCTCACGCCGGAAGCAAACATCACCCCACCGCGCCTAACGGGCACCTCGGTAGATGCCAGCGGCCGACCGCGCGACCTGAACAACATGAGGCTGATCCCCGGCGAGGAAGTCGTGATTAATTTGGAAGCCTTTGACGGAGATCTCGGAGTGGTGAGCATTAGTGGCCAAGGTGTGGACTTTAATTTTGCCGATTTTGGGATGGTTTTCACCCCGGTGAACGGCACCAACGGGCGGGCCACCGCCACCCTGCGCTGGACACCCACTTGCGAGCAACTGGCCCAACGCCAACGGTTTGACTTCAATTTTATCGCTCGGGATCAGAACGTTTGTGCGCCGCCGTTGTCGTCGCCCACGTTGTTTGCCCGTATCAACTTGCTGGATTTTACCTTGGGCGCGGGCTTTCAACCGCCTAATGTGTTCACCCCCAACGGCGATGGCCTCAACGATGCCTTCCGCATCCCAGGGCTGCCCCGGCAAAGCTGCACCGACGAGTTTTTAAGTATTGAGATATTCAACCGCTGGGGCGTGCGGGTGTTCACCAGCACCAGCAACGACTTTGCCTGGACGGGCGAAGGCTACCCGCCGGGGGTTTATTATTACCACCTCAATTTTAGGAGCCGCCAGTACAAAGGCACCGTAACCATGCTGGGGCCGGGGCAACCATAAGTCAAGTAACAAAAAGTTAATTTTGGCTTGGCGATCTGGCAGCTTAATTTGCCTTTGTGCGCAAAGCAGCTAGGCAAGCATCCGGGTCGAAGTTTAGAAAAAATCACTTCATTAGAGTTTTTACATATTGAAAATCAGATAGTTGATTAGAATTACTCCCTTGTCTGCTACCCACTGCACGTTTCAAAAATTGCGTCCTCTCCCCAGGGGGGAGGGCCAGGGTGGGGCCAAAAAAGTTGGATTATGGTAAGGTTTTTTATTATTTGATTTGAAATTTTTTTTATATATAAAGCGCGATTTAATTCGCCCGTCTTAGCCCCACCCCAAGCCATCACACAGGCTCGCCCCAAAAGCTCATTCGCTTTCGGTCGTCCGTCGGGGAGGGGCTTCCTCAGAATTGAATGAAGATGCTCATTATCAATACACAATAACTCTATTGATGGTTACTAGCCTAATGCTTGAGCCGTTTTTGTCAATTATCAGTTCAATTTTAAGCCAAAACCCGATTGTGGAATGAAAAACCTGCTGGTGCCCACCGATTTCTCCGAAAACGCCAAAGGGGCGATGGCCTACGCGGTTCAACTGGCGGCGGCTTTGGGGGCCAAACTGCACTTTTACCACGCCACGGGCCGGGTGATCCCCCGCGTGGCTGACCAGGCCCTGTACCACCGTTACCGCGAAGACTACCTAGCTGAACACCGCGACGATTTGCAGGAGCAGGTGTGGGAGGTGTACCATCAGCTAGGCATTGAACAGAAAGCGGCCGAAGCTAACCTCTTGGTGCGCGAAGGCGAGTTGCTCCTGCACGTGGGCGAGCTGGTAGCCGAGTTGGCCATTGACCTGATTGTGATGGGCACGCACGGGGCCACGGGGCTAAAACGCTGGTTTGTGGGCAGTAACACGGCCGGGGTATTTACCCAGGCGGCTTGCCCGGTGCTGGCCGTGCCAGCGGGCTACCGCTATCGGCCCATCAAGAAAATCGGGTACGCTTCTGACCTCACCAAACTCGACCGCGAAGTGCCGGCCGTGGTGGCCTTTGCCCGGCCCTTTGGGGCAGCGATCGATGTGGTGCACGTGTACCCGGTGTTTCCGGTGCAAGTGGATTTGGCCACCCTGGACCGCGAGGCCCTGGCCGCCCAATTGGGTGCCCAGCATCACTACGAAAAAATCCAGATCAAGCTGGTGCGCACCGAAGTGGACAACGACGTGGAGGCGGGCATTGAGGAATACGCCAGCGAAGACTCGCCGTCGTTGCTGGTGATGTTCAACCATACCCGCTCGTGGTTCGACCGCATTATCGAGGGTAGCCACACGCGCCAGCAACTCATGACCAGCGAGTTACCCTTGCTGGCCCTCAAAAACTAGCTCAGCGGAATAGCACAATCTGTACCACCGCCCCAGTGGTTTGGTCAGTAAATTGACCTTGTAACTGATTATTAATCAATTGTAATTGCCCGCGCCCGGCGGTGTTCCATAGCGTTTGGTATTGGAGGTCCACCTGGCCCTGGGGGGTAACTAGGCCGCTGCCCCGGGCCGAGGTAAACGGCTGGCCCAGCAGCACCGAGATTTCCTCGATGTTGACTTGCCCGCCGTTTTGGGCGATGTTGTAATAGGCCCCGTTGCCGTTTTGGAGCGTCCACCGGCCGGTTAGGTCAAAGGCCGGGCGATCCGAGTCGTCCTGGCCGGGCTGGACCGGGATTTGCACCTCGTTCAATTGTTGCTCCTTCTGCTTAAGCTCGTCGAGGGCCTCGGTTTGGTCGCCGCCGTGCTTGTCCACCAACTTTTGGGCTTGCGCCTGCTTGTAGGCCTCGTACTCGAGTTTTTGTTTCTCAAGCTCTATTTTTTTCTTCTCCAACTCAATTTTGGTGGCTTCTAATTCGGTGCGGGCTTTTTCCGCCTCGTGGCCGGTTTTGGCTTTTTCGATAAAGCTTTGATCGCAGCGGTTAAAGTAGATGGCCACGGCCGCGACGGCCCCTACCAGGCCCACCAGTTTAAATTTTTTGATGATACTGTCAATTCCTTCCATAAAAGTTCAGTTTAGAAAAAAGGAGATACTTAAAAAGTCCAGAAGGAGTACAAAAACCCAATGACCATGAACAGGGACAGAATGCTGAAATAAAAGTTGGAAAAGAGAAATAACTTGACGCTGGTTCGGAGCCAGCCCTGCTGATATACTCGCTTGAACATGAAGTAGTTATACACTAAGATAAACAAATTGGGCAACAGGGCTAGCGATACCTCTACTTCTAGCAAACTTTGGCCTTCGATGAAATAAAATCCCAGCAGGCTTAGGCCGAAAATCAAATACACGAAGGCCTGTAAGTGCAGCACAAACACAAAGTGATCGATATACAAGAACGGCCTGCGGACGTAAAGTAGTTTTAAAAATAGGGCCAGGAAGGGTAGCATGAGTACCATCATCAAAGGGATGTCGTTGATCACCTTGAGCAGGAATAACGGTAAATCTTGTTGGCCAATTTTGAGGAGTTGGTTGCTGATTTTCAATTCGCTTTCTGAGTAAGTGTCCGTGCGGTTGGGCTTGCCGCCCAAGGTCATGTAAAAGCCCACTTTGCGCAGCGAGTCGATGAGCAGCGTGTCGGTCATCCGTTTGTTTTGGATCCAGCCCACAAAAGTGGCCAGGTTATTCCCTTGGCGGTCGGAGGGGGGTGTCTCGGCTTTCGGCTCTTTGGCCTTTGGTTCCACTTTCCGGGCCTGTACTCTCAACGGACCAACCTTGGCTTGGGCCATTGCGGCGGTGTCAGGTTGCGGCGACTGGTTGCGGGCTGGTTCTTCGGTTTTCGCCAACTGGGCCAGGGTTACCCGGTCCACGTGTACCACCAGGCTGAAGGCAAAAAAGTAGAGCAAGTTCATTAAAATATATAACCGCACCGGGTGGAGGTATCGCAAACGGCGGCCCTGGTTAAACGCCACGGTGATGGCTCCTGGCTTAAACAAAAACGGCAGCACCGTGCGGCCCATGCGCGAGTCGAGCGTGAGGTAGTTACTGAACAGGTCCGACATGAGGCCCGTGAACGAGATGCGGCTGGTGGTGTTCTCCTGCCCGCATTGCGGACAATAATGGTAGTGCCGCTCGTAACGGAGGCCGCAATTGAGGCAGTGGTCGTTTTTGTAGCGGTGTTTCATGTTAAAAAATTGTTAATGCTCACTAATCGCCGAGCCAGGCTTACTCGGAGTAAAGGGTAGTCGCTACCACTAAAGTATCGTTTTTGCGCCATTTCTTACATAAGAACGGGCCGACCGGAAATTGCCGGGACGGCGGCCTAATTTTGTTAAGCTAAATTCACCTTTTTTCGCTTTGCGTTACTTTCTGGAGATCGGGTATCACGGTGGCCGGTACTACGGTTGGCAGGCTCACCCCAACGGTACTTTGCCCACCGTGCAAGCCGAGTTGGACAAATGCCTGGGCTTTGTGCTGCGCCACCCGGTTGCTACCGTGGGCAGTGGCCGCACCGATACGGGTGTACATTGTACTAGCCAGTTTGCCCATTTTGATACCGAGACCCTGCTCGACGAAGGTCATTTCCTTTATCGGCTTAACCAGTGCCTACCGCCTGATATTGTGGCTCATAAGCTGTTGGCGGTGCCGTCCGATGCCCATGCCCGCTTTAGTGCCACCAGCCGCCGTTACGAATACCAAATTACCCAGCAAAAAGACCCGCTGCGCCAAGGGCTGGCCTATTACTATCCCCGCTCCCTCGACCTGGGGGCGATGAACGCCGCCGCGAGTTTGATGTTACAATATGATGATTTTCAGTCACTTAGTTTAGTAAAAACTCAGGTAAAGACTTTTTTGTGCCGCATTGAGCATGCTTACTGGGAGCAACGTGGCCCGCATTTGACTTTCCACATCCGGGCTGACCGGTTTTTGCGGGGCATGGTGCGCGCCACCGTGGGCACTTTGCTCGACGTGGGCCGGGGCAAGCTCGCCCCGCAAAACTTTGCCGCGATCCTTCAAAGCAAAGACCGCCGCCAGGCTGGCCGGGCCGTGCCTGCCCACGGCTTGTATTTGGTCGCTGTTTCCTACCCGGCAGGGTTGTTTTCACTACCTTCTGGCCCAAATATTACTCATCAGGGAGAATAATTGATTTTATCCAGACGACCAAAATTGGTTTGGCGTGAAATTGGTTGCTTAGTTTTACAGGCAATATCCAGGTTTTTGAGGACGTTAAACGGATAGTGTTGATTTTTTTTAAGACTGCGATTGCCGTTCTTGATTAAAACCTAAAGTAATCCACCCCTTTTTTGATCTAGTTATGAGGATTGGTATTGTTATAAACGCAGCTTGGAACATTTACAATTTCCGTTCGGGCCTCATCGAGTCGTTTATCCAAAGTGGCCATCAAGTAGTGGCCATTGCTCCTCAAGATCAATATACTGAGCGGATCGTCAACCTCGGGTGTGAGTTTATCGCCGTTCCGATGGACAGCAAAGGCTCCAATCCGCTACGCGACACCAAGCTCGTTTGGGACTTGTATCAGGCCTACCGGCGGGCGGAGCTGGATGTGGTGCTCCACTACACCATCAAACCCAATATTTACGGCACCTTGGCGGCCAAAATGCTGGGCATCCCGTGCATCAACAACGTTACCGGGTTAGGTACGGTGTTTATTCGCAGTAATTTTACTTCGTGGGTGGCCCACCAACTTTACCGGGCGGTGTTCCGCCTTCCCGAGGCAGTGTTTTTCCAGAACAAGGACGACCGCCAGCTGTTTATTGAGCGAAATTTTGTCCGGCAGCACATTACCGATGTGCTGCCCGGTTCGGGGGTTGATTTGTCCCGGTTTAAGCCCCGCGAAACCCCTCGCAACCACCGTTTCACGTTTTTACTGGTAGCCCGGATGCTGTACGACAAAGGGATTTTGGAGTACATCGAGGCTGCCCGCCTGTTGCAGGCCCAAGGGCTGATGGCTCGTTTCCAGTTGCTGGGCAAAGTGGAGCCAGACAAGGGCCTGGGCGTACCTCAGGAAACCCTGGATGGCTGGGTGAGAGAAGGATTGGTGGAGTATCTGGGTACCTCCGATGACGTGGTGCCGATTATGGAGAAAGCCGACTGCGTGATTTTGCCCTCGTACCGCGAAGGCACGCCGCGCACTTTGCTCGAGGCGGCCAGCATGGGCAAACCCATCATTGCCACCAACGTGCCCGGTTGCCGCGACACCGTAGAACATGGGTTCAACGGCTTTTTGTGCAACGTGAAAGACCCGCACGACCTGGCCAAGAAAATGGAGGACATCATGCACCTGGGCGAGCAGCCGCTGCGCCGCATGGGCCAGAACAGCCGCCAACTGGCCGTAGACCGCTTCGATCAAAAGATCATCATCCGCAAGTACCAGGCCGCGTTGCGCAGCCTCATGGCGGCCCCGGCCCTGCGGGAAGAACTGGCCGTGGCCTAATCCACCAAACCGTTGGGCGATGGTTCGCGTTTGAGCGTGCTTTTTTAACGTGCCCGGTTTCCTAGGTTTCATCTACCCTTCATAGGGTTTCATGTTTTAGCCACAACCTTGCTCGGCTGGGTAGCGGTGCCCCCCTGATTTATCCTAAAGCAACTTAGCAGTAGTGTAATTACGTTTGATTGTCAATTGTTTAAAGATCGACGATACGCATTTTGGGTTTGATTTTGAAATGAGGACGCGGTAACAAACCCCCACAAGGCAAAGCATGCCTCTTGGGGGTTTGGCCGTAGGTTCAGGTTGATAACTCGACTGGCTCTTGCTATGCGTTAATCACCTAATAATCAGACGATTAAAATACAGGAAAAGGATCTTTGAACTGGCTTGCGGGTAAGGCTAATTCGGCCTCGGTGCAAAGGCAGGCCTGTAGCTGCTGCGTGATATCGGCTTTATCCAGGTCTTGGCCAATAACCACCAGTTCGTTCATGCGGTCGCCGAACTGGCGGTGCCAGCGGCTCTCGATTTCGGCGCGGTTCTCGACAAAGGCGGCAAAGTTGAGCCGCTGGCTAGGGGGCATACTGGCCCACCATACCCCGGCCTTCTCGGCCCGCAGCGAACCGCCCGCCTGCGACCAGTTGAGGGCATCGGCCGGCCGGCTGGCCAGCCAAAACAGGCCCTTACTGCGCAAAATGGTGGCGGGGAATTCCTGCGAGAGGAAGTGCCAGAAGCGCGCCGGATGGAACGGGCGCTGGTCGCGGAACACGAACGAACCAATGCCATATTCCTCGGTTTCGGGCACGTGCTGCCCAGCCATTTCTAGCTCACGGATCCAACCGGCAGCCGAAGAGGCTTGGTCAAAATCAAACAGTTGGGTGTTTAGGATGTGGCTAGGGGCTACCTTGCCAAAACTACTCTCGATAATGTGGGCATCGGCATTGAATTTGCGCAAAATGGCCTTTAGCTCGCCCACCTGGGCCGGGGGCACCAAGTCGGTTTTATTGAGGATGATCACGTTGGCAAACTCAATCTGGTCGGTGAGTAGGTTGACGATGGTGCGGCGGTCGACTGGGTCTTGGGTGAGTTCCCGGTCCAAGATGGTATCGGCACTACCAAAATCTTTGTAGAAGTTAAAAGCGTCCACCACGGTTACCATCGTATCCAGCCGGGCGTAGCGGCTCAGGTCGATGCCTTGGTCGCCCGGCTCGAAGGTGAAGGTTTGGGCTACTGGTATGGGTTCGCTAATGCCAGTGCTCTCGATCAACAGATAGTCAAAGCGTTTTTCTTTGGCCAGGCGTTCTACTTCCAGCATCAGGTCTTCGCGCAGGGTGCAACAAATGCAACCGTTGCTCATTTCCACCAGTTTCTCCTCGGTGCGGCTGAGGATGTTTTGTTGTTGCACCAGTTGGGCATCTATATTCACTTCGCTCATGTCGTTCACGATCACGGCTACTTTAAGTCCTTCACGGTTGTGGAGGATATGGTTGAGCAGGGTGGTTTTGCCTGCACCCAAAAAACCGGACAGTACGGTTACTGGCAAGCGTTTTTGTAGGGAATTCATGAGAGGTTCTTTTGGGGTGCAATATACGCAACAATGTTGCAAAAAAATTATTTTACCTTCTTCCAAAAAGCCCAAGGGTAACGCCAGCAATGGCTGAGCCGCCGTTCGTGCCAGCGCAGTTGCGTGAGGGGGTGCGTGCCCGGCCGCCAGGGGGCAGTTGCCGGGCTAAGGTTTTGTAAGTGAGCCAGGTGGGTCCAGCCGCTGGCGGCCAATAGTTGGAAGTGGAGCACCAGGGCCTCGCGGCGGGCCGGGGCAAACGGCAGCGAGCGGATGCCTGCCCAAGCCTGTTGGGAAAAGTAATGCAGCTCGGCGGCCAAGGTAGCCAGGGTAGGGGCAGTGGTGGCCAGGGTGGGGAGTTGGGCGGCTTGGTCTTGGGCCAGGTCCAGCAGGTCGTCGAGCACCTGCACCCATTGGCCCAGTTGGTACACCACGGCCAGCTCGGCGGGCGGGGCGGGCGGCTCCATCAGCAGGCGGCACAAGCAAAGTGCGTGGCCCGCTTTGGCCAGGGCCTGGGTTTGTAAAACCTCCCGGGCCGAGGGGTGGCCCTGCCGGTGGGCCGCCGCGATGGCCCGGCCTGCCAGCTCGGCGGCAAAGTAACCCTGTTGGTGTTGGGCAAAGGCCGGAGCGGTAGGCAAGGCCACTTGTGCCCAGAGCCGTTGGTAAAGTTGTTCCTTGGCCGTTTGGGCCGGAAAACGGGCCGCCGCGCAACAAAGCATTTCCAAGGTTTGGGGCGAATACTCTGGCGAGTCCATGAAGTCATCGAGCAGGCTAGCGGCCATAGCCAGGTGGGTGAGCCGGGTTTGTTCGGCTGGGCTAAGCTGCCGCCCCTGCAAGCAAGCCCAGGGCAGGGCAAACAACCCCACAAATTGGAACGGATAAGCCCGTAATCGGTGCCACTCCCGAGGGCCTAGCGTGCCATCGGGCGGGAGGCCGGGTTGTAGTTCGGCCAGTAAACGCCCGGTGAACGCCCGCTGCTGGCGTGCTGCCCGCCATAGGGCCAGTAGGTGCCCCGGCAGGCCCGTCCAGGCCCGCCATTTTGCCCAAAAAGAGGTGTTGGTTCCCATGCCCAGTTTGCCCGGCAAAAGTAAGTTCAACGGCCATACTCCCGATTTTTCCTCCATTTTTAGTTGCCGGTGCAAGAACTTTCATTGGTTATACGTTGTTATAAAGATGAATAGGCGCGATTCGCCGAACTTAACCCGCCATTGGCCGAAAACTCCTGATTTTGAGGATTGTTTTTACCTGGCACCTACACTAATTTTAAGGGAAACTTACAATGTCGATCCCTGGTTGATTTTGCATCTAAACGCTGGTGTTAAACTGTTTTACCCTTAACCTCCCCAACTGACAATGAACCTCAAGACCATTTTGGTGCCTACCGATTTTACGCCCGAAGCGGAACGTGCCCTGGGCGTAGCGGCTACTTTGGCCCGGCGTAGCGGAGCCGAAATTTTGCTGCTGCATGTGATCGACGTACCCTCGGTGCCTATGGGCGCCGCCGGGATCAACAACATTGGGTTCAGCGATAAAAGCGACGAAGATCCGGTGGGCACTTATGTGCCTAAACTGGTGGAACTTACCAAGGAAAAGCTCCGGGCGGTAATGGCTAAATACAACGACCTCAGCCTGCGCAAGCACGTCGTGTTTGACGATGAAGCCCGCGAACTGGCCGATTTTGTTACCCGCGAGCAAGCCGATTTGGTGGTGATGGGGGCCAAAAACCCCGAGCAAGTAGAGCCTGCTGACCACACCGTGGAGCGGGTGATCCGCCAGGCCCGGGTGCCGGTGCTAGTGGTGAAAGGCCGCGTGGAAACCCCCAACCTAGCTAACATCGTGTTCGCCTCCGACTTTAAAGAAGTGCCCGGCCAGGCGGTGGATCAGCTAAAAACCATTCAGCAAATTTGCGGGGCTACCCTGCACTTCGTTAAAATCATCCCGCCCCGGTTGGACATCAACACCCAAAAAGATACGTTGAACCTGCTTTCGGCCTTTGCCACGAAGCATCACTTCGATAATTATACCTGCGATATCTACATCGGGGAAAATAAGGACGAGGCCATCCGCCGGTTTGCCGAAACCATGAACGCCGACCTGATCGCGATGACGCTCTCCGGGCGAAGTGGCCTGGCCCAGTTCCTGTTTGGCAACCTCACCGAGAAAGTAGCCAACCACGCCAGCCGCCCCATCCTCACCTTGAGCGAGCGGGCCTAAGCACCCGCGCGTGCTCCCAAATGCTCCCAAGCGAGACCGTCCGTCTCGCTTTTTTTATCGTTTTTGCGCTTGACGGCCAGGGTGGTGCATCCTAAAATAACCGAGCAGTTGCCTGCTTCAACGATTGTTTTGCTTGTTTCTCAATCATTCATAATGGAGGAAAGGCGAATGCTCTCAATTCAGTTTGGCCATTAGACCTCTTGCACATTACCCGTAGTCGGTTCGAGATTGCGTCTCCTCCTCGTCGGGCAGGGGTGTTCCTTCTATTTTTGGCGGCTAGGAATAGGCCATTTGTATCCAGGTTGACACGTTCAAAAGCCAAAACCAGCTTTGCGCCTTAGCGGCTTTGCGAGAAATATTTTGAACGGATCAGCCCTCCCCGTCGGGCAGGGGTGTTCCTTCTATTTTTGGCGGCTAGGAATAGGCCATTTGTATCCAGGTTGACACGTTCAAAAGCCAAAACTAGCTTTGCGCCTTAGCGGCTTTGCGAGAAATATTTTGAACGGATCAGCCCTCCCCGTCGGGCAGGGGTGATCCGTTCTATTTTTGGCGGCTAGGAATAGGCCATTTGTATCCAGGTTGACACGTTTAAAAGCCAAAACTAGCTCTGCGCCTTAGCGGCTTTGCGAGAAATATTTTTGAACGGAGGGGCTTTCCCCTAATTCAGCTAAGATGCTCATTATCAACACACAAAAACTCTAATATTTAAGAAGCGATACCCAACGGACAATCAGGTATGGCCAAGGTTTAGCCGCCGATGGCGGGGTTATCTTGGTAAGTAATTGATAATCAACAATAAACATTATGTTTTGCCACATCCTAAAAATTCTTACGCTTGATCTTCGGCTTGTTTAAGCCGCATGAGCGGGATGAGCGTACACTCCACCAGTGGCGAAGCCAGCATATCGCAGGCCAGGCGGGCATACTGATAAGGCCCGGCCCAATGGAACAAAAATGCCACGCACATGGTGCCGTAAGCCCCGGCAAAGTAGAGTAGCAGGTAGCGGGCGGCCGTGCGGGTAATGCGCCCGTCCAGGAAATACGTGTAAACGATCAGCAAGGAAAAAGCCATATTGCCCACCACCAGCCCGGTGTAGCCCATCAGTTTAACGGCATTGACCAACGAGGCGGAGGCCAGCCCCCCGTTGGTGAGCATTTGCAACAGCTTAGTTTGTAACCACTGGTAAGTGTCTTCGTAATAAAACCAGTTGATAAACAAGGCCGCTACCAGGCCCGTGAGCAGCCCCGCCCGGATCCATTTTTGGGGTCGTTTCAACGCTTAAGTGCTTAATTTTTTGCTCACTACCGAATAGTTGTTTACCCAGGTAACCCACAGGGCAAATACTACCGCGTACACAATGAACACGAACGTGTACTTGTGGTTGAAGTCAAAACTAGTTTTGGCATAAGCGTAATTGAGGGTGAGGGCCATTACCCGGCCAATGTTGAGCAAAAAGACAATGACACTGCCCAGCACCATAAAGGCGGCCTTGGTTTGCCAGCGGCCGGGGTAAGCCACCAAAAAACCCATGTACAACAGCATGATGGTGAGGCCATTGCACGGCGAGTCGATATGGAGCACCGTGGCCGCACCCATCGAGATATAGCATCTAGTGCTTTCCATATAATAGGTGGCGGTAGGTTCCCACCAGCGCAAACCGGCGGTGCTGGCTATAGTGGTAACTTCGGTGAGCCATTGGTGCAGCGGCGTGGTCCAGCCCAAGTGCTCGGCTAGTAGCCAAGCCACGTAGAGTAAGGCCGCTTTGATCATAAAACCTTGGATAAACTTGGGCTTCATAAGTAGCAAAAGCTGGCTTTAACCTAGCCAACTTGGGCAAATTTACCCCGGAAAACTGATTTTGCCCAGGCTTACGCTGGGGATGCCGTTACGCCCGCTGCCGTAGCTGACCCGGCCGCCGCCCACGCACTCGTTGGCCAGCACGGCGAACAACACGGCTTCTTTGGCATCGGGATTGATGGCCAATTGAGCTGTGGTGCGGAACTCGAGGCGAGGCAATTGCTCCTGGATATTGCTCATTAACAGAGGGTTGTGCATTCCGCCACCGCTCACGAATACCACAAAGTCGCGGCGGGGGCCAATGGCCTGCCCAATAGCCTGGGCAATCCGGTTGGCCGAAAACCGGTTGAGGGTGGCCATTAAATGGGGCAGGGGCAGGCCAGTGGTGCCGGTAGCTTGGCAGGCCGCATCCAAGTAGGCCAGGCTAAACAGTTCTGGCCCGGTGGTTTTAGGAAACGGCTGGGCAAAAAACGGGTGGTTTTCCAGTTGGGCCAACAGCGGGCCGTTTACCTCGCCCGCGCGGGCAATTTGGGCCCCGTCGTCAAAGTACCGGCCAGGTAAGGCCCGCTGCACCAGCGCGTCCATGAGGGTGTTGCCGGGGCCTACGTCGGTGCTAAACACCTCGTCGGCGTTGAGGCTGCCCGGTAGGTAGGTAAAGTTGGCGATGCCGCCAATGTTGAGCATGATGCGGTTTTGGCCCGCCTGGGAAAAAATGAGGTAGTCGCCATAAGCGGCCAGCGGCGCGCCCTCGCCCCCGCCCGCAATGTGCTTTTGGCGGAAATCGCTGATGGTGATGATACCCGTGGCCACGGCCAGGTGGTCCCCGTCCCCGATTTGCAGGGTGGCGTTGCCAAACCCGGGCCGTTGGTGCAGCCGCCGGGGGGCGTGATAAATGGTTTGGCCGTGGCTGGCCAGCAGGTCCACCTGGTTGGGGGTCAAGTGCCAGTTTTCCAGGCACTGGCGCACCAAGGCGGTGTGCTGTAAGGCCACCCAGGGGTTTAGCAAGGTGAGGGTTTCCAGGTCCACCTCCCGTTTAGAAAACACGGTTTTGATGTTTTGCCGGAAACTCGGCTCGTAAGGCACGGTGGCAAACTCCAGCAGTTGGGGCCGGGTGCTGGTGCCCTGGCCGGTAAAGCGGCACAAGGCCACGTCGAGGCCATCTACGGAAGTGCCGCTCATAAGGCCTACAATCAGCCGCTCGGGCTTTTGGGCAATGGCATACAGCCGGGCGAGGTGTGGGTTCATACCGCTAACAAGGAGCGCAAGGTTATACTAAAAAGACTAAATGATTGCATGATTAAATGATTGTCAATCACTTATGAGACTGCGAATGCGTAATCGCCTTTTGATTTTAGGGTAGTGTTATTGAATGTGCACTGTTGATCACGCAGTTTAGAATGGTGATCGCCAACCCGGTTAACTAAATCGGTGAGTAAACGATTGTTCATTGAACAGATTGCAGAAACAGGAAGTACCCCCTTCACGAAAGTGGGTCAAAATATCTTTCGTTAGAAGGGCGACCCTGTTGCTCACCCGGCTACCACCCAGGCCCGAAATCTGCCATAAGCTGCCAAACCCGCCCACCCCGACCCCAAAATCAATCTTCAAAAAGAATAAAAACACAAAGGGCGGTTGCAAAACCGCCCTTTGTGTATCTGTAAGAAGCGAGGGATGTTAGTCGCCCATGCCGAAGGCATAGTACTGGTTGGTGGACTGGCCAGGGTAGCGGCCCGCGATCATCACCCCTTCCTTGGTGCCCTCGAGGGCCTTGCGCACGTCATCCACCGAGCGCACGGCCTGGTTGCCCACTTTGGTGATCACAAAACCTTCCCGCATATCGGTTTGGTTGCGGATTTTGCCCGTGCCGATCTTCTTTACCCGCACGCCGTTTTCCAGGCCCATCTTGGCCAGGTCGGCGGCCGACACGCTCTCGATCTGCACGCCCAACTGGCCCAGGCTGCCCTCGGTTTCCGCTTTTACCAGGCTGGTGTTACCGCTCTGGTTTTTCAGCACCACCGTGGTTTGGCGTTCCTTGCCGCCGCGCAGGTAAGTAAGCTTCACTTGGTCGCCGGGGCGCTTGCGGCCAATCACCTCTTGCAGGCCCGCCACCGATTTCACGGCCTGGCCCTCAATGTTCACGATCACGTCGTTGGGTTCCAGCCCGGCCCCGTCGGCGGCCCCGCCGGGCAGCACCCGCGCCACTACCACACCTTCGTTAATGCTCAGGCCCAGTTCTTTGGCCGTTTGGGCGTTCAGGTCGGTGATGTTGATGCCCAGCAAGGCCCGTTGCACGGTACCGTGCTTGAGCAGGTCTTCGGCCACTTTTTTGGCCAAGTTGGCAGGCACGGCAAAAGCGTAACCAGCAAATTGACCCGTTTGTGAAGCAATGGCGGTGTTAATGCCTATTAGGTTGCCGTTTACATCTACCAAAGCCCCGCCACTGTTGCCGGGGTTCACCACGGCATCGGTTTGGATAAAGGCCTCGATGCTCATCGAATCGCTGAGGATGCGGATGTTACGCCCCTTGGCACTCACAATGCCCGCCGTAACAGTGGAGTGCAAGTAGCCGAACGGATTGCCCACGGCCAGCACCCATTGGCCCACTTTGATCTCGTCCGAATTGCCGAACTGCACCACGGGCAGGTCTTTGGCATCGATTTTAATCAGGGCGATGTCGGTAGTGGGGTCGGTGCCCAGCAGCTTGGCCTTGTACTCCCGCTTGTCGGTGAGCATCACGGTAATCTCGCTGGCTTGGTCGATCACGTGATTGTTGGTGATGATGTGCCCCTCCGGGCTGATGATCACTCCCGAACCGGCCCCTTCGCGCGGGCCTCGGGGGGTGCCCCGGCCGCCGCCGAACAGGTCGCCGAAAAAGTCCTCGAAGCCGGGAGGCATCTGCCGCCGGTCGTTGCTAACCTCGCTGCGGCTCACCACCGAGCGGATGTGCACCACGGCGGGCGTTACTTTTTCGGCCGGTACCGTAAAATCGAACGGCACGGGTTGGCCGGGTTGGAAATCGGCCAGGCGGCCCACCCCGGGCGCGCCTTCTTGGACAATGATCTGCTTCTGATCGAGACCAGCCAGTTTGTACAAACCTATGCTGGCCGCGCCGCCCGAAACGGCAATTAAAAAGGCAAAAAGGATTTTTTTCATAAACGAGATAAATGGAATGACGATGCGTTTCGTAGTCCTTCTACTCCGATAAGTGCTCAAATGTTGTACGCTAATAACCAAGGTATTGGGTTTTTGACAAAGTTTAACAGCCCCCGCCAGTTTGGCGGCGGGGCCTCGTTCGCCCGCCTGGCCAAACCGATTTTTTCTGCCATTTTTGCACATGCCAACCCCCGCATTCAACTTTGAAACCGGCGAAGTGCTGCTGGTGAACAAGCCCTTCGGCTGGACCTCGTTCGATGTAGTAAACAAACTGCGCTTTGCCATGAAAGTGAAGAAAATCGGCCATGCGGGCACGCTGGACCCCCTGGCCACCGGCCTGCTGGTAATTTGCACGGGCAAGTTCACCAAGCAAATCGAGCAGTTCCAAGCCCAGGAAAAAGAGTACACGGGCACGCTGGTGCTGGGGCAAACCACCCCTTCGGACGATGCGGAGACCGAGCCGACGCCCCCGGTGCCGGTACACCACCTGACCCCGGCCCAACTGGCGGCGGCGGCCCAGGGCCTCACCGGGCCGTTGTCGCAAATGCCGCCCATGTTCTCGGCGGTGAAGGTGGGCGGCGAGCGGCTGTATAAGAAAGCCCGCCGGGGCGAGGTGGCCGAGTTGGCCCCCCGCGCGGTCCACATCCACGAGTTTGCCCTCACCCGCATTAGCTTGCCCGAGGTAGATTTTCGGGTGGTGTGTTCCAAGGGTACGTACATCCGCAGCCTGGCCCGCGACTTTGGGGCGGCCCTTGGCGTGGGGGCCTACCTGCGCGCGCTCTGCCGCACCCGCAACGGCGCGCTGGCCCTCGCCAATGCCTGGGAACTGGAACCGCTGGTGGAGGCCATCAAAGCGGCCCGGTTGCCGCCCGCCACGGGTTAAAACTTTCCGCTGCCATTTGTTGTTGATGATTTGGTGATCGGTTTAGGGGTTGGC